>NZ_FLQY01000059.1 GCF_900089945.1 Candidatus Propionivibrio aalborgensis | reverse complement strand
ATTGCCCAGCTCGAGCGCCATGACGTGTCCTTTTTCGGCAAGATCGTCGAGCAGGGAATCGAGCGCGCTACGCCCGAGGTCAAGTCCGGACTCCAGTGCCTTTTCAACGCGGACGTCGAACCAGGAATCGATGCTCTTGGTGACGAACTGCACCGAAACGGCGTAGATCAGCACGCCCGGCAGGACGGCCATGAGGCCGAACATCAGCATCAGGCGCAGTTTGAGCCGCGAACCGAAAATCCGGGCCTGGTGTTCGCGCCACAGATCGCGTACCTGCCAAATGATCAGGACAAGGAGCGACAGGGCGACAAACGCGTTCAGTCCAAGTAGCCAGGGATAGTTGCTGGCAAACATTGCCGTATTGGCGCTGGTTGACGCCAGCAGAAAGAGCAGGATGCCGCCGAACGAAGCCGCTACGATGATCAGGTTCTTCATTTGCCTTCACCCGCGGCGGGCGTTGCAGGCGAAGCGGGGGGCGTGCCCGACGCTGGTGTCGAGTGAGGGTTCGCCGAAGGTGTCGCCGGTGTCGATATCGCCGGTGGCGGCTCCTGCTTCAATTCCGAAGGCATGAAGTCCCAGCGCAACCAATCGGATGAAAGATTCCAATCCCTGTTGGCCAGCGCACTCACCTGAAAGGTTTTGGGCATGAGCGACAGATCCAGGCGCATGCGCAGGCTGGCAAGATAGGCTTGGCCTGGCTTGACCTCATCCTTCTCGAGCACCTGCCAATTGCGTACGTGCGACATCACGCTCAGTGCCTCATCCAATGAAGCGTAACTCTGGTGCAGGGCGCTGGCGCCGGTGGACAATCGATATTGACGCGTCAGTGCGTGATAGGAAAGCCGGAATATCTTGCTGCGCCGGACGACCTGTTCGTCCAACCAGTACCAGCGCGACCGGGTCAGTTCGAAATCCGCGGCAAAAAAAAGTACGATTCCTCTGTTCACGGCCTCCTCAAGCCGCGTATTGAAGTTGATGTTCATGTCGGCGGAAAGCGCGTAGCTGTCCTCGTTTGCTTCGAGCTGCGGGTTGCGGATGCTGATCTCCGCAGCCTGTGTTGCAAGCGCGGTCAGCAGCAGAGCTGCGCTGCAGAAAATTGCCCTAAACAGTTTTTCGCAACAACGCATAGTAGAAACCGTCGTTTTCGTCCTGAGGCAGCAGTTGCTCTTCAAACAAGCACTCGATGCCGGAATGGCGAACGAGAAATGCAGCAATCTGCGCAGCATTCTCTTCGGGGAAAACCGAGCAGGTCGCATACAGCAGCTTACCGCCGGGTTTGAGCAAAGGCCAGAGCGCATCGAGAATGGCTGCCTGCTTAAGCGCAAAACGCCGGATATCGCTCTCGCGGCGCAGTGTCTTGATATCGGGGTGACGACGCACCACGCCGGAAGCCGAACAGGGCACGTCGGCCAGAATGGCGTCGAATGGCCGGCCGTCCCACCAGTGCTCCACAGCGCTGCAATCAGCGACCCTGACCGTAGCTGCCAGACCCAGTCGCTGCAGATTCTCTTCGATGCGCTGTGTCCGGGCTGCATCGATATCCAGTGCCAGCAGATCGAGATCAGTTGACTCGAGCAGATGCGCGGTCTTGCCACCGGGTGCGGCGCAGGCGTCGAGCACGCAGGACCCCGGCGCAGAATCAAGCAGTTCGGCGGCGCGTTGCGCTCCCGCATCCTGGATGGAAACCAAACCCTCGCGAAAGCCCGGCAGGGCATCAACTGCAACCGGTCGTTCCAGGATAAAACCATGGCGACCGACCGGTCGTGCTGCGAAACCTGCCGCTTCCAAGCTGGCGCGGTAGTCCGGCACGGTTGTCCGACGCTGATTGACGCGCAGAGTCATCGGCGGAGGGCAGTTGCCGGCGGCAACGATCGACTGCCAGTTGTCACGATAGGCGCGGCGCAATCGAGCCACCCACCAGCGTGGGTGCTGATGTCTCGCTTCGTCGTTATCTGCCATCGCAGCGAGAAGCGCTTTGCGCTGCCGCAGGTAATTGCGCAGCACGCCATTGACCAGACTCTTGAAAACGCCCCCCGCTAGTTCGCCGGCCGCGGCAACCGCCTGATCAACGATCATCGGCGTTGAATCGGCGCGCGTCTCCAGGCGATAAAGTGCTCCCAGTAACAGCGCTTGCGTTTCTGGATGCGTCAGAGGCTTGGCCATCAATTGTCCAAGGATGAATTCGCCGAAGCCGTAACGGCGCAACACGCCATAGGCAACATCCTGCGCTGCCGCGCGGGCCTTCGTAGGTTCGTCGGCAAGCATGCGCAGGGCGTCGTTCAAACCCTTCCCGCCGAGAACTGCGGCCAATACGCGCGCGGCCAGCAGCAGGCTCCAGCCCAGCGAATCGGGAGCCAGCGCATGAGGAGGCGGTTTTGCTGAGCGAGAAGCGGAAGGGGTGGCTGTTGCACCCGCCTCGACGGCTTTGCGCACCCGTACGGTACGTGGTAAAGGAGGAGAAAAAGTTGGCAAAGAAGGCAATGGACTATGGGCAGCGAATCGCGCTAAACGTATGTTGATCGAGTTTAGCATGATGCCGTCAATCGCGGCCCAGGGCTGCCTTTTGCCGAACCGGCTCCGCTGAATGCGGTGCCTGAGCCTTTCGATCAAATCATGCCTGAATATCGACTAAAGCAGGACGCGCTCAATGCCGCCGTTGCTTGCTTTTTGAATGTATTTCTCCATCCAGTCCGCGCCGAGAAGGTGCCGCGCCATTTCGACGACGATGTAGTCTGCCTGCGTTCCGCCATCGTCGTTGTAGCGCGACAATCCCTGGAGGCACGAAGGGCAGGAGGTGAGTATCTTGATATCGCCCGTAAACGATGTAGTACTGCCGCTTGCACCCATTCCCCCCTCGGCGCGCAGCTTGGCCACTCCCTTCTCGATTTCTTGTTGCTTGCGGAAGCGTATCTGGGTGGATACGTCCGGGCGTGTCACGGACAGCGTGCCGGATTCGCCGCAACAGCGATCTGAGAGATCGACGTTCTGCCCCATCAATTCGTTGACCACTTTGATTCCCGCCATGGTCTTCATCGGCTCGTGACAGGGCTCGTGGTACAGGTAGCGGGTGCCGCTTACTCCCTCAAGACTGACACCCTTCTCCAACAGATATTCGTGAATGTCGAGCAGTCGGCAACCGGGAAATATCTTTTCGAACTGGTACTTCTGCAACTGATCCATGCACGTGCCACAGGAAACGATCACCGTGTTGATGTCGAGATAGTTCAGCGTATTGGCGACGCGGTGAAAGAGCACGCGGTTGTCGGTAATGATTCTTTGCCCTTGATCCGCCTCGCCGGCTGCATTCTGCGGATAGCCGCAGCAAAGATAGCCCGGCGGCAGCACGGTTTGCGCACCGATTTCGTAGAGCATTGCCTGTGTGGCAAGACCGACCTGCGAAAAGAGACGCTCCGAGCCACAGCCAGGGAAATAGAAAACGGCGTCGCCGGAGTAGTCGGCTGCATTGACCTTGTGCGGGTCGCGAATTACCGGAACGATTCTTTCGTCCTCAATGTCGAGCAGGGCGCGCGACGTGCGCTTGGGCAGGCCGCCGGGCATCGGTTTGTTGATGAAGTGGATGATCTGCGCGCGTACCGTCGGCTGGCCAAGTGTTGACGGAGGCTGCCGGGTCTGATCCTGAATCAGACCAAGGGCTTTGGCCACCCGGTGAGCCAGCCGTTGCGCACGGTAGCCCCAGTCGATCATGAGCTTGCGCGTCAGCCGGATGGTCGCCGCATCCTTCATGGTCAGAAAGGCCATCGCCGCTGCCTTGGCGGGAACGAATTTCTTTTTGCCCTGTTCGCGCAGGAAATTACGCATGCGCACGGAGACATCGCCAAAATCGATATCGACCGGGCAGGGCGCTACGCACTTGTGACAGATCGTGCAATGGTCCGCCACATCGTTGAATTCATCAAAGTGCATCAGCGAAATGCCGCGCCGAGTTTGCTCTTCATAGAGAAATGCTTCGATCAGCAGTGAAGTGGCGAGGATCTTGTTGCGCGGCGAGTAAAGGAGATTGGCGCGCGGTACGTGGGTTGAACAGACCGGCTTGCATTTGCCGCAGCGCAGGCAGTCCTTGACCATCTCCGAGATATTGCCGATCTCGGATTGCTCCATGATCAGCGATTCCGCACCAAGCAGAGAGAAGGACGGCGTATAGGCCTTCGCCAGATCGCCACCGGGCAGCAG
>NZ_FLQY01000058.1 GCF_900089945.1 Candidatus Propionivibrio aalborgensis | reverse complement strand
ACTAGCTCACGCCTCCCCACGCGTCGCGAGGCGCGCCCCAGCGCAATGGTTCGATCCGGTATAATCGCCCGCTTTCCTCCATTCTCATACCCACATCCCGTCCATCATGGAACTTGCCAAAAGCTTTGAGCCGGCCGACATCGAGCGTCGCTGGTACCCCGACTGGGAGGCCAAGGGCTACTTCAACGCCGGCCTCGACACCAGCAATCAGAATGCTTTCTGCATCCTTCTGCCACCGCCCAACGTCACCGGCACGCTGCACATGGGACACGGCTTCAACCAGGCGATCATGGATGCGCTGACGCGCTACCACCGCATGCGCGGCGACAACACGCTGTGGCAACCGGGCACCGACCACGCCGGCATCGCGACGCAGATCGTCGTCGAACGCCAGCTCGACGCGCAGGGTATTTCGCGTCATGACCTTGGCCGTGAAAAGTTTCTGGAAAAAGTCTGGGAGTGGAAAGAATTCTCGGGCAACACCATTACGCAACAGATGCGTCGCCTCGGCACTTCACCGGACTGGACGCGCGAACGCTTCACGATGGATGCCGGGCTGTCGAAAATCGTCACCGAAACGTTCGTCCGCCTGCACAAGGAAAGACTGATCTATCGCGGCAAACGACTGGTGAACTGGGACCCGGTGCTACACACCGCCGTCTCCGACCTCGAAGTCGTTCAGGAAGAGGAAGACGGCTTCATGTGGCACATCCGCTACCCGCTGGCGGATGGCTCGGGATCGCTGACGGTGGCCACCACCCGCCCGGAAACCATGCTCGGCGATACGGCCGTGATGGTGCACCCGGATGATGAGCGCTACAAATCGATGATTGGCAAAATGGTCAGGCTGCCACTGACCGACCGCGAAATCCCGATCATCGCCGATGCCTACGTTGACCTCGAATTCGGCACCGGTTGCGTCAAAGTCACACCAGCGCACGACTTCAACGACTATGCCGTCGGTCAGCGTCACAAACTGAAAATGATTTCGATTTTGACATTGGATGGCAAGATAAAAAGCTCACCAAACGATGATTTCGCTTATGGTCACAGAGCGGGACGAGCAGTTTCAGTCATGTCAGATAACGTGCTAGTTGGTAAAGCAACCAGTGAGATGATTCCGGAGAAATATCACGGAATGGATCGCTTCGATGCGCGGAAACAGATAGTCATTGACCTCGAAGAACAAGGATTTCTAGTCAAAACGGACAAGCACAAACTGAAGGTGCCGCGTGGCGACCGTACCGGCGTCGTCATCGAGCCGATGCTGACCGATCAGTGGTTTGTTGCAATGAGCAAAAACGGGGCTGACGGCACCAGCATCGTCGGCAAGGCACTTGAATGCGTCGCGTCGGGCGAAATCAAGTTCGTACCGGAGAACTGGGTCAACACTTACAACCAGTGGCTTAACAACATCCAGGATTGGTGCATCTCGCGGCAATTGTGGTGGGGACACCAGATTCCGGCCTGGTATGACGAACAAGGAAACATCTATGTCGCCCACGACGAAGCCGAAGCCAGGACCCAGGCTGCGGCCAAGGGCTACACCGGCGAACTCAAGCGTGACGAAGACGTACTCGACACCTGGTATTCCAGCGCCCTCTGGCCGTTCTCGACTCTCGACTGGACACCCGAGTGGCCCGGGAAGTCGAACCCAGCGATTGATCTCTACCTGCCGTCGACAGTGCTCGTCACCGGCTTCGACATCATCTTCTTCTGGGTCGCCCGCATGGTCATGATGACCAAACACATTACCGGAAAAATCCCGTTCGAACACGTCTATGTGCATGGCCTGATCCGCGACGCGGAAGGCCAGAAGATGAGCAAATCCAAGGGCAACGTACTCGATCCGATCGACCTGATCGACGGCATCGGCCTCGATGACCTGGTCAAGAAGCGCACCACCGGTCTGATGAACCCGAACGATGCAACGAAGATCGAAAAGCGCACGCGCAAGGAATTCCCCGACGGCATCCAGGCGTTTGGCACCGACGCACTGCGTTTCACTTTCCTCTCACTGGCCAGCCCCGGTCGCGACATCAAGTTCGACCTGCACCGCTGCGAGGGCTACCGCAACTTCTGCAACAAGCTGTGGAATGCCACGCGCTTCGTGCTGATGAATACCGAAGGCCAGGACTGCGGCATCGATGCCTGCACGCCCGACCAATGTTCAAAACAGCTCGATTTCTCCTTTGCCGACCGCTGGATCGTCAGCAAGCTGCAGCGTACCGAAGCCGAAGTCACGCAGCACTTTGCCGACTACCGCTTCGACCTGCTCGCCCGCGCCATCTACGAGTTCATCTGGGACGAGTTCTGCGACTGGTATCTCGAACTGGCCAAAGTACAGATGCAGAGCGGTACCGTCGAGCAAGCCCGCGCCACGCGACGCACACTGCTGCGCGTGCTGGAAACCGTGCTGCGTCTGGCTCATCCGCTGATCCCCTTCATTACCGAAGAGCTCTGGCAAACGGTCGCTCCATTGGCCGGAAGGAAGACGCACGACTCGATCATGCTCGCCGCCTACCCGAATGCGCAGCCGGAAAAGATCGACGAAACCAGCGAAGCGAAAGTGAAGCAGCTCAAGGAGCTGGCGTACGCCTGCCGCAACCTGCGCGGCGAGATGAACCTTTCGCCGGCACAAAAAGTTCCACTGATCGCCTGTGGTGATCGGGATTCTCTGGCTGGATTCGCGCCCTACCTCAAAGCGCTGGTCAAGCTATCCGACATGCAGATCGTCGACGTGTTGCCGGAAGACACCAACGCGCCGGTCGCCGTGGTTGGCGAAACGCGTCTGATGCTCAAGATCGAAATCGATATCGCTGCCGAATGCGAACGGCTGGAGAAGGAAGTTGCGCGCCTTGAAGGTGAGATCGTCAAGGCACAGGCCAAGCTGGGCAATGAAAGCTTTGTCGCCCGCGCGCCAGCCGTGATCGTCGAGCAAGAAAAGAAGCGGCTTGCCGAATTCATCGCGACGGTCGAGAAGCTCAAGCAACAGCTTGCGCGCCTGAAACGCTAACCCTACGACCTCCACGGCGCCGGAAGGCAGCCTCGTTTACCCACCCACGGCATCTCAATCAAGCCGGGTGAATTCCCATTACCCAGACCAGCCCGGAAAAGGTAAAGAATGACAGCGCCGTGGACACCATGATAATGCGCGAAATGCGATCGGAATCGACACCGAAACGCTCAGCGAGCATTGAAACGTTACTGGCACTAGGCAGCGCGGCAACGAGGATAAGCGCCGTAAGCGTCTGAGTATCGAAGGCAAAGCCCATTCCCTGCGCGACACGACTCGCCAGAAATATCAATAGGGGATGGATGAAAAGCTTGGCCAGGGCCACCGGCACGTAGTCCATCGGCGGACTGCTGTGCGTCGCCCTCACCGCGTTGCGGGCGAGAATTGCGCCAATTGCAAACAGGGCAACCGGCGAAGCGGCATCCGACAGCAGGCTGATCGTTTTACCCACCGGCTCGGGCATTGTCAGACCCGACCAGCCGAACAGCGCCCCGGCGGCAATCGCCCACGGCATCGGATTGGACACCGCGCCTCGAAGTGAGCGAAAGATAGCCTGGATTGACGTGCGCCATTGGCGTGACTCACCTGTAGCGCCTTGCATCCGCGCCATCGACAAACAGAGCGAGCTGGTCAGGAAGCTATCGACCAGAATGGTCACAATCACCACCCCAACGGCCTGTTCGCCGAGCAACGCAAGAATCAGTGGAATGCCCATGAAACCGCTATTGGGGAAAGCCGCAACCAGCGCACCGAAAGCCGAGTCCCTCATACCGACCCGCTCATTGCGACTGAGCACCATCGTCACCGCAACCAGCAACAGCGCACAAATCGAATAAAGCAGTATCAATCGAACGTCAAGCAACTGCGCCAACGGTGTTGCCGCGCCAAAGCGGAACAGCATGGCGGGCAACGCAAAATACAGAATAAAGATGATCAGGCCGGGAATCGCTTCGATTGGCAGCATGCGGCGTCGCGTTGCCACATAGCCGCACAGCACCAGTGCGAAGACGGGGAAGGTAAGGGTCAGGACAGACTGGAAGCTGTGCACTTGCGCTCAACTGCTGACTGAATGAATCGTTTTCACAGTGTCTTGCGCTTGAACCCCAACCACACGGCGACGCCCAAGAGGCCTAAGAAGAAGACAACCGACCAGTTGGCCAATGAAAGCCCAAGGAAGATCCAGTCCTTCGTGGTGCAAAAACCGGTGACCATGAACATTGCCGGCCATTGCATACCAAACCAATCGACAATCCGCTCAAGCAGTGTCGGATCAGAATAGCCGCATTCAATCACCTGCTCGGGCGCATACTGCATCCAGCTCTGCTCGATTGCGGTGATCACCCCGCCAATGGCCGTCAGACTCACCAGAGAACACCACAGCCTGCGCCAGCGAGGAATCAGCACGCCACAGAGTGCAAAGAAGGCCAGCAGAAGGTAAAGCAAACGCTGGAAAACGCACAGGTAGCAGGGTTGCAGTCTGGCCCATTCACCGAGGGCAAGACCAGCCGCCACAAAACCGATCGATGCGAGCGCCAGCAAGCCAAAAACACTGCGGGGGGAAAGGCGCATTGCAGTTTCGGTCAGGCCAGCGAATAACTGCGCAGGCGCAACGAGAATTCCTGCAATTGGCGAACACCCGAGGTTTCAGCGCGATGGCACCAGTTCTGCAATTCCTTGATCAACTGCTCGCGCGTGGCGTTGGAACGCGCCCACAGGGCAACCAACTCTCCGCGCATGGTATAGCTCGTTTGCAGCGCGCTACTCTGCTTCAGGAGCAGTTCTAGACGTCCCCGGGAATCCTCAGGAACAGTACTGGCATCTACCGCCAACCAGCGCTTCAACCCTTTGAACTGTTTTCCATTCTTCGTCTTGGCCAGTTCCTCACGATAGAGCTGGCCTATGGACTTGGCATAACCAGCCAAGACTTCGTAGCGGTTGGCAATAACCGCCTGCAGGGTTTCGAAGTCAATCGTCGCGCGTACCTTCCCGACAACCGGGACGGGCGCCACGTTCTTCACCTTCGCCAATCCCAGCGCTGCAAGAATACAGATATAGCCCCAGCCAAGATCAACCTCGTACCATTTATTCGAGAGTTTGGCTGATGTCGCATAGGTATGGTGATTGTTATGCAACTCCTCGCCGCCAATTAGTAACCCGAGCGGGAAGATGTTGGTGCTGGCATCGGGTGTATTAAAATTCCTGTAGCCCCAAAAATGCCCCAGGCCATTAATTACACCCGCAGCCCAGAATGGAATCCACACCATCTGAACGGCCCATATCATGGCGCCATAGACAAAGCCGAAGACGGCCACATCAACGGCCAGCATAAGCACGACACCGAGCTTCTGCCAGGGGGTATAGAGATGATTCTCGATCCAGTCGTCCGGCGTGCCGTGCCCGTACCGCTTGAGCGTATCGGCGTTGCGCGATTCCTTGACATAAAGAAATACGCCAGTCCACAACACGCGGTTGATGCCATAGATCTGTGGACTGTGAGGGTCTTCGGCCGTCTCGCACTTGGCATGGTGTTTGCGGTGAATGGACGCCCATTCCTTGGTTCCCATGCCGGTCGTCAGCCACAGCCACAAACGGAAGAAATGAGCGGGCAGCGGATGCAAATCCAGAGCGCGATGCGCTTGATGGCGGTGCAGGTATATGGTTACTGAAGCAATCGTTACATGGGTCAGGCCCAGCGTCACAAGTACATAAGCCCACCAAGGCCAATCGACAATTCCAGCGTACATATTCCCTCCAGTAAGTTCAGCCAAGCATTCTAAGTCATTTGACAGGCAAGACAAAACCGATATTTGCCTCGCTTTCCCGACAAAATGAGGTGATCGAACTGAAATGGCGCCTGCCGCGTCGTCGTTTCTTTCAAGGACGTATATTCTGCGACTTCAACCCGTTATCATTCGATTATGAAAACACGAATCCTGCTGGTCGAGGACGACGAGCGCCTTGCCAAACTGACTGCCGAATATCTCAGCAAGAACGATTTTGAGGTTTCCGTCGAAATCCGCGGCGACGCGGCGGAATCCCGGATTCTCGAGGAGAATCCCGAATTGGTCATCCTCGATGTGATGCTCCCCGGCAAGGATGGCTTCGAGGTCTGCCGGTCCGTACGTGCGCAATACAAGGGCGTGATCCTAATGCTGACGGCCCGCGACGAAGATCTCGATCAGATTCTTGGACTTGAGCTCGGAGCCGATGATTA
>NZ_FLQY01000057.1 GCF_900089945.1 Candidatus Propionivibrio aalborgensis | reverse complement strand
GGCAGAGTGTCGCCGTGACCATTTTTATCCGATTTCACCCATTCAGTCCGTCCGCGCTGGAAACGCCGATCGATTGCCACTGACTGTGCTGCGCCTTCCCTGTTGTTCTTCCATCAATTGAAACGTGAATCCGACTACGCGGAATGCCTGGACGTCGACCAGCGAGGTTTGCGCTCCGTGGCGCGTGCCATGCGCCACGGCATCGGCGGCGAATGCCAAGGAGCGTTCTGGTCTACCACCTACGAGGGTGGGATCAACGCGGAGTTGTTCGCCGAACTGCTCAAGAAAATGATGAAATACCGCAAGAAGCCTGTCCCCTCGTGCTGGATAGTCTGCCGGCACACAAGACGGCGTTACTGAAGCAATACGTCACGCCCACCGAAGGCCGTTCGACCCTGCACTTCCTGCCCGGCTACGCCCCGGGCTTGAGTCCAGACGAATTGGTGTGGCGTCATGTCAAACGTACCGGCACCGCGAGGCGGCCATTGAAAAAAGGTGAGAGGCTGCGCGACAAGTCCGAGGAGCAGCTTGCTGCGCTCCAGAAATTGCCACTCCTGGTTCGCTCATTCTTCAACGCCCCTTCTGTCGCCTATATTGGCGACTGCCGAGTAACGCGTGGCAAGCGCTATAAGACCTCGGCCAGGCACGACACCGGCGCTATGACTGGGTCGGGGTCAGCGTGCGCCAACCGTACGCAAGCCACGACGGTATTGCATCGACAGCATGCCAAGCAGTGCCAGCACCAGCAATGCGAGAGTTCCCGGCTCGGGAACCTGGCCACGGGTGAGCGACAGGCGATAGATCTCGACGCCCTGGTCCACCACTACGCCGTACGAGGCGGCGTAGCCCGACGCCAGGCCCGTCAGGTTGACCACGTCGAAGTCACCGCTGATGCCGTCGAGCAGGGACGATACGATCAGATCGAAATGCACGACGCCAAGCAACGGAAACAGCGCGAGACCCAGGTCGATATTGAGCAGTCCGTCCAGCTCCGCGGTGCCGACGTCGAAGGCGCCGTACTCACTCACCCGGGCGAGGCCGTCGATTGCGAAATTCAGGGACGAGCCGATGTCGAGGCGGAGCAGGTTATCGACATCCACCAGGCTGCGCTCGACGCTGACCGCGCCGTCGCCGAATAACGTACCATTGTTGGAGCTTTGCCCGACTCGCATCACGGCCCCATGCACGCGCAGAGTGCTGTCGGTCAGTTCGAGCACGCCTGCGCCGCCCTGGTACTGCGGGCCGATGATGGCGTTGCCGCCGACGTCCATGGTGCTGTTCTGCAGCGAGAGCTTGCCGGACATCGGTGCCGACGAGGGCGAATTGGAGGCGCCCACACCAAGATTTGTGCCAACGGTGACCGCGGCATTGGCGATAGTGGCTTGCCCCTGGGAGCCGGTATGTAAGCCGACCACGAACTGTTCAGCGATCGTGACCCCCGTTTCGTTCACATCGATGCGGCCATTCGCACCGTTCCCGGTGCCGACGAACAAATTCGAAAGGGCCATCGAGCCGCCGGTCGCCTCGACCACGCCGAGCGCCGTCGTCGGTGCCGTGTCCAAGATACTGCTGAACACATTACCGACCCGCAGCAAGGGGTCTCCGGTGACGGCCACGTTGTCGAGCGTCAGCTTGCCATCGGCGTGCACCGGAACGGTCGACGCGTCCGCCACCGACAAACCGATGTTGTTCGCGTCACCCACGCTCAGCAGCGACGTAAAGGGGACGGTCGGGCCGACCGGCTGAAAGGCGAGCGTGCTGTTGCGCAATACCACCTCACCCTTGCCCATCGGGGCCACCGTACCAACAATCGCTCCGGTGGCTTTGCGTGCCGCGCCCACCTCGAACGTGGCGGCACTGCCCATCGTGATGTCGCCGCCACTGACCTCCAGGCTGCCGATGCCCTTGCCGAACCCCTGCGCCCGACCGACCCGGATGTCGCCGAAGTTTTCTACATTGCCGCCGGTAACCTTGACCGTGCCGGTGGCGATGCCGCCCAGGCCGATCAGCTCGTTGTTGTTGGGCACGCCCTGCGAAACACCGATCTGCAACGAGCCGGGGCTGGTCGACGACGCGACGAGGCCGCCGCTGCCGACGTTCAGCACGCCGTCGGCCTGCACGCTGCCGTTCACGACCGTGCCGATGATCGTTCCGACCCGGTAGGTCGTGTAGCCACTGCCGCCGGCAATGGTGGCCTGCCCGTTCGCCGTGCCCAGGCCAATGTTGTTGACCAACTGTGAGGCGTCGACGCTGCCGATTTCAAAGAGCCCGAAAGACGCACCCACCTTGTCGACCTGCGTGCCTGCGAGGTTCGCCACGCCGATGGCGCTGCCGCCGGACTGGGACGACAACGAGCCCACCAGGAAGCTGTCGGTCACCCGAAGCGTTCCGCTGCCCTGCGTCAGCGACAGCGTGCCGTTGGCGGTGCCGCCGTTGTCCGCGCGCCCGATCAACACCGACCTCAGCGCGTTGACCGAGGTATCGATCGCCTGCGCCGTGACCGCGCCGGTCGCCGACCCACTCTTGGTCGCACCACCGCTCGCCATGCCGATAAAGAGATTGGGGTTGGATGCTGCGTTGCCGAGCAAGATGCTGCCATTGGCAATGTTGATCGTCCCGTTGGCAATGCCGTCCGAGGCGACGTTCTGTCCGACGGTCACGCCGAATGGGAAGAACCCCGACGGCAGCAGGTTGCCATTGCTGATGGTCAGGCTGCCGGTGGCGACGGCACCGACACCCGCGGTAGTGGTCTGGCCGACAACGGGTATGTCGGTCACCACATCCCCACTGCTTACGACGACCGAACCGGTGGCCGATGGGGTGGCGCCGGAAAGCGTCCCGATGAAAAGTCTGTTGGCGGCGATGCCGGCAGCAGCGTTGGCCGTTCCGCCGTTGTTTACCGAGGCGATGTCGCCGGAGGTGGGAACCTGAGTTGGGTTCCACTGAGATGGATCGAACCAGTCACCAGTTGTACCACTCCAGGTGACCGGAATGGCATGGGCAGCCAGCGATCCGACCATGAGCGCTGCACCAGCAGCAAAGCGAATGGGCCGGCATGTGGTCAACCGGGCGTTCGATAAGCAGGTATTCATGGGTCGCTACCTCCATAAAGTTTCGGCGGCATCGATTTGGCGCTTGTCCCGATCAGCTATGCACGAACCGCTTTTTCGGAGAGCAAAGTCGGTCGTGCAACACGAATCGCGGTATCGAACCAAACCAGCGTAGAAGGTGCGAGTTTTGTACCATGCAAAGTGTTGGATTCTAAATCAACGGCTTAAGCGTCCTGTGCGCGAGCGCCTTGACGACTGGTGTAAAGAAATCCGACAGCGTCAGACGCGGAGTTTCTGATGGGAGAGGTCGAAATCGCGCCGGGTCGCCATCGATGTCGACGGTCCGGCACAGGCGAGCGTTCATGGCGTTGCTTAGGGTGGCGATTGCCAACAGCAGAAAGACCGCAATGCAGGCTGGTAGAATGGGGTCGTGCCCATTTTTATCCGATTTCACCCATTCAGCCCATCCGCGCTGGAAACGCCGATCGATTGCCACTGCCTGTGCTGCGCCTTCCCTGTTGTTCTTCCATCAATTGAAACGTGAATCCGACTACGCGGACTGCCTGGCCGTCGACCAGCGAGGTTTGCGCTCCATGGCGCGCAACATGCGCCACGCCTTCGGCAAGAAGGCGCGACGATTTGCAGACCGAACACGACAGGCTTCTTGAGAAATCGCGTGCGGCCGTCCTGGTCCGTCGTGATCAGTCTGCCCAAACCCGAGTTCGCCGACGATTTGCCGATCAATGCCCGCCGTGGCGAGATTGCCTGCGCTGATCGAAAAGCATCCGGTAGTGATCGTCTGCGGTGAAACGGGTTCGGGCAAGACGACGCAGATCCCCAAGATATGTCTTGAACTGGGCCGGGGAATTACCGGCCTGATCGGTCATACGCAGCCGCGTCGCATCGCCGCCCGCGCCACCGCGGCGCGGATTGCGCAGGAACTGAACAGCGAGCTCGGCGCGCTGGTCGGCTACAAGATCCGTTTTTCCGACCGCACCTCGAAAGATGCCTACGTCAAGCTGATGACCGACGGCATATTGTTGGCCGAAACGCAGGGCGACCCATGGCTCGGGCAGTATGACACCTTGATTCTCGACGAGGCGCACGAGCGCAGCCTGAACATCGATTTTCTGCTCGGCTATGTCAAGCAACTGCTGCCCCGGCGTCCCGATCTGAAGCTCATCGTCACGTCGGCAACGATCGATGCCGAGCGCTTTTCGAAGCACTTCGACAATGCTCCGGTGATCGAGGTTTCGGGCCGCATGTATCCGGTCGAAATTCGTTATCGTCCGGTGCAGAACGAAGAGGCGGAAAAGGAAGGCGAGCGCGATCTCTACGACGCCATCGTAGATGCTTGCGACGAACTGAGCCGAGGTGGTGGCATTGATCACGGCGGCGACGTGTTGGTTTTCCTGCCGGGCGAACGCGAGATTCGCGAGGCGGCCGAAGCACTCAGAAAACACCACCCGCCGCATACGGAAATCCTGCCGCTCTTCGCCCGTCTGTCGGCCGAGGAGCAGTCGCGAATCTTCAAGCCGCATACCGGGCGCCGAATTGTGCTGGCGACCAACGTTGCCGAAACCTCGCTGACCGTGCCGGGCATCCGTTTCGTTGTCGATACGGGGCTGGCGCGGATCAAGCGCTATTCCTACCGCAACAAGGTCGAGCAATTGCAGATCGAGAAGATCGCCCAGGCGTCGGCCAACCAGCGTTCCGGCCGATGCGGGCGCGTCGCCGCCGGCGTTTGCATTCGCCTGTATGACGAGCAGGAGTTCGGCCTGCGTCCGCCGTATGCCGATCCGGAGATTCTTCGCTCCTCGCTGGCAGGCGTGATCCTGCGCATGAAGGCTTTGCGCATCGGCGATGTCGAGAGTTTCCCGTTCATCGAAGCACCGCCGCCCAAGGCAATCAGTGACGGCTACCAGCTCCTGCTCGAACTTGGCGCGGTGGCTGACGATCGCGCGCTGACACCGATCGGGCAGGAGCTGGCGAAGATGCCGCTTGATCCGCGCGTGGCGCGCATGATCGTTGCCGCGCGAGAAGAGGGCTGTCTGCGCGAGATGCTGGTGATCGCCGCCGCACTGACCGTTCAGGATCCGCGCGAGCGGCCGCAGGAACGCCAGGGATCGGCCGACGCCGCACACCAACAATTTGCCGACCAGAAATCCGAATTCCTTTCCTGGCTCAAGTTGTGGAATTGGTACGAGGGCGCGGTAGAACACAAGAAATCGCAGCGCAAGCTGGTTCAGGCTTGCCACGAAAACTTTCTCTCGGCTTTGCGCATGCGCGAGTGGCGCGACATCCACAAGCAGTTGCATGGCCTCGCAGCCGAACACGACTGGAAGGAGAATCAGATTCCAGCCACCTACGAGGCGATCCACCGCGCACTGCTCGCCGGCCTGCTGGGCAATATCGGCTGCAAGTCGGAGGATTCGGCACACTACCTTGGCGCGCGCGGGATGAAGTTCCTGATCCATCCCGGCTCGGCGCTCAACAAGAAAGCCGGCAAGTGGATCGCCGCTGCTGAAATCACCGAAACGACCAAGCTCTTCGCCCGCTGCGTGGCGCGCATCGAACCGCAATGGCTGGAGACGGTCGGTGCGCACCTGATCAAGCGCGGCTGGTTCGATCCGCATTGGGAAAAGAAGGCGATGCAGGTCGTCGCCTTCGAGCGATCGACGCTCTACGGCATTGTCGTCAATCCGAAGAAGCGCGTGAATTTCGGTCCGCTGAATCCGCAGGAGGCGCGCGAAATCTTCATCCGCCAGGGGCTGGTTGCCGGGGAAATTGCCGAAGAGTATGCCCGGCGCTGGAAGTTCTTCACGCACAACCACCAATTGATGCTCGACATTGAAACGCTCGAGCACAAATCGCGGCGTCCGGACGTGCTGGTGGACGATGAGCTGATATTCGCCTTCTACGATCAGATCATCCCCGAGGGTCTGAGCAACGGTGCCGAGTTCGATACCTGGCGGCGCGAGGCAGAGCGCGAGAATCCGAGGTTGCTCTATTTGCAGCGCGAAGATTTGATGCGCCATGAGGCGGCCGGAATTACTACCGAAGCTTTCCCGCATCAGATCAGACTGGGTGGGGTTGAGTTTGCGCTCACTTACCAGTTTGAGCCCGGCAGCCCGCGTGATGGTGTGACGCTGACGGTGCCGCTGGCGCAGCTCAACCAGATTCCGGCAGTGCAGTGCGAGTGGTTGGTGCCGGGCCTGCTCAAGGAAAAGGTCATTCAGCTGGTCAAAACGCTGCCGCAGAAGATACGCTCCAAGCTGGTTCCTGTGCCAGAATTCGCCGCTGAATTCGTGGTTGCCGTGCCACCTTCGGGAAAATCATTGGTGTCGTCGTTGATCCACTACATCCTGCAATCACGCGGGCTCAATGCGCGCGGATGGGAGATTACGCCGGATGCTTTCCGTCCCGATGCGCTGCCGGCGCATTTCAGTTTCAATTTCAAGCTGGTTGACGAGCATGACCGCCAGCTCGGCATGAGCCGCAGCCTGAGCGATTTGCGGGGTGAGTGGGGCGGCAAGGCCAAACAGGAGTTTTCCGAGCTGCATGAAACACCCTCCGAGTATTCGGGGATGACCGACTGGAGTTTCGGCGAGCTTGCCGAAGTGATGGAAGTCGAAATGGCTGGCGGCGGCAGCGGGCAAACGGTACTCGGTTATCCCGGTCTTTCGGACGACGGCGACAGCGTTTCACTGTGCGTTTTCGATTCACCTGAGGAAGCGCGCGAAGCGCATGCGACTGGCCTCCTCCGGCTGTTCATGCTGCAGTTTCCCGACCAGCTCAAGTACTTCGAGAAGAACCTGCCGGGGCTGACGCAAATGGCCATGGTCTACATGCCGCTTGGTTCACTCGACGATCTGCGCCGGCAGTTGATCGAGCTCACCTTCGTGCGTGCCTGCATGGCCGAACCATGGCCGACCGATGCAGAGGGTTTCAGGCGGCGCTGTAGCGAGGCGAAAACGCGGCTGGGACTGCTGGCGCAGGAAATCTGCCGGCTGGTCGGGCAGATACTGGCCGACTGGCAATCGTTGCAAAAGAGATTGACGGCGTTTCGGAGCCATGCCGTCGCGTTGCAGGATGTCGAGAAACAACTTGGCCGCCTGATCGGCAAGCGCTTCGTCGCCGAGACACCCTTCGAGCGACTGCAGCACTATCCACGTTATCTCATGGCCATCACGCGGCGACTTGAAAAGTTGAAGGCGGGCGGTGCACAAGGTGAACTGCGCGATTCGCGCCTGATGGCTGAATATGCGCCGCTATGGACGAATTACGAACGACGTGCCATCGTACTGGCGAAGCAGGGTGTAAGCAATCCGCAAGTCGAGCAGTTCCGGTGGATGCTTGAAGAGCTGCGCGTGCAGCTCTTCGCGCAGGAGTTGCGCACACCGGCGCCCGTATCGAGCAAGCGGCTTCAGAAAATGTGGGAGGGATTGTGAGAATAGGGAGGGAAGCGGTATGCCTGAAGTGATTCTGGCGCTACGGCGAAGTTTGGTGACGCTCGGCCAGGGTCGCGTCTGGCTCTATTTCTTCGGGCCGGCGATCGTTGCCTTGCTAATCATGATCGGCCTCTCCGTTTTTTTGCTCGACTACCTGATCGCCAGTCTTGTCGAACAGCCACCGATGAGCTGGATCGCGTCCTGGGGTGCGTTCTGGCTGGCCAAACTGTTGGCTGCTCTCGGTGGTTGGTTGTTGATTCTCTCCGCCAGCTACTTGATCGCCATGCTGCTGACCGCCGTCGTCGTACTGCCGCTATTGCTCAATCGTCTCTCCACGACTGACTATCCTGAACTCGCGCGGATGGGTAGTGACAGCGTAGCGGCGGCGACCTGGAACAGCATTGGGGCGGCCGTGCTGTTCATCATCGGCTGGCTGGTGACCTTACCTCTGTGGCTGGTGCCGGGGCTTGGGCTGATTCTTCCGTTTTTCTGGATGGCCTGGCTTAACCGTCGCACCTTTGCCTATGATTCGCTGGCGGCCCATGCCACGAATGACGAATGG
>NZ_FLQY01000056.1 GCF_900089945.1 Candidatus Propionivibrio aalborgensis | reverse complement strand
TCGACCACCAGGCGCGCCTTGCCAATCTGCGCATGCCGCGCAATAACCGCGGCGACCTGCGCGGGATGAACGAAGATACCCTTGACCTTGGTCGTCTGGTCGGCGCGTCCCATCCAGCCTTTGATGCGCACGTTGGTTCGGCCACAAGGGCTGACGCCGGCGAGTATGGCCGAGAGGTCACCGGTGGCAAAACGGATCAACGGATAATCCGGATTGAAACTGGTGACGACGACTTCGCCGACTTCGCCGTCGGCCACCGGATCGCCCGTTCCCGGACGAACGATTTCGAGCAGAATCTCCTCTTCGACGACCAGCCCCTCTTCGCTTGGCGATTCGTAGGCGATAACGCCAAGGTCCGCCGAAGCATAGGCCTGACGGACGACAATGCCGCGGTCATTGAGCAGCTTGCGCACGGAGGCAGGTAGCGCCTCACCGGAAACGACGGCTTTTTTCAGCGAGGACACGTCGGCGCCGAGCTCGTCCCCTTTTTCAAGAATGATGCGCAAGAAGGACGGCGTGCCGACATAAGCCACCGGCTTGAGGTCGGCAATGGCTTGTACCTGCATATCGGTTTGTCCGGTGCCGGCGGGGAATACCGGGCAGCCCAGTTTGCGCGCCGCGCCTTCGAGCATGAAGCCGGCCGGCGTAAAATGATAGGCGAAGGTATTGTGCACCAGGTCGCCCGCCACAAATCCCGCCGAAAACAGCACCCGACCGAAGCGCCACCAGTCCTGCCCGCGCCCTTCGGGATCGTAGATCGGGCCGGGCGAAGCGAAGACCCGCGACAGACTGGCGAGCGGTGTCGCGTTCAGCCCGCCAAACGGCGGTGCCGCCTTTTGCAATTCGATCAGGTCGCACTTGCGCGTGACCGGCAAGCGGGCCAGCGCCTCGCGCGAGCGAACGGCCTTGGCATCGAGCCCGGCAAACAGGCGGGCGAAATAGGCTGACTTCTGCTGCGCATGTGCCACCTGGCCCGGCAGACGATTCATCAGCCAGGCTTCGCGCTCGCCGGGAGGGCGGGTTTCAAGAGAATCGTAATAGTTCATTTCAAGTCCCTGAATTCAAGAGTCATCGCCTGTCTCGGCGTCAAGCTCGCCGTATCAGGTAAGGTGGGAAGAAGCGTCGTTTGCGCAATAAGAAAAGCAGTCGAATCGTCACATGACGGACAGAACGCCTGTTTATGAAAGCCAGCGTTTTCGGCGTCGGTAATGCTTGACGTCACGAAAGCTCTTGCGCCCGGCGGAGGACAGCCCGAGGTAGAACTCCTTGACGTCTTCGTTGTTGGCCAGCTCGGTCGCAGCACCTTCCATCACCACCCGGCCGTTTTCGAGGATGTAGCCGAAGTCGGCGTAGCGCAACGCCATGTTCGTGTTCTGTTCGGCCAGCAGGAAGGTCACTCCTTCGTTCTGGTTCAGATCCTTGACGATGGTGAAGACCTCGTCGACGATTTGCGGCGCGAGCCCCATCGATGGCTCGTCGAGCAGCACCATGCGCGGGTTGGCCATCAGTGCGCGGCCGATGGCGCACATCTGCTGCTCACCGCCCGAGGTGTAGGCCGCCTGGCTGCTACGGCGAGTCTTGAGGCGTGGAAAATAGGTGTAAACCTTGTCGAGCGTTTCGGCAATCGCCGCTTTGCCGTCGGTCCTCGTATAAGTACCGGTCAGCAGGTTGTCTTCAATGCTCAGATGCGCGAAGCAGTGTCGCCCTTCCATGACCTGGATGACTCCACGTTTGACCAGTTGCGCCGGAGTGAGCGCCTCGATCCGCTCGTCGCGCAACTCGATGGTTCCCTTGGTGACCTCGCCGCGTTCGCCGCGCAGCAGATTGCTGACCGCGCGCAATGTCGTCGTCTTGCCGGCACCATTGCCGCCCAAGAGGGCCACGATGCCTCCTTCGGGGACGCTGAAGGAAACGCCTTTGAGCACGAGGATCACGTGGTTATAGATCACCTCGATGCTGTTGACTCTGAGAATGATGTTGGCGTCGCTCATGGCGTCTCTTCGCGAAACGTGCAGCATTGCCCTCCCGCACGCGGGAGGGCGGACAATGGACTCGCCGTAGCGAGTCCGCCGGGAAACATTACGGCTACAGTAACTACATCTTGCATTCTTCAGGCGTGCGCGGCGTCAGCTTCTTGTCGTCGGCATACTTGCCGGAGGCCAGCATCACCATCGGACGCAGCGTCTTTTCGTCGGCCTGGAACCAGTCGGAAGAGGTCTCCCATTTACTTCCATTCCATGTCCGGATGCGCACCCAGGACGAGCCCATGTGGTCGAGGCACGAGGTCTGCACCGGACGCATCACGCCAGCGAACCCCATCGCATCCAGTGTCGCCTGATCGAGGTTAAGGTTCTCAAGGCCCCAGCGCACCTGCTCGCCGGTCATCACTTTGCCTTTGCCATAGCGCTCCTGCGCCTTGCGGACACCTTCGACGCCGAGCATCGCCGAGATCAACCCGCGCATGTACAGAATGGATCCGACTTCGTCCTTCGGTCCGGTGCCGTCACCCTTGGCATGTACTGCGGCGAGGATATCCTTGACGATCTTGGAATTGGAATCGGCACCGTCCTGCAGGGTCAGCGCACTGTAGCCCTTGGCACCTTCGCCAACGTCCTTGACATCGGGATCTGCTCCCGACCACCAGACGCCCAGCATCTTGTTGCGCGGATAGCCGGTCGCCTGGGCCTCGCGCAGCGCCGTCGAGTTCATCACGCCCCAACCCCAGAGCAGAACGTAGTCCGGCCTGCCCTGACGGATCTGCAGCCAGGTTGCTTTCTGCTCAACGCCTGGATGCGCCACAGGCAGCAACTGCACGTCGAAACCATGCTTCTTGGACAGTTCCTCAAGCAGAGCGATAGGCTCTTTGCCGTATGGGCTGTCGTGGTACACAAGGGCGATCTTCTTGCCTTTCAGCTTGGCGATGCCCCCTTCCTTCTGGGCGATATACTGAATCGCGACATCGGCACCGACCCAGTAGGTTCCGAGCAACGGGAAGTTCCAGGTAAAGACGGCACCGTTCGACGACTCGCTACGCCCGTAACCGGCCGTGATCAGCGGGATCTTGTCTTTCGGCGCTTTTTCTGTCAGCGCGAAAGTGATGCCGGTCGACAGAGGCTGGATTACCGTAGCGCCGCCGTGTTTGCCTTTCAGACGCTCGTAGCATTCGACGCCGCGGTCGGTGGCGTAACCCGTTTCACATTCCTCGAAAACGACCTTGACGCCGTTGATGCCACCCTTCGCATTCACCAACTTCAGGTAGTCGAGATAGCCATTGGCCCATGGCGCACCGTTGGCTGCATAGGCGCCAGTCCGATATACCAGGGCTGGAAAAAATTGCTCCTTGGCTGCGGCGTTCGCCGGCGCTGTGGCCAGCGACGACAGAACGACAGCGCTTAGTGAAGCAGCTAATGCGAGCTTGCGTAGGTTCATTTGTGTCTCCTCTTATAGTAAATGGTGGTACTTGTGGTGCTGGTGGTGCTGCTGCAACTACGAAAAACAGGTCAACAACCGAAAGACGCGACTCAATGCGGGAAAGGCCAGAGCCGCAACTTCTCCTTGCCGGTCGACCACAGGCGTGCGATGCCGTGCGGCTCCTTGATCAGGAAGAAGACGATCAGGCCGCCAAAGATAACCAACTCGGCATGCGACACACCCGCCGTGGATATTTCGACGCCGATCAATCCACCGAACGCCGGTAGT
Source organism: Candidatus Propionivibrio aalborgensis (assembly GCF_900089945.1). GTDB lineage: Bacteria > Pseudomonadota > Gammaproteobacteria > Burkholderiales > Rhodocyclaceae > Propionivibrio > Propionivibrio aalborgensis. The sequence continues at coordinate 5,727 of NZ_FLQY01000056.1, read as the reverse complement.
AGCTGATTCAATGCGATCGGCAAAATGACGATGAAGGCGGCGCCGAAGAAGCTGCCCATGATTGTTCCGAGGCCCCCGATAATGACCATGAACAGCAACTGGAACGAGCGATCGACTGAAAAGGCTGCCGGTTCCCACGATGCCAGATGGACGAAACCCCATAGCGCGCCGGCGGTTCCGACAAAAAACGAACTGACGGCAAAAGCCGAAAGCTTGGCAACCAGTGGCCGGATGCCGATCACTTCGGCGGCGACATCCATATCGCGTATCGCCATCCACTGCCGACCGATGGCGCAGCGCGTCATGTTCTTTGCCAGCAGCGCGAAGACCGTCAGGAAAAACAGGCAAAACAGGTATTTGCTTACCGGGTTGTTGATCTGCCAGCCCATCACCTGCAAGTTGGAAACCGAAACCGAGCCGGAAGATGAATTGTCTGTAAACCAGGGAATGCGCAAGAATACCCAGTCAGTGAAGAACTGCGCGGCCAGAGTAGCGACAGCGAGATAGAGTCCGCGTACCCGCAAACTGGGAATCCCGAAAAAGATCCCGACCAGTGCCGAAGTAAGGCCGCCGAGCAGGATGGATACGATCAATGGCAGGCCATCGATTCGGATATGGAAATTGTAGGCCGCGTAAGCGCCGACAGCCATGAACGCTCCGGCGCCCAGCGTGATCTGCCCGCAATAGCCAACCAGGATATTGACCCCGACGGCAGCAAGCGAAAGAATCAGGAAGGGGATGAGAATGGCGCGGAACATGTACTCGTCGACCAGCAGGGGAACGGCGATGAAGGCAAACAGCACGACACCGAGAATGGACCAGCGGTCCTGATCAATCGGAAAGAGCTGCTGATCCGCCGCGTAGGTGGTCTTGAACTGGCCGTTTTCCCTGTAGAGCACTTGCGTTCTCCTCGATTACACGCGGTCGATGATCTTTTCGCCAAACAGACCTTGCGGTCTGAACAGCAAGAAAACCAGTGCCAATTGGTAGGCGAACCAGATCTCGATGCCGCCGCCGATCAGCGGACCAAGATAGACCTCGGATAGCTTTTCGCCCACACCGATGATCAACCCACCGATGATCGCCCCAGGGATCGAGGTCAATCCACCGAGAATGACGACCGGCAAGCCGCGCAGCGCGACCGTCGCCAAAGAGAATTGGACACCGAGCTTGGAACCCCAGATCACACCGGCGACCAGTGCGACCAGACCGGCGACGGACCAGATGATTACCCAGATGTGGTTGAGCGGGATGCCAATCGACTGGGCTGCCTGATGGTCGTCGGCCACGGCGCGCAAGGCCCGGCCAGTGGTAGTTTTCTGGAAGAAGATCGTCAACAGCCCGACCAGCAGGGCGGCGATCAGCGCCGTGATGAAATCCTCCTTGTTGATCAGCAAGCCGCCCTCGAAGATGCCGTCCAGAATGAGCACCGGGTCCTTGGGCATGCCGACGTCGATCCTGTAGACGTCGTTGCCGAACAGGCTGGAGCCGACCCCCTCGAGGACATAAGCGATACCCAGTGTGGCCATCAGCAATGTCGCGCCCTCCTGATTCACCAGATAACGCAAAACCAGGCGTTCGATCAGCCAGGCGACGACAAACATCAAGGCCGCGGCGACGAGAAAAGCGATGGTGTTGGCCAGCCACAGACTCTCAAGGCCAAGCCAGCCCGGCAGCCATTCGGCAAACCTGGCCATGGCCAGTGCCGCGAACAGCACCATCGCTCCCTGCGCAAAATTGAATACGCCGGAGGCCTTGTAAATCAGCACAAAGCCCAGCGCGATCAGCGAATAGAGCATGCCGGCCATCAAGCCACCGATCAAAGTTTCAAGGAAGAAACCCATGGACTCACTCCTCAGTGGCTGACGCCAAGATAGGCGCTGATGACTTCGGGGCTGGCGCGGACTTCGTCCGGATCGCCATCACCGATCTTCTTCCCATAGTCGAGCACCACGACGCGGTCGGAGATATCCATGACCACCGCCATGTCGTGTTCGATCAATACGATGGTCGTACCGAACTGGTCATTGATGTCGAGAATGAAACGACACATGTCCTGCTTTTCTTCGACGTTCATTCCGGCCATCGGTTCGTCAAGCAGCAGGACGCTCGGCTCCATGGCCAGGGCGCGACCGAGGTCGACGCGCTTCTGCAGGCCATACGGCAGGCGCCCTACCGGCGTCTTGCGAATGTGCTGGATTTCGAGGAAGTCGATCACCTCCTCGACCTTGGCGCGATGGGCAAGCTCCTCGCGACGGGCCGGACCCCACCAGAATGCCTGCTGGATCAGATTGCTCCTGATCTTCAGGTTGCGACCGGTCATCATGTTGTCGATCACGTTCATTCCCTTGAACAGGGCGATGTTCTGAAAGGTGCGCGAAATACCGGCTTTGGCGGCCTTGTACGGGTTCATGCGGGCGAAATGCTCGCCGCGCAGGATGATTTCGCCTTGCTGCGGCCGATAGACACCGTTGATCACATTGAGCATCGAGCTCTTTCCGGCGCCATTCGGGCCGATGATGGCGCGGATCTCGTGTTCGCGCACATCGAAGGAGATATCGCTCAATGCCTTGACGCCGCCGAAAGCCAGCGAAACGCCTTTCAGGTCGAGAATGACTTCACCGATCTGCCGACTCATCAGGCGGCCCTCCCGGCAATGCCGAAGGTCTTGATATCCCGGATCAGCAGGTCGGCCGCCACCTTGCCCTGTCTGCCATCCTCGAACTTGACCGCCGTTTCAATGAACTGGCTGGATTTCCCGCTGTAGAGCGCATCGATCAGAACGGCATATTTTTGGGCGACGAAGTCGCGGCGCACCTTGCGCGTCCGGGTCAGTTCGTCATCGTCCGGGTCCAGCTCCTTGTGCAGGACCAAAAAGCGGTGAATCTGCGAATCGGCCAGAGCACCTTCGCCGACCAGTTCGCCGTTGACCTTCTCGATACAGTCCTGAATCAGTTGATAGACTTCCGGCTTGGCCGCCAGATCGGTATACCCCGAATAGGCGATGCCGCGTCGCTCGGCCCAGTTGCCAACCGCGCCGATGTCGATGTTGATGAACGCGCAGACCATCTTGCGCTGATCGCCGAAAACCACCGCTTCCTTGATGTGCTGGAAGAATTTCAGCTTGTTCTCGATGTAGTTGGGTGCGTACATCGCTCCATTGGCCAGCTTGCCGACGTCCTTGGCGCGGTCAATGATCCTGAGATGGCCCTCCTCGTCAATCAGGCCCGCATCGCCGGTCATGAAATACCCCTCGTCGTTGATCGACTCGGCCGTCGCTTCAGGTCGCTTGTAATATTCCTTGAGCAGCATCGGACCCTTGACCAGTATTTCGCTGTTGTCGGCGATCTTCACTTCGACGCCCGGCGCCGGCTTGCCGACGCTGTCGAACTTGATCTCGCCGTCGGGCTGCAGGCAAACGTAGGCACAGGTTTCGGTCTGCCCGTAGAGCTGCTTCAGATTGATGCCGATCGAACGATAAAAGCGAAAGAGGTCAGGCCCGATGGCCGCGCCGGCGGTATAGGCCACCCGCACCCGGCTCAGACCCAGCACGTTCTTCAGGGGGGCGAAAATCAGAATGTTGCCCAGTGCGTAAAGCACGCGATCACCGGCCGGAACCGGCTTGCCATCGAGGACATCGGCACCGCAACGCCGCGCGACCTTCATGAAATAGTGAAACAGCTTCTGCTTGATGACGCTGGCGTCTTCCATGCGGATCATCACCTGCGTCAGCAGATTCTCGAATATGCGTGGTGGTGCAAAGTAGTAGGTTGGCCCGATTTCGCGCAGATCGTTCATCACCGTATCGCCGGATTCCGGGCAGTTGATGGTGAAGCCGGCATACATGGCCTGCGCATACGAAAACAGGTGGTCGCCCACCCAGGCCATCGGCAGATACGAAAGGATGTCTTCGTCTGCGCTCAGGCCGTCAAACCCGATGCCACCGCGTGCCGCGCTGATAAACGCGTTGTGGGTCAGACAAACGCCCTTGGGTTTGCCCGTCGTACCGGACGTGTAGAGCATGACGCTGATGTCGTCGCTCCCACCCTGCGCCACTTCCGCGTCGAGGAACCCGGGGTTATTCTGCTGAAAGACCCGCCCCATCGCCATCAACGCTTCGATGTCATGGATGAACGGCTGATCGTAGTGGCGCATCCCCCGCGGATCGTCGTAGCCGATGAGCTTGAGCTGCGGTAGTTGGTCCTTGATCTCAAGCAGTTTGTCGACCTGCTCCTGATCCTCGACCAGCGCGTAGCGGATGGCGGCGTCCTGCATCACGAACAGCATTTCGAAGGCGACGCCATCCTGATACAGCGGAACCGGAACGCCACCGAGGCACTGCACGGCAGCCATGGTCATGTACAGGCGGGGCCGGTTGTCGCCGATGATCGCCAGGTTGTCACCGCGCTTGAAGCCCATCTCGGCCAAGCCGCACGCCAAGGCGCCCACCTGCTCGGCAACCTCGCTCCACGACCACGTCTGCCAGATGCCGAGATCCTTCTCGCGCATCGCGGTTTTCGTGCCGCGCTCCTGAGAATGGTGAAACAACAGGCGAGGAAAGGTATCCATCGCCCGGGAAGACGCCATCTCTGGCATATATTTCCCCTCGGTTCAATTAACCGTCATCAGCGTGAAGAATAGTGAGTTGTCGTCCTAAAATCCAGTCAAGATATTCAGTAGTGTTGCAAGCGGAAATTTTGCTGCCCGGACTGATCGTAATGCCTCCCAGGCTCATCGCTAGCAGGATCGCACAGAAACCGGTTCAACGCGCAGTCTAAGTTGAGCTGGGCACTATAATTGTCGCCTACCTGACAATTGGCACAAAAATTATGCGGTCGTTAAAGGAAATGCTGCTGGCCTCGAGCTGGGCACGTGAACTGTCGGAAAATCAATTGCGCAGCGTGATTGACGGCATTACCGTTCGCACCATTCCCACCGGCGGATATGTATGCATGAAAGGAGAGCCGGTCGAATACTGGATGGGTGTCCTCGACGGCCTGGTCAAGATGGCGAGCATCTGGAGCACCGGAAAAGCGACGTCTTTCCTCGGTCTGTCGACTGGTGGATGGTTCGGTGAGGGTTCGCTGCTCAAGGACGAGCCCCGGAAGTACGACGTAATCGCCCTGCGCGAAACCCGGGTGGCCTATATGAACCGCGCCACTTTCCAGTGGCTGCACGACAACAGCATTCATTTCAACCGCTTCCTGCTGATCCAGCTCAACGAACGACTTGGCCAGTTTATCGGGATGATGGAACACGAGCGCCTGCTCGACACCGATTCCCGCCTGGCCCGATGCCTCGCCTCGCTGTACAACCCGGTGCTCTACCCCGAAAGCAATCTGGAAATAAGGATATCGCAAGAGGAAATCGGTCTGCTTGCCGGCATCTCGCGGCAGCGCGTCAATCAGGCGCTACGCAAACTGGAAGATGCCGGGCTGCTGCAAATCGACTATGGCAGCATCACCATCCTCGACCTTCCCGGCCTGCGCTGCTTCGGCGAATAGGTTGAACAAGAGGGAATCCGCATCCCGAGATTGACCATCAGCAGCCATTACGCATCGCAGCATTTGGCGGCGATCTATCGTCAGATTATGGATTGTATGACTGCCTTGGTTCGACCCACTCCGGTCCTTCGAGTCGGAGATGAGCCAAGGGCAGGTATCCGAGGATTCTGTTGAAAAACTCGCCACGATTCATCGCGTGCGATACAATATGCGTATAGCATTT
>NZ_FLQY01000055.1 GCF_900089945.1 Candidatus Propionivibrio aalborgensis | reverse complement strand
CACTCAAGGCATTCTTCTCGGTCACGGTCGGCGATTACTTCGTCGCCAGTACGGGCTACACTGGCGAGGACGGGTTTGAGATCACCCTCCCCGCGAGCAAAGCCGAGGCTTTCTGGCAGGCGCTCATCGACGCCGGTGTCAGGCCAATCGGGTTGGCCGCCCGCGACACTTTGCGCCTTGAGGCCGGAATGAACCTATACGGTCAGGATATGGACGAAACGGTATCACCGCTTGACGCGGGCCTTGCCTGGACGGTCGACCTGCTTGCGGCACGCGATTTCGTCGGAAAAACCGCTTTGCTCGCCAATCCACAGCAGAAGCAGTTCCTTGGGCTGGTGCTGCTCGACCGGGGAGTCCTGCGCGCCCACCAGAAGGTGTTCACCGAGGTCAACGGAACATCCAGCGAAGGCGAAATCACCAGTGGCACTTTCTCGCCCACCCTGCAGCAATCCATCGCTCTAGCGCGCCTGCCGATCGACGTCGCCATTGGCGATACAGTAAAAGTCGAAATCCGCGACAAGAAACTGGCCGCCAGAGTGGTCAAACCCTGCTTCGTGAGAAATGGAAAGACGTTGGTCTGACGATCATCGCCGACGACCTGACGATGCCAGCAATGCGCTTCCATTTTCGAAAGCTGAAATGAGGAAAGCCGTGAGTATAGGAACCTCGCAGGTCCGCACGGCTCAAGGCCGATTTTCACTCACAGCTCTGGGTTGATTATCAGATATGTTTTGGATTTTTTCAAGTATTAATCATTGACAAACGCACAAGGAGCCCGCCATGAATGTTCCCGCCAATCTCAAGTACACCAAGAGCCACGAATGGGTTCGTGCCGAACCCGACGACACGGTTACCGTGGGCATCACCGATCACGCCCAGGACCTGCTGGGCGATCTCGTTTTCATCGACCTGCCGGAGATCGGCGCGGAATTTGCGGCTGAGCAGGAAGTCGCTGTTGTCGAATCAGTGAAGGCTGCCGCTGATGTCTATGCGCCCCTGGCCGGTGTCGTTACTGAATTCAACACTGCGGTTGCTGACGCGCCGGAGCTGGTCAACCAGGACGCCTACGCAGCCTGGCTGTTCAGGATGAAGCCCACCAACATGGCTGACATGGACGCGCTGCTCGACGCTGCGGCCTACATCGCCAGCGCCGGTGAATAGGATATTGCCCTGGAAGCCTTGGTTCATCAAGTTCTTCAAGGCAGCTTCTTAAATGCCCAACGAAGACGCAATTCTAGGGAAATCTTGCCGAACAGCCCCGCCCCTTCACCGACAAACTTTGCCGGATCACGCCATGCCTCAGAATTTATCCCTTACCTCTCTTGAAAATCGCGACGAGTTCATTTCCCGTCACATCGGACCGTCGACAACCGACATAAGTGCCATGTTGTCCCTCATTGGCGCCACCAGCCTTGACGCGCTGATCGATCAGACCGTGCCGCTGGCGATTCGTCTGCCTGCGCCATTGACGCTGGCCGATGCCCGGCCCGAATCTGAAGCTTTGAGCGCACTTAAGGCGATTGCCGGTCGGAATCAGATGAACCAGTCACTGATCGGCATGGGCTATTTCGACACGCTGACGCCCAAGGTCATCCTGCGCAACGTACTGGAAAACCCGGGATGGTACACGGCGTATACGCCTTATCAGGCCGAGATAGCCCAAGGGCGGCTCGAAGCGCTGCTCAATTACCAGCAGATGGTGATCGATCTCACCGGGCTCGAACTGGCCAATGCGTCGCTGCTCGACGAAGCTACAGCGGCAGCCGAGGCCATGACCATGGCGCGGCGCGTGAGCAAATCGAAGTCCAATGTCTTCTTTGTCGATGAGGCCTGTTTTCCGCAGACCATTGACGTCATCAGGACGCGCGCCGGATTCTTTGGCTTTGAGCTGGCATTCGGAGCTCCGCACGAAGCCGCGCTACAGGAAGTGTTCGGGGCGCTCTTTCAATACCCGAACGACAGAGGCGAAATAGCCGACCGCAGCGACCCGATTGCCGCGGTCAAGTTGCGCGGCGGTGTGGTGGCGGTAGCCTCCGACCTGATGGCGCTCGTATTGCTCAAGTCGCCGGGTGAAATGGGCGCCGATATCGCGCTCGGCTCGTCACAACGCTTCGGCGTGCCGATGGGATTCGGTGGCCCGCATGCCGCCTTCTTTGCCACCCGTGACGAGTACAAGCGTTCGGTCCCCGGGCGCATCATCGGCGTTTCGGTCGATGCTCGCGGCAACAAGGCCTTGCGCATGGCCTTGCAGACACGCGAACAACACATTCGCCGCGAGAAAGCGAATTCCAATATCTGTACTTCGCAAGTGCTGCTCGCCAACATGGCCAGCATGTATGCCGTGTATCACGGACCGAATGGGCTGCGCATAATTGCCAAACGTATCCACCGGCTGACGTCAATCCTCGCCGAAGGACTCAAGCGTGCCGGCATAGATGTAGTGACCAAGCAGTTCTTCGACACCCTACATATCAATCTTGGCACCCGCGCGCTCACCGTTTACCAGGACGCCATCAACGCCGGCTACAACCTGCGCCAAACCTGCAGTGGGGCCCTAGGCATCGCATTGAGCGAAAAAACAACGCGCGCAGATGTCGCCACGCTGATCAAGCTGATCGCCGGGGTCGCTGCCGATATCGACGTCTTTGACGCGCAGGTTCAGCAACTGGATGCAGCCTTGCCGCCAGAACTGCTGCGAACCGACGCCATCCTCACACACCCGGTATTCAACAGCTATCACACCGAACACGAGATGCTGCGCTACCTCAAGCGCTTGCAGAACAAGGATCTGGCCCTCGACAGCTCGATGATCTCGCTGGGTTCATGCACGATGAAGCTGAACGCCACGAGTGAAATGATACCGGTCACTTGGCCCGAGTTCGGCGACCTCCACCCCTTCGCCCCGCTCGATCAGGCGCAGGGCTACCTGGAAATGATCGGCGAACTGGAAAACTGGCTCAAAGTCATCACCGGTTTCGACGCGGTCTGCATGCAACCTAACTCCGGCGCACAGGGTGAATATGCTGGAATCGTTGCCATTTCGCGCTACCACGCCAGCCGGGGCGAGGGCCACCGCAATATCTGCCTGATCCCGAAGTCGGCGCACGGCACCAATCCGGCGACCGCGCAGATGTGCGGCCTGCAGATCGTTGTCGTGGATTGCGACAACAATGGAAATGTCGACGTTACCGACCTGAAAGCCAAGGCCGAAAAGCATGCAGCCCGGCTATCCTGCCTGATGATCACCTATCCCTCGACACACGGCGTATTCGAAGAGGCGATCCGGGACATCTGCGCGATCGTTCATTCGCACGGTGGCCAAGTGTATATGGATGGGGCCAACCTCAACGCGCAGGTCGGACTCACCTCGCCGGGATTGGTCGGCGCCGATGTGAGCCACATGAATTTGCACAAGACCTTCGCCATCCCCCACGGCGGCGGTGGTCCGGGCATGGGACCGATCGGCCTCAAAGCCCATCTGGCGCCGTTCATGGCGGATCACGTGGTGCAAGCGACGGGCGGGGCGGAACGTTTGCATCGCGGACAAGGCGCGGTCTCGGCAGCGCCGTGGGGTTCCGCATCGATCCTGCCGATTTCCTGGATGTACATCGCCATGCTGGGCGGCAAGGGCCTCAAACGGGCAACAGAAGTGGCGATTCTCAACGCCAATTACGTCGCCGCCCGTCTCAACGAGCATTACCCGGTGCTCTACACGGGCAAGAACGGCCGCGTTGCCCACGAGTGCATACTCGACATCCGACCGATCAAGGCAGCGACGGGCGGCAATTCGGGGATCGCCGAAATCGACATCGCCAAGCGACTGATGGACTACGGCTTCCATGCGCCAACAGTCAGCTTCCCGGTCGCCGGAACGATCATGGTCGAGCCGACCGAGTCGGAGTCAAAAGTTGAACTTGACCGCTTCATCGCTGCAATGATTGCCATCCGCGAGGAAATCCGCAAAATCGAACAAGGTGTCTGGCCGGTAGACAACAATCCGCTCAAGAACGCGCCACATACGCAGGCCGACATTGTCGTCGCCAAGTGGGACCGCCCCTACAGCCGTGAAGACGCCGTATTTCCGCTGCCATGGGTGGCATCCAACAAGTTCTGGCCGAGCGTCAATCGCATCGATGATGTGTATGGTGACCGGAATCTGTTCTGCGCCTGTGTGCCGATCGGAGACTACCAGGAGAGTCAGGAGAGCTGAGATGCGTATCGAACAGGACATGAAACTCGATTTCAAGGACGTTCTCATCCGTCCGAAGCGCTCGACGCTCACCTCGCGCTCGGAAGTCGACATTTCCCGCGATTACGTTTTTCTGCATTCCAAGCGCAAATATCAGGGCATACCCATCATCGCCTCCAACATGGATGCGACCGGAACATTTGATATGGCGCGGGCGCTGGCCGCCCATCAGCTCTCCGTCGCCCTCCACAAATATTACGACGAAGCGGAGTTGCTCGCCTTTTTTGCCGAACCTTCGGGCTCTTCGGCTTCGTTCTATTCGATGGGCATCACGCTGCCGGACTACGAGAAGTTCCGTCGCGTCAAGGAGCAAGCCGGAGACAAGATCGAATACGTCTGCGTTGACGTCGCCAACGGCTATACCAAGGCCCTTGTCGGCTTTATCCAGAAATTGCGCAGCGCCTACCCAGATATCACCCTCATGGCCGGCAATGTCGTGACTGGCGAAATGACCGAGGAATTGATCCTTGACGGTGTCGATATTGTCAAGGTCGGGATTGGCCCGGGCTCGGTGTGCACGACGCGCAGGGTGTCCGGCGTCGGATACCCCCAGCTCTCGGCGATCATCGAATGTGCCGATGCGGCGCACGGCCTGCACGGTCTGATCTGCGCTGACGGCGGTTGCACTTCGCCAGGAGACTTGGCCAAGGCTTTTGGTGCTGGCGCCGATTTCGTCATGCTTGGCGGCATGCTGGCCGGTCACGATGAATGTGGTTCGGACATCGTCGAGCAAGATGGCATGCTCAAAATGCGTTTTTATGGCATGAGTTCGCGGGAAGCGATGGAAAAGTATGCCGGGGGCGTCGCCGACTACCGCGCCGCCGAAGGCAAAGATGTTCTGCTGGATTATCGGGGTCCTGTTGAGAACACCGTGCAGGAGATTCTGGGCGGAGTTCGCTCGGCCTGCACTTACGTCGGCGCGCGAAAACTCAAAGAGTTGTCCAAGCGGACGACCTTTATCCGGGTTACCCAGCAACTGAACGAGGTTTTCGGGTCGAATTGAGTGCGAGTTGAGCGCGAGTTGAGCGCATGACTTGCGGCAATAAATACTGAAGGGGAACAAACGTGAGCGAATCAGACTACCCACTGTCCGCGTTTTCGGCGGAACGATTGCAGGGGACAAACCAGCCATTCGCCGACTATGCGGGAAAGATTCTCCTCATAGTAAACACCGCCAGCAAATGTGGTTTCACGCCACAATACACCGGTCTCGAATCACTCTACCAGCGGTTCCGGGATCGCGGGTTGCTGGTGCTCGGTTTCCCGTGCAACCAGTTCGGCGCGCAGGAACCGGGCGACGCTAGCGAAATCGCGAGTTTCTGCCAGACGAACTATGGCGTCAGTTTTCAGATGTTCGCCAAGGTCGATGTCAACGGCGACAATGCCCACCCGCTCTATCGATATCTGAAGAAATCGGCGCCCGGGCTGCTCGGCAGCGAAGCTATCAAATGGAACTTCACAAAATTCCTGCTCAACCGCAAAGGTGAAGTGACCAAACGTTACGCGCCGGCGACGACTCCGGATGCCATTGCCGAGGATATTGAAACCTTGCTCTGAATCGGGCTCGCCGCTCGCTACGGGATATGCGGCAGTTCGATCTGGTCGCTGCGCCGGATACCTGCGGTCATGCCGCGGCATAGCGAGATGAACTCCTGCATTCCGGCCGTCTGGAATTTGCGTTTGTGCCAGAGAAACTGAAAATGGCGCAGCAACTCGAGTTCCGGCGTTTCAATGGCCACCAGACTGCCTCTCCGGAACGCCTCGCGCAGTGCCAACCGTGATATGCAGCCGATTCCAAGCCCAAACTCGACGGCCCGCTTGATCGCTTCGGTATGTTCCAGTTCCAGCCGGGCCCGCAACTCGAAATGATGGAGGCGCATCGCCTGATCCAGCGTTTCGCGCGTCCCTGAACCCGGTTCGCGAACGATCCAGTGCTCATCGGCTAGCTCAGCCAGCGTCGCCACACCCTTGGTCGCCAAACGATGCGTAGGTGCGCAGAACACCACCAGTTCGTCCGCAACCCAGGGTTCGGCAACCAGATCGGAGTGCCGGCAATTGCCTTCAATCAGGCCCAGATCGAGATCGTATCGCGCCACCTGATCGATAATCGTTGCCGTGTTGTGCACCTGCAACTGCGCGGAGCTCTCGGGATGCCGCTTGAGATAGTCAGCAACAATCAGCGTCGCCAGATAGTTGCCAATGGTCAGGGTTGCGCCAATTCGCAGCCTGCCGAAGCCAGCCCGCCGCTCCAGGGCGGCTTCAATGGCTGCTGCGCGTTCAATCAATTCCACCGCCTGCGGCAACAAGGATTGCCCGAGTTCGTTGAGACGCAGGGCCTTGCCGATACGGTCAAAAAGCTGGGTATCGTAGAGACGCTCCAGTTCGCCCAGCGAGGTACTGGTCGCCGATTGCGACAGCGACAACTCCTTTGCTGCATTGGAAACACTTTCCTGTCGGGCAACCGCGACGAATACCGTCATCTGACGCAAAGTAAATCGCATATCTACTCCATAGATATTTCTTATCTAAACAATCTGTTTTACGGATATATTAGCGTGGACTACCATTCAGTTCATCCAAACCGTCGAGAAACAAGGCCATGAGCAATCTTTCCTCCCAGCGCGTCCTTTCCGTCCATCACTGGAACGACAACCTGTTCAGCTTCCGCACCACACGCGATGCGAGCCTGCGCTTCATCAACGGACAGTTTGTGATGCTCGGTCTCGAACAGGAAGGACGTCCGCTAACCCGCGCCTACAGCATTGCCAGCGCCAATCACGACGATTTTCTGGAATTTTTCAGCATCAAGGTCACCAACGGCCCCCTGACATCGAAGCTGCAGCATCTATCCGTGGGCGACGCCGTCGTCGTCAGCCGCAAGCCCACGGGAACGCTGGTCTTGCGTGACCTTAAACCCGGCAAGAACCTCTATCTGCTGGCCACGGGTACCGGTCTCGCGCCGTTCATCAGCCTGATTCAGGATCCGGAAAGTTACGAGCGCTTCGACAAAGTTATTCTGGTTCACGGGGTGCGCACAGTGAATGAACTGGCCTACCGCGACTTCATTACCGAAGAACTCCCGAAGCACGAATACTTCGCCGATCTGGTACAGGACAAATTGATCTATTACCCGACCGTCACGCGCGAGCCCTTTCAGAATCAGGGTCGGATCACACATTTGATCGAAAACGGGAAGCTGTTTTCCGATATCGGCCTGCCCACGCTGAACCCCGCCAAGGACCGCGTCATGATCTGTGGCAGTCCAGCGATGATCAAGGATTGCTGCACACTGCTTAACGAGCGCGGATTCAAGATGTCGCCCCACATTGGCGCCACGGGTGACTATGTCATCGAGCGTGCTTTCGTCGAAAAATAGGGCATCCACCCGGCACAACGCGTCAAGCATGAACTGAAGGAGTCGGCCCGGCGTACAATGGCGGCATTACTGCGTCCGGAGTACGCCATGAGCAGCAGCAATATCTCTCTCGTTTTGACCGCCATCGGCGATGATCGTCCGGGCCTGGTCGAGCAACTTGCCACCGCCATCAGCCGACATCAGGGAAACTGGCTGGAATCATCGATGTCGCACCTGTCGGGGAAATTCGCCGGTATCGTGCGCGTCAGCGTCCCCGGTACGCAACTCGAAGCGCTCAAGTCGGCGCTTGCAGAATTGACCGGCCTGCGTGTCACCTCCGAAGCGTGCGAACCCAGCGAGCCGTCAGGGCCATCGGCTTCCCCGGGAACCGCTGCACATACCCGACGACTGAAGTTTTCGCTGGTCGGCCATGATCGCATTGGCATTGTGCGCGAGGTTTCGCAAGTTTTCGCCCGGCACGCGGTTAACGTCGAAGACCTCTGTACGCATACGGCCAGCGCGCCGATGTCGGCAGAAATACTTTTCCATGCCATTGCCGAATTGACGGCCCTGTCAACGCTGGATGTCGGCGCCCTGACCGATGATCTGGAAAGCATCTCGAACGACCTGATGGTCGATATCACCCTGGACGAAACTATCCCCACTTGATGAAATTGAGATACCGGTCAGCGTATCGTCAGTTTCGATAATCCTCACAAAGAACCCAGCCATGGCTCAGTACGTATTTACGATGAACCGCGTGGGCAAGATCGTCCCGCCCAAACGCCAGATTATCAAGGACATCTCCCTTTCCTTCTTTCCCGGCGCCAAGATCGGCCTCCTGGGACTCAACGGCTCCGGCAAGTCAACCGTGCTGCGCATCATGGCCGGCCTCGACAAGGACATCATTGGCGAAGCAACGCCGATGCCCGGCCTGAACATCGGCTACCTGCCGCAGGAGCCGCAGCTCGATCCCGAGTTAAGCGTTCGCCAGGAAGTCGAGTCGGGCATGGGCGAAGTGATGCAGGCGCAGGAAAAACTCGAAGCCGTCTATGCCGCTTACGCCGAGGAGGATGCCGATTTCGACAAGCTAGCGGAGGAACAAGCGCGGCTTGAAGCGATCATCGCCGCAGCCGGCAACGACCTGGCCAGCCAGCTCGAACTCGCCGCCGACGCGTTGCGCCTGCCACCCTGGGACGCACCCATCAAGAACCTCTCCGGTGGCGAGAAGCGCCGCGTTGCCCTGTGTAAGCTGCTGCTCTCCCGGCCCGACATGCTGCTTCTCGACGAGCCGACCAACCACCTCGACGCCGAATCGGTCGAATGGCTGGAGCAGTTCCTCGTACGCTTTCCCGGCACCGTCGTCGCCGTCACGCATGACCGCTACTTTCTCGACAACGCTGCCGAATGGATTCTTGAACTCGACCGGGGTCAAGGCATCCCCTGGAAAGGCAACTATTCAAGCTGGCTGGAGCAAAAGGAAGCGCGCCTCGAAACCGAAGGCAAGCAGGAATCCGGACGCATCAAGACGATGAAGCAGGAACTCGAGTGGGTCCGGCAGAACCCGAAAGCGCGGCAAGCCAAAAGCAAGGCCCGACTGGCCCGTTTTGAAGAACTCTCCAGCGTCGATTACCAGAAACGCAACGAAACCCAGGAAATCTTCATTCCGGTCGGCGAACGCCTGGGCAGCAAGGTCATCGAGTTCAGGAACGTCAGCAAGGCATTTGGCGATCGACTGTTGATGGACAAGCTTTCGTTCAACGTGCCGCCCGGCGCCATCGTCGGCATCATCGGCCCGAACGGCGCCGGCAAATCAACGCTCTTCCGCATGCTCACCGGTCAGGAAAAACCGGATTCGGGTGAAGTCGAAATCGGCTCGACAGTCAAACTCGCCTATGTGGATCAAAGCCGCGACTGCCTTGACGGCAACAAGACAGTATTTGAGGAAATTTCAGGCGGCTCCGATATTCTCACCGTCGGCAAGTACGAAACGCCGTCACGCGCCTACATCGGCCGCTTCAACTTCAAAGGCTCCGACCAGCAGAAGTTTGTCGGCCAGCTTTCCGGTGGCGAGCGTGGAAGGCTGCACATGGCCAAAACGCTGATCGCCGGCGGCAACGTCCTGCTGCTCGACGAGCCGTCCAACGATCTGGACGTCGAAACCTTGCGCGCGCTGGAAGATGCCCTGCTCGAATTCGGCGGCAGCGTCATGGTCATCTCTCACGACCGCTGGTTCCTCGATCGAATCTGCACGCACATTCTTGCCTGTGAAGGTGAATCGCAGTGGAGCTTCTTTGCCGGCAATTATCATGAGTACGAACAAGACAAGATCAAGCGACTTGGCGAAGAAGGTGCGAAACCGAAGCGGATTCGCTACAAACCAGTAACACGGTAGCAAACTATTCGTTCGTCCAATGAGAAAGGCCCGCTGTATGGCGGGCCTGAGCTTGATTTCCCGAAAAGCTGGCGAATCGCCGAAATCGAGAAGCTTTCTGCTGCGCCGCGCGGCTTGCGCGGCAAACCGGGAATCAGTGTTCTAAGCGGAGACTGGCAGCGAAGGCCGCTTCGGTGCTTTCCGGAAACTGGAACTGGTTAAAAGCGCGACGGATCTTGGCTTCGTTCTCTCCGGCGCTGCGATCCTGAAAGCGGATGCCCAGCGTGCGACCGTTGGATGCCAGGGTGGCGAAGGCAAAGCGCCAGCGCTGAGCTTCGGCAAGACGCTCACGCAACTCGCGTTCGTTGCTGATTGCAACACCTGCCAGTTTCAGAGAATCCAGAAATTCGTCAAAGGATTCATTACTCAGACTGCCCATTTTCAGCTCCGTTGGTTTCGGTGGATGCCCACCATGAGCCGAATAACGCAGCTTCTCGAAAGAGGTTGACACAAAATTCCAGGAAGCCTGGTGGCAATCACTGCCGTGGTATCGATTCAGCGCCATTCCCTATGATTCAGGAACTGTCAGTTACGCCTAAGAGCGACCAACACAATCCACAAGCTGATGCGACAAATGCAATCCAGCAGATGCTTATCGGGCGCGGTAAAGCAATGTCGGATGAACGCTCTGAAGCACCTTCTGCATCCCCTTGCGACTATTCAGGTTGAGGATCACTGGCGAGCGTGTATTGGCCCCGATCTTTCCGCCCTCGGCCTCGTCACGGTAGACGATAACCGCAACCGCGATATCCTTGGCGTCCTGCAAGTCGATCAGCGCACAGTCGGCATCCGAGAGTTCGATCTGGTACTCGATATCGAGCGACTCGGGAGCCACAATCGGAAACGCGACCGCCACATCATCGACGGACTGCAGCCAGAAAACGGTGGTTTTGCCTTCCTCGTGAAAAACCTTAAAGCGCCTGCAATCCTCGAAACCGGCGATGCCCTCCGGAAAGCTGAACAAGGTCTCCGGATCAATCGTGACATTCTTCAAACCGAGGCGTTCGATATCAATCTTCATTTAAGCTCCCTTATAAATCCCGAAAATCCGTGCAGCTTCAATTCATACATATTGATTCGAACAAAGCAAGCCTTCCCCGACAGCACGGCACTCAGACAACAATAGCCGAAACAGGAGCGACGCAGGGAAGCTGAATAATGAAGCGCGAACCTCGACCGGGTTCGCTTTCAACCCGAATTCTCCCGCCGAGCAGATCGTTGACGATGTTATACACAATATGCAGCCCGAGACCCGTTCCGCCCTGCCCCATCCTGGTCGTAAAGAAGGGGTCAAAAACCCGCTTGATATGCTCCGGTGGAATTCCCTCGCCTTTGTCGGCAACAGTCAGTACCACCCAGTCGTTCTCAAGCAATCGCGCCTCGATGCTGATTTCGCCATGTTCCGGAGTCGCACATCCTGCATAAGCGTGGATCACGGCGTTATTGATCAGATTGCTCAGAACCTGACCGAGCGGCCCCGGAAAGCTTTCCATGCGAATGTCTTCAGGCACATCGAAAACAACCCGGCAACCGCTGATCTTCACCGTCGGGGAAACCGTGACCACAATTTCATGAACCGTATCGTGGAGGGAAAACTGGCGTCGCTGCACCGTTGTCTGATCGACCGCCACTTGCTTGAAACTCGAAATCAGTTCGGCAGAACGACGAAGATTCACTTGCAGCAGATCCATTGCTTTCCGGTTTCCTTCGACCAGCGCATTCAGGGAAGACCGCTTCAGTCCGTGTTCGATCTCTGCTTCGAATTCACGCTGTTTCGCCGCACAGGCCGTCGCAACGACCAAGCAGTTGCCAATCGGCGTATTGAGTTCGTGCGCGACACCGGCAACCAAAGCACCTAGGGCGGCGAGACGCTCGGCACGCTGAAGTTCATCCTGGGCTACCGATAACTGCGCGAGGGTAGATTGCAGCTCGGCATTGGCGCTTACCAGCTGGGCCGTACGCTCTTCGACACGCTGTTCGAGACTCTGGTTGAGATCCCTGAGCTGGTTCTGACTGCTGGCCAGCGCTTCTTCCCGTTCTCGTACGGCAGATGACATGCGTAACAAACTATCTATCAATCGGCCGAACTCGACCACACGGGAACGCGGCCAGACGCCTGGATAGCGGCCAACAGCCACCGACTCTGCGGTACCGACCAGCCGCTCGAAAACTCCGGCAAGGCGACGGGCAAATCCTATCCCCAAGCCGATTGCCAGTAGCGTCGCGAGCAAGCCAACAACCGACAAAACGACCAGCGTCGTGATCATCGGCTCACGGGCTATCGACAGCGGCTGCATCACCAGTACCAACCAGTCAATCCCGGCAATCGGCGCACGCGTTGCGATCACCTCGACACCCTCAAAGCGCGTCACGGCCGTTCCGAGCGAGTGTTCTCCGGCTTTGAGCAAAGGCAAATAGCTGATGTTCAATTGCTGGCGTGCCACCTCGACGTCCGGATGGGCAAGAACCTGCCCCTGGCCATCAACGATGATCATCGAGGTGCCTTCCTGGTTTGCCACGCGACGAACAAACGCTGACAGATTGGCCAGACCAACCTCGCCGATCACTGTGTGTTCTCCCGCAGAAAGGGCCAGAGCAACCGCCAGGCGACCGCTGACTGCGGACAGAAAAATATTCGACCAGATTGACGGGCCAACTTTGGCGCCGTGTCTCGTTCGGTCAACAAGCGGATTGCCTGACAGATCGAGATCCACAAAATCATTTCGGTTCTTGACCGTGTCAGGCAGACCGAGATGCTCGATTCGGCCCTTCCGGTCGACGACGTAGATAACTTCGAAGAAATCACTGCTTTCGACCAGCGCGTCGAGCAACGGGGTAAGCGGCATCTGCTGCCCGGCCTCGCTGGCAACGATCCTTTCCGCCAACACCTCCAGCGTGCGTTGCGGCGCCGCCAGATATTTCTCGGCCTGAACCGCCAGTGCAGTAGCCAGTGATTCGTTACTCCGGGTCACCAAATCCTGCAGACGCGGCTTCAACCAGAAAAGCATGACGAGCATCATGCTCAAACTAAAAACCGAGGCCAGAACAAAGAATCTTGCGGCAAGGATACGTTTTAGTGTAACAGCGCTGGCCATACCTATTTGACCGGAACGAACTGCCCGCGACTTACCTCGTTCAGATACGTTTTGCGGGAGGCATCGCCAAACTCGTCAAAAACGATTTCACCCTGAACACCCTGAAAACGCTTCATTTCGGCGAGTGACTTTTTCAGATCCTTTACCGAGGGATCCTTTTCAAGCGCTGCAAAAACAGCCATTGCCGCATCGTAGGCAGTGGTCCCCGCAAAACCCGGCTCCTGTCCGAAACGGTCGAAAAACGCCTTGTGAAACGCCTTGTATCGCGGTGACTCGTCAAAGCGATCAAAATACTGTTCAACCAGCATGCCCTCTACCGCCTGACCACCCAGCTCGGTCAGTCGCTCGGTTGCCGTCCAGCCCGAACCAGCCAGGCGAACCGACTTGTCCAATTTGCGCAGGTTCTGCGCAATCAGCGCACCATCGACCGAGCTGCACGCCAGAGCAACAATCTCGGGTTTGGCTTCTGACAGGACGCCGGCAATTCGCAGATAGCTCTTGTCAGCGCGTGAATCGAAGGGGACCCTGGCGACAACCTTCCCACCCAGCGACTCAAAGGTCTTGGCATACTCGCTGACCCAGCTCTCGGTGTAATCAAGATTAGCCACATCGAGCACCAGTGCCGCCGTGCGCAACCCAAGCTTCTCGTAGTGATAGCGTGCCGCGTAGCTGGCGTAGGTAGCCGTGGTGCCGACCACCCGGTAAAAATAATCATCGCGACCGGATAATGATGCCGTGGTGACCGTCGCCCCCATCAGCAGCACGCGCGCGTCATTCATTCTTGGCACGACAGCGGCGGCGATGCTGCTGGTCATCGGCCCGATGATGGCTTTAACCTGATGTGCCAGCAAATCATCAATGCCCTTTTTCGCCACTT
Organism: Candidatus Propionivibrio aalborgensis; assembly: GCF_900089945.1. Taxonomy (GTDB): domain Bacteria; phylum Pseudomonadota; class Gammaproteobacteria; order Burkholderiales; family Rhodocyclaceae; genus Propionivibrio; species Propionivibrio aalborgensis. The sequence goes on along the minus strand of NZ_FLQY01000055.1, from coordinate 15,843 downwards.
CGGGATCCTGCTGGTCGTCCCGAATCAGCAGTTCGATCTTGCGCCCGCCGATACCCCCCTGCTGGTTCCGCAACTCCACGGCAAGCATTGCACCATTGCGCCCCGGTGTTCCAAGATCGGCAAAGCGTCCGGACAGCCCGCCGATAAATCCGATGCGCAGGGGTTCCTTCTCGCCACACGCAGAGAGCAGCACAAGCAAAACAACCAGACTCAGGCTCATCCTCGGCATATCATCCTCCGATCAAACGTGTTGCGGTCCTGAAACAAAGCGCGCCGGACGGATTGGCAGTGATTCGTTCCGCCCCATGAAAATCTAGACTTTGCCATCAGAATCAGTATATTGAACATCATGCGAAAATGCAGAGATTATTCATGAAGAATACGAGTTCCGCGCGTAAGCGTGAAACGACTGATGCAACCGATTTAGTCGAATTCCTCGATGAGGGAAACGATTCAGGCGAGGAAGACGACCCGCGCTCGCCACCTAGCTGGCATGTGCTGATTGTCGACGATGATCAGGCCGTGCATGACGCCACCTGCTATGCCCTCAACAACACGCGAATAGAGGGGCGTCCGCTTCACTTTCTCCATGCGTTCTCCGCTGGCGAAGCACTCAGTCTATTAAACAATAGGAGCGATGTTGCGGTACTGCTGCTTGACGTCGTCATGGAGCAGGAACACTCCGGACTGGAACTGGTGCGCACCCTGCGCAACGATTTGAACATGCACGCCATGCGCATTATTCTGCGCACCGGCCAGCCTGGCTATGCACCGGAAGCCGAAGTTATCCGCGACTACGACATCAATGACTACAAACTCAAGTCGGAGCTGACCCATGCCGCTCTCGTTACGACACTGACTTCGGCGATTCGCTCCTATGTGCAGATCTGCAACATCCTGGCAAGCCAGCGCGGGTTGTCGTTGATTGTCGATTCCGCGACTGATCTCCTCGCACACCTTTCGCTCGCCGAGTTCGCCCAGAAGATACTGCCGCGTCTTGCCGAGCTAATCGGTCAAGCACCCGAAGGCATGCTGTTCTGCTGTACCGATCAATCGACAGCCAAGGCAGGCGCAGCGAACACCAAGGTCGTCCACGCGACCGGCGCATATGCCCCGTGGATCGACAAGCCGCTTGAGCAGATTGAAAACCAGCCGGTGCTCAGCGCAGTCAAGCAGTGCCTGAACGACAAAGGCAACGTTTACGGCAAGCATGCGGTCACGCTCTTTCTGGGCGGAGCCGAAAGCCGGGATGCCGCCATCCATTTCATTCTGCAGAAACCGCTGTCGCTGACCGAGAAACAACTGCTGGACGTATTCTGCGTCAATGTTGCCATCGGCCTGAAAAACATTGGCCTCTTCGGCGATTTGCACTCCCTGGCCTACTCGGATCCGCTTACCGGTCTGCTGAACCGTATCGGCTTTATTGAAGCGATAGACAAACACGCTTCGAACCAAGAAACCGGGTGGACGATTGCACTGATCGATATCGACCACTTTACCGAAGTCAATGACGCACTCGGGCACCAACGGGGCGACACACTACTGATCGGAATCGCTCGCCGACTGCGGGAGTACTGGGGCGCAGGCTGCACCCTGGCGAGAGTCGGCTCGGATGTCTTCGGGTTGCTGGCGCCCGAGGCAAGACTCGACCCGGCCCGGCTGCACGAAGCCTTTTACGAACCCATCGTCGTTGATGGTTATCTGCTGCCCATCGAAAGCACCATTGGCCTGACCCGGATGACGGATAAATGCGGCAACGGTCTCGAACTATTCAAGACCACCAGCATTGCCCTGAAGCACGCCAAGCGTGTCATGCGAGGGCGCTGGCTGTATCACACGCCCGACATGACGGCCAGCGCTCTGGAGCGACTGGATCTTACCTACAAGCTGCGCAATGCCATCAACCTCAAGCAGGGACTGCATGTGCATTATCAGCCGCAAGTCGAACTTGCCACTGGCCGGCTGATCGGTGTCGAAGCCCTGCTGCGCTGGACCACCAGCGACGGTACGCACGTGGCACCGGATCGCTTCATCAAGCTGGCCGAACACGCCGGTCTGATGGTCAATCTTGGCGAATGGGTATTCCGCACTGCCGTCACCCAGATTGCAAATTGGGATGCGGCCGGACTTCCGCCCATCCGGCTGGCGGTCAACCTTTCGCTGATGCAGTTCCGTGACCCGTTCTTTGTCGGGCGCCTCAGAAAAATCGTCAATGAATTGAAGGTTCCCGCCCATCGCTTGGAACTCGAAATTACCGAATCGATTGCCATGCTGGATACGGATTCCGTTATCACCAGCCTGAACGAGTTCAAGGCAATGGGGATGGATGTATCCATCGATGATTTCGGAACCGGATTTTCGTCGCTCTCCTACCTGCACCGACTGCCTTTGGACCGTCTCAAGATCGATCGAAGCTTCGTGCAGTCGATGTCATCGATGGGCGATAGCGGAAGCACAATAGCCCACATGGTGATCAATCTCGCTCATTCACTGGGGCTGTCGGTCGTTGCTGAAGGCGTCGAGTCGGAGGATCATGCCCTGCTGCTGAAAACCATGGGGTGTGAATTCGGACAGGGGTATCTTTACTCGCCAGCGATGCCGCCCGAAGCCCTCCCCGGCTGGCTGGACGGCCGAAATGCCGGTAAGCGTGAACATCCCGGCTAGCTCCGGTTCGTTGTCGTTTGCGGATTTCCGCTTGGGGTGTTGCCGGACCGCGGCCTGCTCGCCGATCCAACATTGACCTTTGGCGTGTGGCGGAGCGCTTGAGTTTTCCGCCACGATTGCGCATAGTTCGCCTTTTTTCAAGCCAGCGCCTTCGCCAAACTCAGGCGATGAAACAGGAAAACGGGACATGCTCAAGGTTTACGGCATCAAGAACTGCGATACGATGAAAAAGGCTTTCGCCTGGCTGGAAGCCAATGCCGTCGCTTATGAATTCATCGACTACAAGCAGCCCGACGTCGCGCAAAACCACCTGCCGGACTGGAACCGGCGCGCCGGCTGGCAGCGTTTGCTCAACACGAACGGCATGATGTGGAAGCGGCTGAGCGACGAAGAGCGTGTCGATGTTGATGAAGCCAAGGCGCTGGCGCTGATGGCCGACTACCCGACGCTGATCAAGCGCCCGGTGGCGGATACCGGTAGCGACCTGCTCGTCGGCTTCGAGCCTGAGCGTTACGAAAAAGCATTGAAGCGGGAACTTGGATGACAGGAGACTGCGTTCAGCGCTTCATGCTTGATGACCTCGATATCCGCGGCGCCGTCGTACGCCTTGGCGCCGTCTGGCGGCAGCTTCTTACCGATCGCGATTATCCTGCGCCGGTGGTTGATCTGCTCGGGCGGATGAGCGCCACCTCCCTGCTCTTGGCAGACAACCTCAAGCAGCCGGGGCGACTCACCATCCAGTTGCGCGGCAATGGCCCCGTATCGCTGCTGGTGATCGACTGCAATGAAACGCTCAACACTCGCTGCATGGCGCAGCACGACGAAGAAATCGATACGACTGCGGATATCGACCTTCTGGGTGACGGTCAGCTTTTGCTCTCGCTCGACACGCCAGCCAGGCGCAAACCCTATCAAAGCATTGTGCCGCTCGCCGGCAAAAACATCGCCGAAATCTTCGAACACTATCTCATGCAGTCCGAACAGCTCGCTTCGCGTTTTTTCCTTGCCGCAACGCCGACCGGCGTAGCCGGCCTGTTCCTGCAGAAGATGCCAACCACGGACGAACGCGATAGCGACGGCTGGACGCGTATCGAAGCGCTTGCGGCCACGGCCAAACCCAAAGAACTACTCGAGCTGCCGATCGGTGAACTTCTCACACGGCTGTTCCATGAAGAAACCATACGTCTGTTCGCCGCGCGGGCGGTTACCAACAACTCTCCCGAAGACTGGGAAAAGGTGGGCAACATGCTTCGCTCGCTCGGCCGCGAGGAGGTCTATGGCGCGCTCAGTGAACGCGGCGAGATTCTCGTTCGCGACGATCTTGGCAACCGCGAATACCGCTTCGACAAACGCGCCATCGACGCGCTCTTCAGCAATACGCCGGAAACACCACCGACGGTTCATTGAACGCAGTGCCCCGGCACTGAATTGTCGAGTATCATCGCGCCATGTCAGATTCACGGCTTATTTCAAGCGCCTCCTCGATCACGGTGGGCCGGCTCCGCAAACGCTGTATCTTGGCGCTCGCGCTGATCGCATTGCTGACCGTCGTTTCGCAGGTGGGGGTTCAGTACCTGATTGCCAGTCAGGACTACGACTCGCGGGTGGTGAATATCGCAGGCCGGCAACGCATGCTGAGTCAGCGGATCACCAAGATGACCTACTACATCGCCCAGGCGGAATCTGCCCAGTCAGCCGCAATCTTCCGTCTGCAGCTGGCCGAAATGCTGAGCCTTTGGCAGCGCTCACATCAAGGACTGCTGCGCGGCGATGTTGACCTCGGTTTGCCTGGAAAGAACAGTGACGAAGTCATCGCTCTATTCAAACAGATCGAACCCGATTATCAGGCCATGGTCACTGCGGCAAGACACCTGGTCGAAGCGTCCGAACGCGGCGAATCGATCAGTCAGGACGTCCAGCAGATCAGGGAACACGAGCAGAATTTCTTGCAAGGCATGGACGCTATTGTCTTCCATTACGATGAAGAGGCAAAGGCCAAGATTAGCGCCGCACGCTGGTATTTTCTGATCTTGATGACCATCACGCTGATCGTGCTGGCACTCGAGGCGGTCCTCATCTTTGCCCCGGTGACGCGACGCATTCGCCATGACATGAGGACGCTTGAGAAGAAGGAAGAAGACATGCACAGTCTCTTCTCCGGCAACCCGACCGCAATGCTGTTGGTCAACAGGAAGGATTTAGCGATCATTAAGGCCAACGAGAAAGCTTGCGACCTGCTCGGAGCGGCTGCAGAGGAAATTTCGAGGAACGACCTGCGCAGCTATCTCGATGCCACCAGTGATACCAACGGCGTATTTCTTGACGCCATCGGCAAGCACGAGCCACTAAGCAGCTACGAGGTCGTCCTGCTCGATGCGCAGCGCACTGAAGTCAGCGCCCTGGCCTCCATTCGCGAGATCGATTTCGCCGGGCACGAGGTCTACCTCCTCGGCCTGACCAATATCAGTGAACTCAAGAAGGCACAACAGACCCTCGAGTACTATGCGACGTACGACGAAATGACCGGACTGCTGAACCGGCGTACCGGTCTTCTGGTGCTCGAAAACGCCCTGGCGCGCGCCAAACGCGACCGCAGAGAACTTGTCGTCTGCTTTTTGGACCTTGATGGCCTGAAAGCAACCAATGATCGTTTTGGCCACGCCGAGGGGGACTGGATGCTGCGCACAACGGCCAAGGCACTCACCGATTCAATCCGCTCTGGCGATGTCGCCGTGCGATTGGGCGGAGACGAGTTCCTCATGATCTTCCACGACTGTCCGGTGGCAGAAGCTACGCGCCTGCTCGCACGCATCGAGGAAAAGCTAGGCGCTGTCGAGACCAGGGAACTCAAGCCGTTTCCGATCAGCGTCAGCTATGGCCTGGCAGCCTACGACCCCGTACTTCACTCAACGCCCGATGATCTGATTGCCGAGGCCGATGCGCTGATGTACATCGCCAAACAGAAGCGAAAGCAACCGGCTGCAGGCGCTTGAATCCGCCCACCCCGGTTTGCTGCCTCTTCGTTCTGCCCCCCTACTACCTATCCGATCACGTTGCCCCGAGTCGCCATAGCGAAGTAACTTCAGCAGCGCGCGCCGCGTGCAGCGGATCGGCCGAATCGGTCGCACGCGGATGGGCCGGACGAACATCATGCCGGCCCAGCACACGTAGTCGCCCTTGCTCGAAGAGGGCCAGTAACTCGCTATGCGAGCGCAATTGCAAATGCTCTGCCAGATCGGAAAGGATCAGCCAGCCCTCGCCACCCGGTTCCAGGTGTGCGGCCAGCCCGTCGAGAAATCCCCTTAACATACGGCTGCCCGGATCATATATGGCGTATTCGAGCGGAGAGCTCGGCCGCGCTGGCACCCAGGGTGGATTGCAGACGATCAGCGGTGCACGTCCGGGCGGGAAGATATCGGCCAGTTGCACCTCAACTTGCTTTCCAAAACCAAGCCGCGTGAGATTCTCACTTGCGCAGTCCAGCGCACGTTGATCCTGATCGGTGGCGATGATGCGGGCCACGCCTCGGCTGGCCAAAACGGCGGCAAGCACCCCGGTTCCGGTTCCGATATCGAAGGCCAGACTGTTGCTTGGTGGCGAATGGATCAACAATTCGGGCAAGGGCGCGTCGGCGACTAGTGCCACGTACTCGCCACGCACCGGTGAAAACACACCGTAATGCGGGTGAATGCGTCCACCAAGCGCTGGTATCTCGACTCCATTCTTGCGCCATTGGTGGGCCCCGATCAGGCCAAGAAGTTCGCGCAGCGACACAACATAGGGCGCGTCGGCCGCGCCATAGGCTTCTTCGCAAGCTTGCTGAACGTCGGGTGCGCGGCGCTGGAGAATATGGTGATCTTTCTCGACAGGAATCAGCAGCATGCCCAGTGTTCGGGCACGCTGCGCCTGAGCCATACGCTGCTGATGGAAGGCTTCACTGGGCGAATGCGACAAAGCGCCTGGATTGCGTCGCCTGCGCGGTTTGCGATCGAAGCGCCGCGCCATGGCTTGCAGCAACTGCCGGGCATTCTGAAAATCGCCGCGCCAAAGCAGCGCTGTGCCCTCGCAAGCCAGGCCAAAGGCCGCATCGGCAGTCGCCGTATCGTCGGCCACATGCACGCGTTGGGGTGGAGAAACACCTGCTTCGGAGCGCCAGACCGCTGAACGACCTTCGCCTCCTTCGATCCACTGGATAACCGGCAGCAAGCTTCTAGTGTTCACGTGGTCCCATCGATGAATCTGCCGGCGCGTGATTCAGCCGCATCGGCATCCAGCAAGTCACTCATTCAGAGTCGCCAGATGATCGTCAAGCCGCCAAGAGAAAATCCCGCACGATACTGATCTGTGCCTCATCCAGAAACATCGGTGCATGACCGACGCCCGGCACTTCGACAACGGCCGGATGCGGCCCGCGCAATGCCATGGCTTGCAAGGTCTCGGCCTTGAGCAAATCGGACTCGGCACCACGCACAACCAGCGTCGGGCAACCGACACGGTCAAAAACAGGCCACAGATCGATGTCTCCACCGCTCATTTCACGGCGAAAGGATTCGCCGATACCGGGGTCATAACGCATTTCCAGGCGCCCGTCTGCGTTTTGGCGCAGGCTGGATTCGGTAAGTTGCCGCCATTGATCGTCGTTGAGCGCGCCAAAAGGGGCACTGACAATGCGGATGTAATTTTCGGCGGCATCATACGTATCAAAACTTGGCGCCCGGCCCACGTAGTCGCCGATGCGCTTGATCGACTCGGATGGAATCACCGGCCCGATATCGTTCAGAACCAACCGCGTAATCGGTGTATTTTCAAGGCTGGCCAAAGCCATGCCGATCAGCCCACCCATCGACGTGCCGACCCAATGCACCGTTTCCACGTCAAGACGCGCAATCAGCACCAACATGTCATGCAAATACTGCGGAATGGTGTAACCCGTCGGATCACGCAACCAGTCGCTGCGTCCCCGTCCGACGATGTCCGGGCAGATCACACGATAATTGCCGGCCAACACGCGTGCCAGTTGGTCAAAATCGCGTGCATTGCGCGTTAGACCATGTACGCAAACGAGTACTTTCGGATTGTCATGGTCGCCCCATTCGTTGTAGGCCATGTGGTGTAAACCGGTCGGCGAGGCGCAGCAGACGCCGCGCTGGCGGAACGCAACGCCAGAAATCTCAGTCGTTTTGGCAACGTCAGCATGGTTGTTCATATGCCCAGTCTAGCATCACTGCAATTGCCAATACCGTTGTCGCTCCTTCCGCCATGCCGAAACCTCTGTTGATTCGCCGAGAACGATTCGAACCGCCCCGTCGCGGTCGGTTCGCCATTGACGGTTGGTCGAGTAGCGTTCGAGCACTTCCGGGCGCGGGTGTTTGAAAGGATTGCGGTAGCCCGCGGAAAAAATCACGTCGCGGGCACCAACGGCCGCGATGAATTCCGGCGTCGATGCGTTGCTGCTGCCATGATGTGGTGCCAGCAGCACGTCGCTTGGCAACAGGGATGGCGAGCGGGCGATCAGGGTCCTCTCATCGTCAGCCTCGATATCGGCAGTGAGCAGGACGCTGCCTTCAGCGCTCGCAATGCGCAGCACACAGCTCATGTTGTTGGTCTTTCTTGAATTGATCTGGTAATCGGTCGACACCGGATGCAGGATGAAGAAGTGCACTCCGTCCCATTCCCAACTCTGCCCGGCGATACACGGCTCTCCCCCCAGCATGGACATTGAGGTCAGAAGGCGGGCGATCGGCACGGCCTCGCGCACCGCTGCGACGCCCCCCGCGTGATCCTTGTCGCGATGCGAGACAATCAGCGTGTCAAGCTGACCAACTCCGCTCGCGCGCAAATATGGCAGTACGATGCGTTGCCCGGCGTTCGAATTGGCACTGTAAAGCGGACCGGTATCGTAGAGCAGCGTGTGCCCGGTCGTCCGCACAACTACGGCCAGCCCCTGCCCGACATCGAGCACATCGACCCAGGCTTCGCCAATACCCGGACGTGGGGGCGGCCAGAACAGCGCCGGCATGAGCAGGCACAGCCCAAGCCAGCGTGCCGGGAAGCCGCGCGGCAACAGCAACCAGACGATACCCGCAACGGCGACGAGAGTAACCCACAGCGGCAGTGCTGCCTGCTGCCACATCGGCCAGTCCGCCAGCCATTCAAGCCAGACCATCAAGTGCGACAACAGCCAATGGTCGAGATGCAGAAGGGGCATCCACGGCAGCACGGCGAAGCTCAGCGCCAAGGGCGTGATGATGAAGCTTACGAACGGGATTGCCAGCGCATTGGCCAGCGGTGAGACCAGTGAAAACTGGTGAAAGAAGAGCAGCAGCAAGGGCATGCTACCAAGCGTCACCGCCCATTGCGCCACACCCCAACGTGCCAGTGTTGCGTTCCACCCCGGAACCTCGCCGATACGCGCAGTACCGACGAGCAAGAGCAAGGCCACCGCGCCAAAGGACAACCAGAAGCCGGTGGCCAAGACCGCCCACGGATCGAGGAGCAATACGACCAGCAGAGCCAGGAGCAACGTGCGGCTGACACCAAGATTGCGCCCCGACCACAGAGCCAGGGCGACGACGCTCAACATGTACAGCGTGCGCTGGGCCGGCACTTCGAACCCGGCCAGCAGCGAGTAGGCAAAAGCCGCCAGCCAACCCGCCACAACGACTGCCTTCTGTGACGGCAAATACAGCGTCAAGCGCTCGCTGCGTCGCCACAACCAATTGACCAGCGCCGCAAACAGTGCGGCGACCATCGTCACATGCAGACCGGAGATACTCATCAGGTGAGTGACTCCGGTTCGGTTGAAGACCGTCCATTGCTCGTTGGGGATCGATCGTTGATCCCCGACCGTCAGCGCAATCAATATGCCGAGATAAGGCGCATCAGGCATTGCGGCCAGAAATCGGCTGCGGATGATATCGCGCAGGCGCTCCACCGCGTAACCCGGACTCGGAACGAAAGCGTCCAGCCGCCGGGCCTCACCACGCAAGCGTATGGTTCCGGTCGCCCGGATGTTTCGCTCAAGCAGCCAAGCTTCGTAATCGAAACCGTGTGGATTGGCAGTGCCATGGGGCCGCTTGAGTCGCACTGTAAAGCGCCAGCGCTCGCCGGGATGTATCGCTCGCGCCTCACGTGCTTCACCTGCCTCACTCGCCGCACTCACCTCAATTCCCTCGCGCGAACCGTCAAGCTCGTCCCAGGCGTGATACCAGGACAGCATGATCCGGCCAGGAACGACTCCTCCCTTTGTGTGAACCGACTCGACATCAAATTCGAAACGCTCACCGCGCTCAAAACGCTGCGGCAAGGCAGCGATAACTCCCGTAACCTGTATGTCCTTCACCTCCCACGCTATGGGAAGCTGATCGGCCAGTCGCTGCTGCGCCCGCCACCCGGCCCAGACGAAACCCAGCAGGACGCAGCAGAAAAGCGCCAACAGGCGGAACGCCCAATGCTCTCGCCGGACAACCAGGAAAAGGCCAAGCAGCGCCAGCGCTGCAAGAGCGCCGATGACGTCCGCTCCCGGCAAATTACCCTGCAACTGGAGCAGACCGATACCACAGGCAAAGGCAATGATGATCGAGCGCATGGGCTGATTAGACCTGAAAACGGGTCTGCAAGCCCATTATTGGGCGCTCGTTCTTTTCCGTTGAGTCCTTGTCAATCCAGTCGGGAATCAATTGATTCTTGAGTCGACAGTACAGACAGTGCGGGTTGCGCTGCCAGCAGTGCTACCGCGCCGCCCAGATAGCTCTGAGAGGCTATGACCTCGATTCCGGCAAGACTTCGGTACTGATTGTGATACTCCCCAAGGTGGGCCACAACATGTCCGCTGGCTTGCGCTTCGTGGATCGCAATGGCAATGGGTCGAACATCGTAAGCGGGATAGAGAGGCCGAGCCAATGCCAGCTGCCCAAGAGCAGACACGCCAGCGCCCAGCAGAGCAAGCGCAGGAATTGGATTGGCAGTATGGCGGCCGAACAGATAGAGCAACACAACCGCAGTGATCATCAGCAGGCCAGGCCACATCTCGGTGAACATTTTCTGGTCACCCACCTTTGGCCCAAGCCCGCCTTTCGCCATGACCAGAAATGCCACTCCGATCGACAGCGCAGCGAGGGTCGGCATCCATAAACCCTTGATGCGTTCCTCAGCGACCAAAGACCTTGCGGCAAGCAATGCAAACGCCGGAAAAATCGGGATCAGGTAGTGCGGTTGCTTACCGCTGATCAACGAAAACGCAACAAAAACAGGGAGCATCCAGGCGAGGCAGAATCGACCACCGCGATCAATATCCTGCCCGATGAATCTCCTCAGGGTGCGCCACAAGCCCGGCCAGATAAACCATGGGAAAAAGATCACGGGCAACAGTGGCACGTACCACCACATGGGGCGGCGATGCGCAAACGACTCGACCATGCGGTTGGCGGTCTGCCCCCAGAAAATCGCCTTGCGGTATTCCTCGCCGCCACTCATACCCGCAGGTATCGCCCATAACAGAGCGATTCCTGCACCGAGCAGTACCGCGAGAAAAATGCCGCCATACCAATGCGCGCGGCGCAGGCCCGGCTTCCACCAGGGCGCCAATACCGCGACCGGCAATACATGCAGCAGTATCACCGGCCCCTTGGCCAACACACCCAAACCGATGGCTACTCCCAGCCAGACCATCCCGCGTCTGCGCTCCCCATCTGCGGCAACCAGTGTGCCGTACATACCCAATAGCGTGAAGAACGCCAGGATGACGTCGAACATGGCCGATGTGGAAAAGATCGTCCACAGCAGACTGCTGACCAGAATCAGCGCTGCCGGCCCACCAATATCAGGCCGGTCGGGCCAAAGGCGCTTGGACAGGCCGATCATCAATAGCAGGTTGCCGGCCGACACCAATGGGTGAACCAGGCGCGGCCACCATTCGTTCACACCAAAGACCGCCCAGCCGGCCTGATACAACCACATCATCAACGGCGGCTTGTGACTGTAAGGCGCACCGTTCTTGAATGGCACAAGCAAATCTCCGCGCAGCCACATCTCCCAAGCCACGCTGATATAACGCGTCTCATCAATCGGCGTAAGTGGCCGCGAAACGATGGCCACCACAGTCAGCAGTACGAGAATGGACAAAGCCAGCAGCAGCATTCCGCGCTCTGACTTGGTCGCAACATCTTTCTGGATACTCATGGCAGCTCTAATTCGTCTGGGCACGCCGATTTGGCCATCTCACTGACTTCCTTTGAAATCGACTCCCGATAACGAGGAGTTTAAGGTTTGATCGCTTAACCAGCGCTTAAAGAAACGACCCGTCGCGCAGCGTCAGAATCCGGTCCGTCCTCCCGGCCAGCCCAGGGTCGTGCGTAACGATGATGAAGCTCGTGTGCCGCGAGCGATTGAGCGCCAGCATCAACTCGAATACGCTTTCTGCGGTCTGCCTGTCGAGGTTGCCGGTCGGCTCGTCGGCGAGTACGCAGGCCGGCTCAGTGACCAAAGCGCGCGCAATCGCCGCTCGCTGCCGCTCGCCGCCGGAAAGTTCCGACGGCGTGTGATCGAGCCGGTGCGACAAACCGACTTCGTCAAGCACTGCTTTCGCGCGTTCCTCGGCGTCTGGTTTTGGCAGGCGCCGGATATATAAGGGCATGGCGACATTTTCCAGCGCCGTGAATTCGGGCAGCAGATGGTGGAACTGATAGACGAATCCAAGATGGCGGTTGCGCATGTTTCCACGCTCGGCGTCGCTGATCTCTGAAAGGTCGCGCCCCATCAACTGGATTTTCCCTTCGCTAGCGGAATCAAGTCCGCCAAGCAGATGCAGCAGCGTACTCTTGCCCGAGCCGGAGGCGCCGACTACGGCGACCCGCTCTCCCGCCACGATCTCGAGATCGACACCCATAAGGACCGGCACCTCGCTGCCTTCACCCGTGCCCTGGCGGTAAATCTTCCTCAGCCCCTGGCAGGCGAGAACGACCTTCCCGGAATCCCTCGTGGCCTCATTCATAGCGCAAAGCCTCCGCCGGGTTGACGCGTGAAGCGCGCCAGCTGGGATAAATCGTCGCCACCAGCGACAACACGAAGGACACCCCGGTGATTGTGGTCACATCCTTCCATTGCAACTCGGACGGCAGGTTGGAAATATAGTAGACCTCTTTGGACATGAACTGCGTACCAAGCAGGCGTTCGATGAAAGGCACGACCACATCGACATTGAGCGCCAGCGTCACACCGCCGGCCACGCCCAGGCCAAGTCCGATAAAACCGATCAGCGCACCCTGAACCATGAAGACGGCCATGATACTGCCCGGGTTTGCGCCCAGTGTTCGCAGGATGGCGATATCCGCCTGCTTGTCGGTGACTGCCATGACCAGCGTCGAAACTATATTGAACGCCGCCACGGCCACGATCAACGAAAGAATGATGAACATCATGTTTTTCTCGATCTGTACGGCGCGAAAGAAGTTGGCATGACTGCGCGTCCAGTCGCTGATGTAGGCGGCGGTGTCCAGACTGTTGGCCAGTTGCCGCGTAATGAGCGGTGCCTTGAACAGATCGTCCAGTTTCAGACGTACGCCGGAAACACGGTCTTCCATACGGTAGAGCCGTTGCGCGTCCTCTATGCGGATCAACGCAAGCCCGCTGTCATACTCGAACATCCCGACCTCGAAAAGGCCGGCGACGGTAAACGTTTTCAGCCTGGGAATCACGCCGGCCGGTGTTACAACACCCTGCGGGGCGATGACCGTAACCTTGTCCCCGACGAAAACGCCGAGCGCCCGCGCCAGTTCGCTACCCAGCACGATGTTGAAGGAGTCTGGCACCAGTGCGTCGAGACTGCCTTCCTTCATGTGCGTCTTGAAGTCGACAACCTTGTCTTCGAGATCGGGCAGAATTCCGCGAACCATCGCACCTCGTACCGATTGCCCAAAGGAAAGCATGCCTTGAGCCTGTACAAATGGAGCTGCCGCGAGCACTCCTGGCTGTCTGCCCGACTGTTCGGCAACGCGTTGCCATTCGGTCATTTCGCCGTTTGCCCCGCTGATCTGCACATGTGAAACCACGGCCAGAATCCGCCCGCGCAGCTCGGTCTGAAAGCCGTTCATGACGGACAGGACAACAATCAACGCCGCGACACCCAAGGCGATGCCCAACATCGAGATCATCGAAATGAAGGATATGAAGTGATTGCGTCGCTTGGCGCGCGTATAACGCAGACCGATCAGCAGTTCGTAAGGTAGCGGCATCGGAGGCAATGATTCATGAATGGGCCGTTGGAATGCAGCACCAAAATTTGGAAGTCGTTATGGTACACGTACCGCCAGAGTCGTTCGTGGCAATTTACACTGTACGGGCTCGCACACTTAAGCGTGCCCGTATGTTTCCGGGCGACCGCAAATGGAATCTGAAAACGCTCGCAGGTGCCAGCAGTTAGGGCCTTCGGCATTATTTGTAATAAATGGCCAGAAGGCGCTCTTTTCATCAAATTCGACGGACAACAAATATGTCGCGTATCACAAGCAAGTTTAGCTTGCATCGCTAACTCCATGATGTTATTTTAATATTTCCGTTCGCATGCTCAGGGTGGCGCTGTGGCTAAAAAAATTCATCAGACGCTAAAAAATATCGGTTTGCGAAGCTCGGCATATGCCCTTGCTTCGTGTCTCATACTCTCCGGAATACCTTTGGCCGCTCAGGCTGCGGGTCTTGGGAAAATCGTCGTCCTTTCGTCACTTGGGCAACCATTGCGTGCGGAGATCGACGTCTTGGCGACGCGCGATGAGTTCTCCGGAATGAAGGCGCAGTTGGCGCCGCCGGATGCCTTCAAACAGGCAGGACTGGATTACGCGACAACCCTGCTGAGCATCCGGTTCAAGCTGGACAAGCGAGCTGATGGCCAGCCAGTCCTCAGACTGACGTCCGACAGGCCGATCAACGATCCGTTTGTCGACATGCTGCTTGAACTCAACTGGCCTGCCGGCCGGCTGGTTCGGGAATACACCTTCCTGCTTGACCCGCCTGAGGTAGCTGCAAAGGGTTTCCCGCCGCTTGCTCCGGCGATGGCCAAACCGGCAACCGCAAGTAAACAGACTGTAGCCACAACACGCACGAAATCGGCAATTGACGATGAGTTGCGTAGTAAGGCGGTCGCCAGAATCCGTAATCCGGGGTCAGCCCAGAAATCTGCAGCTCAGCCTTCTTCTTCAGGGCCAGACACTCTAGAGGTCAAACGCGGTGATACCTTGCACAAGATCGCCGGGGAAAGCAAACCGGATGGCGTTTCGCTCGATCAGATGCTGGTGGGCCTCTTTCGTGCCAATCAGGATGCTTTCGACGGCGGCAACATGAACCGGCTGAGGGCCGGAAAAATTCTTGTCGTACCCGAAAAATCCACTGTCGAGGCCGTTTCTTCGGGAGAAGCCAGCAAGATAGTCCGCGCTCAGGCCTCGGACTGGAATGCTTACCGAAACAAACTGGCCGGTGTTGCAGCGCAGGCGCCCGTCAGTGATGAGGCTGCCAGGCAGGAGGCAACCGGCAAGATAAGCGCCAAAGTTGAGGACAAGGCTGCGCCATCAGTCGAACCCAAGGATCAGCTAAAGGTTTCCAGAACCGAGACAACTGCTGCCAAACCGGACGTTGGCGCCAAACGCAGCGAAGAAGACCTTATCGCCAAGGAAAAAGCGCTCAAGGAAGCGAACGAGCGTTTGATCGCTCTAGAGAAAAATGTTTCTGATTTGCAAAAACTGGTTGAACTGAAGAATCAGAATCTGGCCGAGTTGCAGGCGCAGGCGTCATCAAAGGCCATGCCGCTCGAATCGATAAAGCCCACGGAAGAAACCAAGCCGCCGGCGACGACACCTGACCCGGTTCCCGTTGCACCGCCGGCAAAGATAGAGCCCGTTGCGACCGCGATTGAAAAACCAGCGGAAAAACCGGCTGAAACGACGCCACCTGAACCGGCGCCCAAGCCCGAGGAACCCAAACCTGAGCCGAAGCCTGCGGTGAAGCCAAAACCGGCGATTGCTCCACCTCCTCCGCTTGAGGAGCCCGGTTTCATCGATGGACTGCTCGACAATCCGCTGGCACTGGCCGGTGGCGGAGGGGTTCTTGCACTTCTGGCTGCCTACTTCGTTTCTCGACGTCGTCGTGCCGGCAAGGAGGAAGTGCCTCTGGATTCGTCCAGCACCCTGTCGC
>NZ_FLQY01000054.1 GCF_900089945.1 Candidatus Propionivibrio aalborgensis | reverse complement strand
TTTACCGAATCGAAGCGGTGGCTACCCCCCACCCGATTTACAGCAGTTTAGGGACTCAATCGTTTTCTTCTTTTCGTCAACTGTAAAAAAAGTCGACAATGAATGATGAAGTGAAGTCGAAATGCGTTGCGCAATGCTCTGTATCCGCCAGAAACTCGACTACTGCGCCAATCTGAATTATCAGGAATACTTCGGCCACCGATGAGCCGTGATCTATTCAAAACTTCTGTCAGGATGGAATCGCTTGACCCCGCCTTTGATCTGGCGGCAGCGTTATGGGCTGAGCGTCTTCAATTGCAGTTTGAGGTTGAGGCAGAGTTTGCCTTGCAGGTGGGACGGCAAGGCTTGCAACTGGCCGAGCTTGGCCCACGCGCGGCAGGCCCGATAAGAATTGACTTCATTGCGGGAGCCATTGCGCATCGACGGCTCTACGGGGGCGGCAACGGGCAGATGATCGCCAAGGCGGTAGGAATCCAGCCGGGGGTTCGTCCGGTGGTAGTGGATGCCACGGCCGGGTTGGGGCGTGACGCGTTTGTGCTGGCCAGGCTGGGTTGCGCGATGAGCCTTATCGAGCGCCAGCCATTGATTTACGCGTTGCTTGAGGACGGTATGCAGCGGGCGCTGGCCGACCCGGTTGTGGGAGCGATTGTTGCACAGATGCGGCTGATCGGCGGCAATGCCATCGATGTATTGCGAACGTGGAAATCCGAGCCGCCGCAGGTCATTTATCTCGATCCAATGTTTCCGCATCGTGATAAGAGCTCGCTGGTGAAGAAGGAGATGCGGCTGTTTCGTCCGCTGGCTGGTGATGACGATGACGCGCCGGTGCTGCTTGATGTGGCACTGGCACTGGCCTCGCATCGGGTGGTCGTCAAACGGCCGCGCAAGGCGCCGGCGATTGCCGGCGAACCGCCCGGCTATGTTCTGGAAGGCAAATCCAGCCGATTCGATATTTACCCGAAGAAGTCGCTGAAGGCGAAAGGGTAAGAACAGGAGCGAACCACCAAGTTACCAAGTGCACGTTGAAGCACCAAGAAATTCAAAATCTTTGCTTAGGTTTTCTTGGTGGGACTTGGTGTCTTTGTGACTTGGTGGTTCGCCTTTCTCGTCAACAATCTCTGTCTATGACGTACTCGCCGTCGCGTGCCACAGACGCAGTTTATCCAGCGAAACCCTTTCAGCCTCGGCCAGCACCATGCGCGCGCCGTCGAAATTCTCATTGATCGTGTAGTCACTGACGGTAATGACCGTCGGAATGCCGGCCGCAAGACTCGCCGCCAGTCCACGCTCGGAATCCTCCACCGCCAGGCAATCACGCGGTGGCAGCCTGAGTTGCTGCAGCGCCCACTGGTAAAGTTCCGGAGACGGTTTCTTGGCCGCTGCAACGTCGCCGGAGGCGATGACATCGAACCAGGAATCCACATTCGGGCCCAGATTGGCGCGCAACAGTCCCACCACATTATCCAGCTTCGAGCTTGAGGCGATGGCCAGCCGCATACCTTCGGTACGCGCATCGCAAATCAGTTGACCAATGTCGGCACGCAGCGGAATCGCTCCGGCAGCCAGCAAACGCTGATAATTCCGCGATTTGATGTCATGTACCCGGTGCATCAGCTCGTCGAAGTCGGGCCGGGCCAGCGTCGTGGGGTCAAAATTCTCGGCGTAGTAGCGCAGCCGCTCAAATCCGCCGCAGGTGACCAGCAACTTGCCGTAGAACGCTTCGTCCCAGTGCCAGGGCAGCCCGACTTCGGCAAAGGCGGCGTTGAACGCGGGGCGATGCCCGTCGCGCTCGGTGTTGGCAAGCGTACCATCGACATCAAAAATTAACGCGCGCAAGGCCATGCTGGATTACCCCCGTCTAGAGACATGGTGCCAAGACTAGCCGATTTTTATCGTGCAGGAAAACTGAATTCCTTTCCAGGTTGGTCGGCAGACGTTTTGCTTTGGCTTGGACGGTGCTAGAGTGCGGGGAGGCGGCTTCTTGTTGCCGATCCTTAGTAGCCACCGTGACAGGAGACTGAGCACACGTGATACCGACAGATATCGGCCAACACGATTACTTTCACAGAGTCGTGGATTGTCAGTGGGCGTGTCCTGCCCACACCCCCGTTCCCGAATACATCCGCCTGATTGCAGCGGGCCGGTATTCGGATGCCTACATGATCAACTGGCGATCCAACGTCTTTCCGGGCATTCTCGGGCGGGTCTGCGATCGGCCGTGCGAGCCGGCCTGCCGTCGCGGCCGGCTGGACCAGGAACCGGTAGCCATCTGTCGGCTGAAGCGCGTTGCTGCCGACCTGAAGGATGATATTCACGATCGCTTGCCGCCCGCGCCGGAGAGCAGGAATGGCAAACGCATCGCCTGCGTTGGCGCCGGCCCCGCTTCGCTTACCGTGGCGCGCGATCTGGCGGTGCTAGGCTATCAGATCACCGTTTTCGACAATGGCGCATCGCCTGGGGGCATGATGCGCAGCCAGATCCCGAAATTCAGGCTGCCGGACGACGTCATCGACGAAGAGTGTGCCTACATCGTCAATCTTGGCGTGGAAACGCGCTACAACCAGTGGATCAATAGCTTGCGGGATCTGCTGGCCGAAGACTGGGATGCGATCTTTGTCGGCACTGGCGCCCCGCGTGGGCGCGATGCGGACATTCCCGGTCGCCAGGAGGCGGCAGCACACATCCACGTCGGCATTGATTGGCTGGCCAACGTTGCCTTTGGTCATACGACCAGCATTTCTCCGCGCGTAATTGTGCTCGGCGGGGGCAATACGGCCATGGACTGCTGCCGCTCGGCACTTCGCATGGGCGGCGAGGATGTCAAGGTTGTCGTGCGCAGCGGCTTCGACGAAATGAAGGCCTCGCCCTGGGAGAAGGAAGACGCGGCGCATGAGGGTATCCCGATTCTCAACATGCTGGTGCCGAAGGAGTTCGTGCACAACAATGGGCAGCTTTCGGGCGTTCTGTTCGAGAAGGTCCGAGCCGAGTACGACGACAAAGGCAGGCGGAGTCTGATTCCTACCGGCGAAGCGGATATCCTGATGGAATGCGACGAGGTTCTGGTGGCCATCGGGCAGGAGAATGCCTTCCCTTGGATCGAGAAGGATATCGGACTTGAATTCGACAAGTGGGGACTGCCGGTATTGAATCAGGCGACGCTGCAATCGACGTTGCCCAAGGTATTTTTCGGCGGCGACTCGGCTCTGGGTCCGAAGAACATCATCACCGCCGTGGCGCAGGGGCATGACGCCGCAATATCGATCGATTTGTTCTGTGCCGGCAAGGACCTGCTGGAACGCCCGCCGCCACTGACCAATCTGGTCAGCCAGAAGATGGGCATTCACGAGTGGAGTTACGATAACCAGGTCTCCGAGGAGGAGCGGAAGAAGGTGCCGGTGAAGTCCCTGGAGAAGACGCTCAAGGACATCAAGCTTGAGCTTGAACTGGGCTTCGATCCGTACATGGCCTGCTCCGAGGCCGAGCGTTGTCTCAATTGCGATATCGAGACGGTATTTACCGCCAAGACCTGCATCGAATGCGATTCCTGCGTCGATATCTGCCCCACCGAATGCATTACCTTCACCGGCAATGGCGAAGAGGATGACTTGCGAAGCCGTTTGAAAGCACCGGCGGATAACCTGGATCAGGCGCTTTATGTTTCGGATATCCTGAAAACGGGACGCGTTATGGTCAAGGATGAGAACATCTGCCTGCATTGCGGCATGTGCGCCGAGCGTTGCCCGACAGGCGCCTGGGATATGCAGAAGTTTTTCCTGCAAATGGCGGAAGCCGGAACGGAGGTGCGAAGAAGATGAGTGCAATCAAGTCGATTCAGAGAAGCAATGATTTCGTCATCAAGTTTGCCAACGTCAACGGTTCCGGGTCGGCATCGGCCAACGAGCTGTTTGCGCGCGCCATCATGAACATGGGGGTGCCGGTGGCGCCGCGCAACATCTTCCCGTCCAACATTCAGGGCATGCCGACCTGGTACGAAATGCGCGTTTCGGAATCCGGTTGGCTGGGTCGGCGCGGCGGGTGTGACCTGATGGTGGCGATGAACCCGCAAACCTGGGATCGCGACGTTGCCGAGCTCGAGTCCGGCGGCTATCTTGTCTACGATTCGACCAAGACCTTGCCTCGCTCGCGGTTCCGCGAAGACATTACCGTGCTGGGCGTTCCGCTCACCGAAATCTGCAATCGCGAGTACACCGATCCGCGCCAGCGCCAGTTGTTCAAGAACATCATGTACGTCGGGGCGCTTACGGCTTTGCTCGACATCGAACTCGTTGTGGTCGAGAAACTGATTGCCGCGCAGTATCGTGGCAAGGACAAGCTGATTGGCGCCAACGTCAATGCACTCAAGCTGGGGTTCGACTATGCCCGCGCAAATCTGTCGTGCCCGATCGGATTGCGGGTGGAGCGTTCCGACGGTGTCGGCGATAGAATATTTGTCAATGGCAACGCTGCCTGCGGTCTCGGTGCTGTCTATGGTGGGGCGACGGTTGCCGCGTGGTACCCGATCACGCCTTCAACCTCGGTGATCGAGGCTTTCAGCGGCTATTGCCGCAAATTCCGCACCGATCCCGATAATGGCATGGCCCGCTATGCCGTAGTGCAGGCCGAGGACGAACTGGCGTCGATCGGCATGGTGATCGGGGCTGCCTGGAATGGCGCGCGCGCCTTTACCGCCACCTCCGGCCCCGGCATTTCTCTGATGCAGGAGTTTTTCGGCTTGGCCTATTTTGCCGAGGTGCCGGTTGTGGTTTTCAATGTGCAGCGTGGTGGCCCCTCGACCGGAATGCCGACGCGCACCCAGCAATCCGATCTTGTTTCCTGCGCCTATGCTTCGCACGGCGACACCAAGCATGTTCTGCTGTTTCCGGAAGACCCTTACGAGTGTTTCAAACTCGGCGCCCAGGCTTTTGATCTCGCGGACCGTTTGCAGACACCGGTTTTCGTTCTGCTCGATCTTGACATCGGAATGAATGACCGTCTGTGCCAGCCTTTCGATTGGGATGATCAGCGCCTTTACGATCGTGGCAAGGTGATGAGCGCTGAAGATCTGGAAGCCGGGAAGAATTTTGGCCGTTATCTCGATGTGGACGGCGATGGCATCCCTTGGCGCACCATTCCCGGCACGCATCCGAGCAAAGGCGCTTTCTTCAGCCGCGGCACCACACGCAACGCGTATGCAAAATACAGCGAGACGGGAACGGACTATGTCTACAACATGGAACGTCTGCGGCGTAAATTTGAGACTGCCAAGGAACTTCTGCCGGCGCCCGTTCTTCAACGTGCATCGCAACCAAGCCGCTTCGGTGTCATTTACTATGGTTCGACCGGTCCCGCGATGGACGAGGCTTTTGCGCTGCTCGAGAGACAGGGCATCCATGTCAATACGCTGCGCGTGCGCGCCTTCCCGTTTGCCGACGCGGTAATCGAGTTCATCAACGAGCACGATTGCGTCTTTGTCGTCGAACAGAACGAGAGTGGACAGTTGCGCATGCTGCTCATCAACGAAGGCGAGATCGATCCAAAACGCCTGGTTCGCGTTCTGCACTACGACGGTACGCCGATTACCGCCGGATTCATTTCCGGCAGCATTGCCGAAGCCCTCTCGAAGCACGACAGGGCTTTGGCATTTGCCTCGACCCGCAAACAGGTGGCGTCATGACCTACTTCATCAAACCCAGACTGTTGCGGCCAGATACGCCCAGAAATTCGCTCGGTTATACCCGGCGCGATTATGAAGGCGCCATTTCCACGCTGTGCGCCGGATGTGGTCATGATTCGATCAGTGCCGCGGTGGTGCAGGCCTGCTTCGATCTTGAAATCGAGCCGCACCGGGTAGCCAAGCTTTCAGGCATCGGCTGTTCGTCAAAGACGCCAGATTATTTCCTCGGAAATTCACACGGTTTCAATACGACGCATGGCCGTATGCCATCGGTACTCACTGGTGCCGCACTGGCCAATCGCGATCTTCTCTATTTGGGGGTTTCCGGCGACGGTGATTCCGCTTCCATCGGCATCGGCCAGTTTGCGCATGCCATGCGCCGTGGCGTGAACATGACCTACATTGTTGAAAACAACGGCGTCTATGGTCTAACCAAGGGACAGTTCTCGGCAACCGCCGACAAGGGCTCGAAAAGCAAGCGCGGTGTCGTGAATAGCGAGACGCCCATCGATCTGGTTGCGCTCGCACTGCAGCTGGGTGCCAGTTACGTTGGGCGCAGCTTCTCCGGTGACAAGGAGCAATTGATTCCGCTGATCAAGGGCGCCATACGCCATCGCGGGCCGTCCTTCATCGATGTGATCAGCCCTTGCGTTACGTTCAACAACCATGCCGGTTCGACCAAAAGTTATGATTACGTGCGCGAGCATAACGATGCCGTCAATCGCCTGGACGTCATCCTTCCGCGAGACCGGATCAACACCTCCTATGAGCCAGGCTCGTTGCGTCGGGTCGTTCAACATGACGGTTCGATCCTGAATCTTCGCAAGCTGGACAAGGACTACGATCCGTCGGACCGGATCGGTGCCATGAACCATCTACAGGAAAGACAGGCTCTCGGAGAGATTGTCACCGGCTTGTTGTACGTGGACAGCAGTGCCGAGGATCTGCATCGCCATTTGAACACGGTGGAAAAGCCGCTGAACCAGCTCGGCGATGACCATCTTTGTCCCGGCAGCAAGGCGCTTGAAGCGCTGAACGCATCGCTCAGGCGCGCCTGACCCAGTTTTGGCCGGCCGCGCGCCGGCAAGTTCGGAGAATCAGGTACGCACCCCAGATGGCCGCGACGTTGAAAGAGCTGGACGAAAGAGGTTGAGGTAATGGATCGGCCAGGCTTGTTGCCAAGTCCCGGTGTGTCGGCAGCGCTCGGCGCGGCTCTGCTTTTTGGCGCCGGTACGCCGCTGGCCAAGCTCATCCTGAGCGATGTCAGTCCCTGGCTGCTGGCCGGCTTGTTCTATCTTGGTTCCGGAATTGGCTTGACCGCAGTCCGGCTGGTGCGACGGGCGGCGCCGGTCCGATTGGCGCGCAACGAAGCTCGATGGCTGGCGGGAGCCATTCTGTCCGGCGGAATCGTTGGTCCCGTCCTGTTGATGTACGGCTTGGCCGGAATGCCTGCCTCGGGCGCTTCGCTGCTTCTGAATGCGGAGGCCGTGTTCACCGTGCTTCTGGCCTGGATCGTTTTTCGGGAACACATCGGCCGGCGTATTGCTTTCGGCATGATCGCCATAATTGGCGGAGTGCTCGTCCTGAGTTGGCCGGAAGAGGTCAGGTTTGCCGGCGTATGGCCCGTGCTGTCAGTACTCGGAGCGTGCCTGGCCTGGGGCCTCGACAACAATCTGACGCGCAAGGTTTCGCTTGCCGACGCGACATGGATCGCATCGGTTAAAGGGATGGTCGCGGGTGCCATCAATCTGGCGCTTGCATTGTTTCTTGGGGACCGGTTGCCGGATTTGCTCATCCTGGTCGCTTCGATGAGCGTCGGGTTCCTGGCCTACGGTGTCAGCCTGACGCTGTTCGTTATCGGGCTGCGGCAGTTGGGAACAGCCCGTACCGGGGCCTATTTTTCAGTTGCACCGTTTTTCGGAGCGCTGATCGCGGTGGCGACGGGAGAGCCGGTCACGGTCCGGCTGGCGGCTGCCGGGATGCTGATGGCCGTGGGCGTCTGGCTGCACCTGTCTGAACGCCATGATCATGAACACCAGCACGCCGCCATCGAGCATTCTCACGAGCATTCCCACGAGGAACACCACCAGCATCCCCACGAAAGCTTTTGTGCCCCGGGGATCAGGCACGCGCACCGGCATCGGCACGAATCAATGGTGCATACGCATGCTCATTACCCTGACGCACACCATCGGGACCACAGTCACTAGATTCGGTCCGGCAAACGCCGTTTTACGGGAGTTCATGCCTTGTCGCCGCTCAATGCTCCCTGCCGTCAACACGTGCCTGAACAAGGTAGGGAATATAGCGCCAGGCCAGAACTGAAAAGCAGACAAACCAGCAGAATGCGGCGAGATATATGCAGTGCAAATAGGTGGCCGGGGCGAATTGTGGCACGATAACGCGCGCAATGAATCCGAGGATCATTATTCTCAACACCCATTTGTCGAGGCCGTCGAATACCACTTTTCTGCCCGTATGGCCTTTTGAAATCCGGATCAGCATGGCCGGAATGACCATGCCCATGACGCCGAAGGTAAACACGTGGATCGATACGGTGCCAACCCAGGCGATATCGGTGAACGCGCTCACGACGTTGATCAGCAACTGGGCGACAAGGGCCAGGTAGCCAAGATACATGATGCCGATGTCAAGTCGGCGCAGGGCCAGTTGCGGCTTCCAGAAAACGAGACGGACGATCAGCAGGAGGGCGAGAAGCAGGGTGATTGCTGCACCCAGCCAGGGCGGCAACAGATCAACAAAAACCAGGCTCAAGGCAAGCAGTTTGATGGGTCCGTCGAGCCGCGGGTCGCGCAGGATGGAAACCTGGAAGACGCCTTTCATGAATTGCGTCAGCGTGCGCTCGAACATCACCAGGAAAGCCATGCGGAACAGCCCGATAGCCATGTTCCAGCCGATCTGGAAGTAGTCGGCGCTGAGCATCAGGTTTTTCGATGCGATAAAGAGCGGCAGGATGATGAGGAAAAGATAATTGTCGCGGTAGGAATCGTCCTTGTGATTTCTGATCAGCGTCCAAGCAATCATGACGACAATCGAAACAAGAAAGAGATTATTTGAAATGCGGAACAGGATGGGCGGCAGCGCGCCCTCGTACCACATGCCGGCACGTTCAATCAGCCAGGCGCCGACGAGAAGGATCAGTGCGTTGCCATGGTAGCCACGCTGATTGACCCAGTTCTTTGTCGAGGTGAGCAGAAAGCCACCGAGCACCGCCCAGCCAAAGCCGAAGAACATTTCGTGGGCATGCCACTGAATTGAGGAGTATGAGGTGGTCGGTGCCGGCAGGGTCCCGGTAAAAATCAGTGTCCACAGAACAGGCAAGCTCAGGCCCGATAGGCATGCCAACGAAAAAAACGGACGGAAGCCAACGAGCCAGAGTGGATGGGTCGAGATATTCATGAAGTTTCAGAGATTCGTGTGGTCAAGCGTGCATGAAGGAGAACTAGAAAGGCGCGGTCGAGGTGAAGCTCAGGCGCTCGCCGTTTACAGGGTGCGGGAAGGCCAGGTATTCCGCGTGCAAGAGCAGACGATCTGCTTTTCCCCTGGCAACAGGGTCAGCGTAAAGCGAGTCGCCAAGAATCGGGTGGCCGAGTGCTTGCATGTGTACCCGAAGCTGATGTGTGCGCCCAGTCTCGGGTACTAGTTCAAGGCGTGAACTTTGTTCGGCCGAATTGTAGCTCAACACCCGATAGAGGGTGAGCGAGGGTTTGCCCGTCTCAAAGTCGACTTTGTGAAGCGGGCGGTTCGGCCAGTCGACAATGAGCGGCAGGCATACTTCGCCGGAAGCCTCTGCGAGTTCTCCGTGGACAACGGCCATGTAACGTTTCTCAACCTGCCGGTTCTGAAAGAGGATGCTCAAGCGGCGATGCATTTCCTTTCCCCGTGCCAGAACGAGCAGCCCGGAGGTATCGAAATCAAGACGATGCACGATCAGAGCATCCGGGTAATCAACCTGAACACGCCTGATGAGACAGTCCTGTTTGTCTTCGCCACGCCCTGGTACCGAAAGCAGGCC
>NZ_FLQY01000053.1 GCF_900089945.1 Candidatus Propionivibrio aalborgensis | reverse complement strand
CCGCGTGCCGTGATCGGCAATTCTTGCAATCGGCAGATAGAGCCAGTACCAGAACGGGTCTTCAACGAGGCTTCGATAACGTGGCTGGGCATCGAATGGCGAGGGGTGCTCGCGGGTCCGTTTGAAGAAGGGCGAGAAGATTCTGCGGATCGGCTGGCCGAAACCCTCGGCGGTATCCTGCATGCGGGGAGTTTGCAACGGAAATCCGCAATCCCAGGCCGGCACGCGTTTCAGTCGGCCGTGGTAGAAACGGTTGACCGCAAAATAGACAAGCGGCATGAGAACGACAATGCTGCCGAGGAAAATGGCGGGGCTATAGCTGGCCCGGTCCTCGCTGATCGGCGCTAGAAGCCACCAGCCATGGCTGGCTGCCGTACCGCGCAGGCCACTCCCGACAAGCAGTCGGGTGACCGGGTCGAGCAACGAAATAACGGCATTCGGAAACAGGCCGAGCAGGACACAGCCCACACCCAGCCAGAGCAGCCCGATGCGTTCGAGGCGGCCGGCATCATGGGCGTGAGCGAGTTTTTCCTCGCGCGGCTGACCGAGGAATACGATGCCGAAGAACTTGACCATGGCGAAACCGGCAAATGCCGAGATCAGCGCGACGGCGCCGGCAATCACCGGCAGCAGCATGTTGAGATAACCATGTGGCACACCCGAGGTGAACAGGAAGCTTTGCAGCAACAGCCACTCCGAGACGAAACCGTTAAGTGGCGGCAGACCGGATGCAGCCAGCACGCCGATCAGCGCCAACCAGGCGACCCATGGCATGCGATGAATCAGCCCACCGAGTTTGCCCAGGTTGCGCTCGCGCGTGGCGTGCAGAACCGAGCCGGTACACAGGAAAAGCAGGCTCTTGAAGAAGGCGTGGTTCAGGCAATGATAGAGCGTGGCGGTTAGCGCCAGTGCAGCAAGATGCGGTAGCAGGAAGGACTTGAAGATCAGTGTCAGTCCGATTCCGAGAAATATCAACCCGATGTTCTCGATCGACGAATATGCGAGCAGTCGTTTCATGTCGGTTTGTACCGCCGAGAAGACGACGCCGAACAGTGCTGAAATCAGCCCGAGGACGAGCAGCAGAACGCCCCACCACCATAGTTGCGCATGCAACAGATCAAAGCTCACCCGCAGCATTCCGTAGATTGCTGTTTTAAGCATGACGCCACTCATCATCGCCGACACGGGAGAAGGAGCGGCCGGGTGCGCTTCGGGTAGCCAGATGTGTAGCGGCAACATGCCGGCCTTGGCGCCGAAGCCGAAAAGCGCAAGTAGAAAAGCGATGGTCGGCCAGAAACCGATGCGGGAGAAATCGCGCATGGCGTCAAAGGAATAGTCGCCCGCGCTGTCCGCCATCACGCCAAAGGAAAGAAGGATGCCTACCGCGCCGACGTGAGCAACCAGCAGGTAGAGATAACCGGCACGTCGGATTTCCGGATGGCGGTGTTCCGACGTGACCAGGAAGAAGGAGCTGAGCGCCATCGTTTCCCAGGCGACCATGAAGCCATAACCATCGTCGGCCAGCATGACGAAAGCCATGCTGGCCAGAAAGACGTGATAGAGCAGGCATTGCAGCCCCGGAGCCGTTCCGTCGCCCTTGCGCATATAGCCGGCGGCGTAGATCGAAATGCCGGCTGAGGCTGTTCCCAGCAGTAGCAGGAAGAAGGAGGACAGAGCGTCAAGGCGCAAATGGAGCGCCGAGGGGAAAGAGGACGCGGCTGTTCAGCAAAAAATTGCGCGGGAACGCAACGCCGATCATGCCGATCAACAACCAGCAAAGCGCCGCGATGAGGATCCAGTCGATCAACAGCAGCTCGTTCACTTTCGCTCACCCACACGATCGCTTGTTGCGAGAAGCCAGCTTGACGAAGACGGCTTCGCGGGCACGGACTATTGACCTTTGTTGCTTTGACTAGCGGGGCGCGTGATCATC
>NZ_FLQY01000052.1 GCF_900089945.1 Candidatus Propionivibrio aalborgensis | reverse complement strand
TGCTGCCAAGCCTGCGGTGAAGAAAGCTGCTGCCAAGCCTGCGGTGAAGAAAGCTGCTGCCAAACCTGCGGTGAAGAAAGCTGCTGCCAAGCCTGCGGCGAAGAAAGCTGCTGCCAAGAAGGCGACACCCGCACCCCAGGTATCTGCTCCATCAACGGCTGCTACGCCAGGCCTCAAATCAGCGCTCAATCCGACAGGCGCTTGGCCGTTCCCGACGGGTTCTCGCCCGAAGTAAGGGCGTCGACGTCGGGAGGGGGATGGCTTGCTTGCCCCCGCCTGGATCTATTTTGCTGGCAGCGTAACGTTTGTTACGCTGCTTTCATTTGTGCGCTGCATTCCTCTTTGAAGGTCGTTCGCATCAGCCGAGAAATCGATGGATGCGTTCCACGGCTTGGGCCATGCGCCCGATGCTGGTGGTGTAGGCAAAGCGTAGGTGAGACTTCGGCGCGTGCGAACCAAAGTCCAGACCCGGCGTCGTGGCAATGCCAACCGAATCGAGCAGGTCAAGGGCAAACTGGTAACTGTCCCGAGTCAAAGCACTACAGTCTGCATAGACGTAGAAGGCACCTTCCGGTTTGGCTTCCAATCGGAAACCCAGCTTTTCGATTTCGGCTACGAGGAAGTCGCGCCTCCCGCGGAATTCAGCGCGTCGTTGTTCGAGGATAGTGATTGTAGGCGGCTGAAACGCGGCCATCGCGGCGTATTGCGCCGGCGTTGAAGGGGCGATGAAGAAATTCTGTGCGAGCTTTTCAATATCCCGAATGAAGCATTCCGGAATGACCAGCCAGCCAAGGCGCCACCCTGTCATGTTGAAATATTTCGAAAAGCTCTGCACGACGAAGATGTCGTTCCCGAACTGAAGAGCGGTTGAAGCGTCACGATCGTAGGTCAGTCCATGGTAGATCTCGTCGACAATCAGTCGCCCGCCTTTTTGCCGGACAAAACCGGCAATCGAAGCCATGACTTCATCATCTAGTAGCGTACCGGTGGGGTTGGCTGGTGATGCAAGGAGAGCGCCAGCGGTGCGCTCGTTCCAGTGTTGGTCGACGTCGGAGAGAGTCGGTTGAAAGTTGTTTTCGGCACGGACCGGAATGAAAACAGGAACACCCTCGAAGCTACGTACGAAATTGCAGTTGCAGGGATAGCCAGGATCGGTGAGCAACCATTCACTACCCGGTTCGGCGAGGCAGGCCATCGCCAGTAGCAGTGCACCCGAAGCGCCTGAGGTGACAACGATTCGCGAGGCAGGTACGGAAATTCCGTAGCGACTGGAATAGAACGATGAAATCTCACTGCGCAGTTCGGGAAGCCCGAGTGCCGGTGTGTAGAA
Source organism: Candidatus Propionivibrio aalborgensis (assembly GCF_900089945.1). Lineage (GTDB taxonomy): Bacteria > Pseudomonadota > Gammaproteobacteria > Burkholderiales > Rhodocyclaceae > Propionivibrio > Propionivibrio aalborgensis. The sequence goes on along the minus strand of NZ_FLQY01000052.1, from coordinate 27,310 downwards.
TACGCGACCGGTCGCTATGTGTGCCTGGGCAGCGGCAATGATCGGCTCTGGTGTGCCGAAATCCGGCTCGCCAACTTCCATGTGGATGATGTCCCGGCCCTCAGCTTCGAGTGCCTTGGCACGGGAAAGCAGTTCCATGACATGAAAGGGAGCGATATCGGCAAGGCGACTGGCAGGAAATCTGGGAGTCATTGTTCGGAATATCTCATGCCGGCAGATTAGTGTCGCGGCTCAATTGGCGTATGCAAGGTTCAGGAATTCACAATCCGGACCAAGTTTCATATCATCAACCATCTTTTGGCATTCTGTGGGTCAATGAAAAAGGCCGCCCGAAGGCGGCCCTGGCGTGGGACGATTTCCTTTAAGCTCAGGCTGCCTTCTTGAAGCTTTGCTCGAACTCGGTGCGGATGGATTCAAGTTTGGCTGGGAGTTTGGCTCCCATCTTGTCAAACCACTCCTTGACGCCTTCAAGCTCGCTAAGCCAGGCTTGTTTGTCGAGACTGGTTACATTTGCAAACTCTTCCTTGGAGAAGTCGACACCAGACCAGTCGATGTCCTCGTAGTTTGGCATCCAGCCGAGCACGGATTCCGTACCTGAAACGCGGCCTTCGCAACGGTCGATGATCCACTTGAGAATACGCGCATTGTCGCCGAAACCAGGCCAGGCGAACTCGCCCTTCTCATTCATGCGGAACCAGTTGACGACGAAGATCGGCACGGGCTTGTCGGGGACATTGCCCATCTTCAGCCAATGGCTGTAGTAGTCGGCCATGTTGTAGCCACAGAACGGCAGCATCGCGAACGGGTCGCGACGCACGACGCCTTGCTGGCCGAAGGCAGCAGCGGTAGTTTCTGAACCGAGCGTTGCGGCTGCATACACACCATGATCCCAGTCACGGGTCTGGCACACCAGCGGCACGGTCGAGGCGCGGCGGCCACCGAACAGGAAGGCCGAGATCGGCACGCCCTCGGTGCTTTCCCACTGGTCATCGATGCATGGGCACTGCGAAGCAGGTGCTGTGAAACGCGAGTTCGGGTGTGCCGCCTTGGTGCCCTTCTCCTTGGCAATTTCAGGCGTCCAGTCATTACCCTGCCAGTCGATGGCGTGCGCTGGCGCGGGACCCATGCCTTCCCACCACACATCGCCATCGTCGGTCAGCGCGACGTTGGTGAAGATAGTGTTCTCGGCCAGCGAAGCCATCGCGTTGAAGTTGGTCTTGTCGTTGGTTCCCGGAGCCACGCCGAAGAAACCGGCTTCCGGATTGATTGCGTAGAGGCGCGTAACGCCGTTCTTGTCCTTGCGCGGCTTGATCCAGGCGATGTCGTCGCCAATGGTGGTGACCTTCCAGCCGCCGAGGCTCGCTGGCGGGACAAGCATCGCGAAATTGGTCTTGCCGCAGGCGGACGGAAAAGCGGCTGCGACGTAGTGCTTATCACCGGCGGGCGATTCGACGCCGAGGATCAGCATATGCTCGGCCATCCAGCCGTCGTCGCGTGCCATATTGGACGCGATGCGCAAAGCAAGACACTTCTTGCCAAGCAGGGCGTTGCCGCCGTAGCCCGAGCCGTAGGACCAGATTTCGCGGGTTTCGGGATAGTGCACGATGTACTTGACGGTCGGGTTGCACGGCCACTTTGGATCCTTCTGGCCGGGTTCCTTCGGTGCGCCGATTGAATGCACACACGGCACGTACTGGCCATCGGTACCCAGTACCGGGAACACTGCCTTACCCATACGGGTCATAATCTTCATGTTGACGACGACATAGGCGCTGTCGCTGATTTCGACGCCGATCTGGGCAATCGGTGAGCCAACGGGACCCATCGAGAAGGGGATGACGTACATTGTGCGACCCTTCATGCAGCCCTTGAACACGCCCTTCAGCGTCTCGCGCATCTTGGCCGGGTCCTCCCAGTTGTTGGTGGGGCCGGCATCTTCTTTCTTCTCGGAGCAGATGTAGGTGCGGTCCTCGACACGAGCAACGTCGGATGGGTCGGAAAAAGCCAGGAAGGAGTTCTTGCGTTTCTTGAGCTTGGTGAAAGTGCCGGCTTCGACCAGCTCGTTACAGAGGCGGTCATATTCTTCCTGCGAGCCGTCGGCCCACACGACGCGATCCGGTGTAACCAGTGCGGCGACTTCGGCAACCCACTTCTTCAGACCTTCGTGTTTGACGTAATCAGGGGCATTGATGGATATGGTTTGGGTCATGGCAATACACTCTCTAAAGGACAGTTGAAAAAAGGGGATCCATGCTGTTGCTCGTCAGGAAATCGCTTCGTGAAATCCTGTATGGGCTGGCAGATCCAGTGCGAGACGACACGTCGGTCCAAGCCGGAAATACTTGACTGATTGTTGATGAGGCAGTGCAATCATGGTCGACTCGGAAGCTTCGATAATTGACCTAGGAAATAGTACCATAGCTTTAGCCGGTCAAGCTGTCGCGTCGAATTTCGGGAGCGTTTCCATAGTGCAACATGCGCTCACATAGGAGCCGGCGCATAGCGCTGCCGGCGCCTTTTCGGCTTCGCCATGATCGTTGTTGCTACGCCAACCTCCAATCCAGTTATCATTCGATGCACCATGAGCGATTCGGGTTCTTCTTCGACGAGCAACGGCAGGACAGCACTGGTTCTTGCGGGGGGCGGCGCGCGGGCAGCCTATCAGGTCGGCGTTCTGCTCGCCATCCGCGATCTTATGCCCGAGCCCGAACGCAATCCTTTTACGATTCTCTGCGGCACTTCCGCCGGAGCCATCAATGCGGTGACGCTGGGCTGTTATGCGGACAATTTTGGCGCGGCAGTCGATGCTCTGGCCGATGTCTGGCGGAATTTTCATGCCGCACAGGTTTATCGCGCTGACCCTTTGGGCATCGCTGCTTCAGGTGCAAGCTGGATGGGTACGATGGTGTTTGGCTGGCTGTTAAAGCGATCGCCCCGTTCGCTGCTCGACAATACTCCGTTGCGAGAACTGCTCGAACAGAAGCTGAATTTCCGTAACATTGGCCGGTCAATTGACCGCGGTTCGCTCTATGCTGTCAGTCTGACAGCCTCTGGATACACCAGCGGTCAAAGCGTCAGCTTTTTCCAGGCGGGCGCAGATGTTGAATCGTGGGAGCGAACGCATCGCTTCAGCTGTCGCGCGCAGCTCAATATTGATCATCTGTTGGCGTCCAGTGCGATTCCCTTTATCTTTCCAGCGGTCCGACTCAACCGCGAGTATTTCGGTGACGGCTCAATGCGCCAACTGGCGCCGATTTCCCCGGCAATTCATCTCGGCGCTGAAAAAGTGCTGATCATCGGTGCGGGCCGGATGTTTGAACCAGTAGAGCGCCAGCATTCAACTGCTTACCCGACTATGGCGCAGATCGCGGGCCACGCGCTTTCTTCGATCTTTCTCGATAGCCTTGCCGTAGATATCGAAAGAATGCAGCGCATCAATTTGACCTTGGCGGCAATGCCTGATGAAGTAAAGAAACGAAACCGGATCCCGCTTAGACCGATTCAATCGCTGGTCTTCTCTCCGTCCGAAGAGCTTGATGTCCTGGCAGCAGACCACGTCACCGCGCTACCCTGGCCGGTACGTTTTCTTCTACGGGGCATCGGTGCGATGAGTCGTCGCGGTGGCGCTTTGGCAAGTTATTTGTTGTTCGAGGGTTCCTATACCCGTGTCTTGATCGACCTCGGCTATAAGGACGCGATGGCTCGTCGCGAGGAGGTCAAGGCCTTTCTTGAGGTATGAATATTTTTGATGTTGTCTCTCAAGTATTTCCCCTATCTCATTATTTTTCTTGATTTTGATTTGCCCGGTGATAGACTGAACCGGAATGATCATCTCAATAGATTCAACTGGGGGCATTATCGATGTGGTTATGGATGAAAACGGCTGTGCTGTTCGTAACGTTGCTGGGCGCTGGTTTTACAGTCGCCGATAACGCACAGGCTGTCGAAAAAAACAAGAGCAAATCTGTTTCACACAAGAACAAGGTCGCTCCCGTCGCCAAGAAGAGTAAGCCTTCGCAAGTGGTCAGGAAAAAGAAGGCCAGCAAGGTTTCAGTGAGTGGCGAAAAGCAGTGGCAGGAGACGCGCGAATTGGCTGTGCAATCCAGTGCTGCGTTGGTCATTGAGCAGGGCGGCGGCGATGAGCTCTTTCTGAAGAACGCCAGCGAAGTCGTGCCAATTGCCTCAATCACCAAGCTAATGACGGCCATGGTTGTGCTGGACAGCCAGGCAAGCCTGCGGGGGCAAATCGCCATTACGGATGAAGATGTCGACACCCTGCGTGGTAGCCGTTCACGTTTGCGTGTGGGTTCGGGTTTGACACGCGAGAACGCTCTGCTTCTCGCATTGATGTCTTCAGAGAACAGGGCGGCCAATGCGCTGGCTCGACATTATCCCGGCGGAATGTCCGCATTTCTCACCGAGATGAACATCAAAGCAAAAGTGCTTGGGATGAAGGATACGCACTTTGATGATCCGACCGGGTTGAACAGCAGTAACGTATCCACCGCGCGAGATTTGGCGAAAATGGTTGTCGCGGCATACCGCTACCCGCTAATCAGGGAATTCACGACCACTGCAGAGGCGACGGTGGACGTTAGCGGGCGCGCAATGGCCTATCGCAACACGAATCCATTGGTGAAGAGCGCGGCCTGGGATGTCGGACTATCCAAGACCGGATACATTCACGAAGCCGGGAAGTGCCTGGTCATGCAGGCACGTGTGGCTGATAAGCCGGTGGTCATCGTGTTGCTTGATTCGGCAGGCAAGCAGACGCGGGTCGGCGATGCCAACAGGATCAAACGCTGGATGGAGACCACTCAGGCTTCGCACAGAGCGGCGACGCATGCTGCGCTTTCACGTTCAAGCAGCGGTCCCCCAGGCTAATCTTAGCCGTCGCGCACTGGCCGTTACTGATTCGCCCGCTTCGCTGCAATCCGCAGGTGATAGCGCAAAGTAAGATATGGATCGTCGGTAGTCTCCCCCATTTGTTCAGATCAATTCGACCCAACTCATCCAACTCCTTGACAACGCATCCATACAGGTCAGCAATAAGCGGTTTTGCGTTGAAGCCCGGCTCCGCGGCAAAGTGTGTACCATGCAGAGAACCGATTACCAAGGACGATGATGTTTCATACCGACGATCCGCTCGCGATCCCTCTGTGGATCAATGGTCACGCTTATCTGACGATGGCCCCGGCCTTTCAGGATGTCCGCAACCCGGTCAGCCGCGAAGTATTGCGGCGCACGCCGCTGTGCGGTTCAGCGGAGGCGCTCAAGGCAGTCGACGCCGCACAGGCCGCGCTTTCAGCGTGGGCAGCGCAGGAAGCTGCAACTCGCGCAGCCCTGCTCGCAAGTGTGGGTGAAGCGCTATCCGGCTACGCCGCGCATTTCGCCAGATTGATTATGGAAGAAAGCGGCAAGGAGGCGGCTTCGGCTGACGGTGAAGTGGCGAGGGCAGTGGCCTTGTTGCAGGGTGCGGAGGCCGGCGATGCCGCGGATCAGATTGACAGGCCGGGTGTAATCGGCATTGTCGGCGACTCGAGGGCGCCGCTGCTTGGCTCGCTGCAGATCGCCGTCCCCGCTTTGCTAGCGGGTTCGGTCGTTGTGATCAAGCCGAATCCGGAAACGCCATCGGCAATATTTGCGCTGGCTGAACTGACAGGCCGATGTGGTTTCCCTGGGGGTGTTTTCAGCATCCTGCATGGTGGCGAAGCGGCGGTCGAAGGGCTGCGTGATGCAGATGGAGTCCGGCTCTTTTTTTCGTGAGCCTGCCGAGTGTCAGTGTCGATATATCTGTCGCGCGTGTACGCCAGCCTGAAGTCGGCCTGAAAGCGGTTTCCCGATGAGCGATTCGCATCAGCATGACCATAGCCACAGCCATCACGACCATCATCATGCGGATGCCGGTCCGCGTCTGATCTGGGCACTGTTGCTGACGCTGGGTTTCGCGGCGGTCGAGGCAGTGGCGGGATTCTGGTCCGGTTCTCTCGCGTTACTGGGCGACGCAGGTCACATGGTGACCGACAGCGCGTCGCTCGGCTTGGCGGCTTTTGCCGTCTGGCTGGCCCGTCGTCCTCCCTCGCGCCGTCACACCTATGGTCTGGGTCGTGTCGAAACGCTGGCCGCTCTGCTCAATGTTCTGTTTATGGTACTGGTCGTGGTCGGCATCTCGGTGGCCGCCATTCGTCGCTTTCTGGAACCGGCGTCAATCAACGGTGAAGCGGTGACGCTGGTTGCAGTTGTCGGCCTGCTGGTCAATGTCGGTGTCGCCTGGTTGCTGATGCACGGTGAGCAGACGATGAATACGCGCGGCGCTCTGCTGCATGTACTCGGCGACCTGCTCGGTTCGGTGGCGGCTCTGGTCTCGGGTGCGGTGATCATGTACACGGGGTGGATGCCGATTGATCCCTTGCTCTCCTTGCTCATCTGCCTGCTGGTCCTCGTTTCCAGCCTGCGCTTGTTGCGCGAAGTGTTGCGCGCCTTGCTCGAAGGCGTTCCGGCACATCTTTCCGTCGACCGGATCGGGCAGGCGCTGGCGGCCGTGCCGGGCGTCAGTTCGGTTCACGATTTGCACATCTGGACACTGTCGTCCAACCGCGTTGCGCTGTCGGCGCATCTGGTCGTCGAAACCCTTGCATCGTGGTCCGAGGTGCTTGCAGCTGCGCAGCACGTACTGGCGCATGATGGGATCGCGCATGCCACCCTGCAACCCGAACTGGCAGCACAGGCCGTGCGTTGGTTGCCGCGAACTACGGACGGCGCTGACGCGGCAACGGCGAAAGTCAAGAAAGCGAAACAGGTTTGAGAGTGCTGGTCCAGCGCGTCGCCTCGGCGCGGGTCGAGGTTGATGGCGCAGTTACGGGAGCCATTGGCGCCGGTATGCTGGTTCTGGCGGGATTCGAGGTCGCCGATGGCGAGGCTGATTTGGGCTGGATTTCGGCCAAACTGGTCAAGTTGCGAATCTTTCCGGATGACACCGGCGTCATGAATCGCAGCATCGTCGACAGCGGTGGCGATATCCTGGCGGTCAGTCAATTCACACTCTTTGCGTCAACGAAAAAGGGCAATCGCCCGTCGTGGAGTCGTGCGGCTCCTCCGGAGATTTCAAAGCCATTGTTCGAACGCTTCGTCCGGCTGCTTGAGGCCGATCTGGGGCGCAGGGTGCCCACCGGCATCTTCGGCGTTGACATGCAGATCCATCTGGTGAATGACGGTCCGGTGACGATGAGTATCGACTCGCGAAATCCGGAGTAAGCGCCGACGGCACTTGTGCTTTTCTACGTATTAGAATATGCTAATACACATGGAAGCATACTTTGTTCGTCAAAACCGCAAGCTGCCCGCTTACGCCAAGGGGCTGTTGTTGCTGATGCTGTTGCTAAAACCATTTCCGGGTTGGGCGCAAGCCTTGCCGACGGTCGTGGTACAGCCGCATCCGGTCGACCTGACGCTGCCGGTTGCTGCTACCGTTGAGGCGATCGCACAAACCACTCTGACATCGCAGGTTTCCGGCCGTGTGATGGAAATGCGCGTCGACGTCGGGCAGACGGTGCGAAAAGGCGAGCTACTGCTGCGCATCGATGCGCGCGAGGCAAGCGAAGCGGCGGCCGGCGCCAGGGCGCAGTTCATCAACGCCAAGGCCAATTACGAGCGGCTGAAGAATCTGCGCCAGCAGAATTTCATCAGCGCGGCCGCGCTGGACAAGGCCCGAGCGGATTTCGAAATGGCGCAAGCGACTCAGGGGCAGGCCAGCGTCAGCCTGGGCCATGCCAGCGTTACCGCGCCCATTTCGGGTGTCGTCGCCCAACGGCTGATCGAGCAGGGTGAAACTGCCGCGCCGGGCAGCCCCTTGCTGACAATCTACGGTCCGCAGGGTTTGCGCGTCACGGCCAGTATTGCGCAATACCAGCTGCCGCAAATGCGCGATGTGAAGAAGGCCAGGGTCGAATTCCCCGAACTCGGCCTATGGGTCGATGCGAATTCGGTCACGCTGTTGCCGACGGCCGATGTCGCAACGCACGTGTCGCAGGTACGCGTGGGTTTGCCCTCCGGGCTCAACGCGGTCATCCCCGGCATGTTTGCCCGAGTGCATTTTGTGCTGGGCCAGGTGCAACGCCTGACCGTGCCGGCAGAAGCTGTGGTGCGTCGGGGCGAAGTGGCAGCGGTCTACGTGCAAAGCGAACAAGGAGCATTGTCGTTGCGCCAGTTGCGTCTAGGCGAAACATCGGCCGGCGGCGAGATTGAAGTTTTGGCTGGCTTGAGCAGCGGAGAACGCGTCGTGCTCGATCCGCTGAACGCAGCCATTGCTTTGAAGTCAGCGCCTGCGTCCAGGAAGTAAGTGATGGGCATTTCCGGTCGCATCGCCCGCTTTTTCCAGGCATCGCAGATGACGCCGCTGCTGGCGCTGGTGGCGTTGCTGATGGGCATCTTCGCCACGCTGATCACGCCGCGTGAGGAAGAGCCGCAGATCGATGTCACCATGGCCAATGTCATCGTGCCTTTCCCCGGAGCGTCGGCAAAGGACGTCGAAAACCTCGTTGCGACGCCGGCCGAACAGGTGCTGTCGCGCATGTCGGGCGTCGAGCACGTCTATTCGGTTTCCCGCCCCGGCATGGCGATCATCACCGTGCAATTCGACGTTGGCGTCAAGTACAACGATGCGATCCTGCGCCTTTACGACACCGTTCATTCCAACAGCGACTGGCTGCCGCCCAATCTGGGCGTGCTGGAGCCAGTCATCAAGCCAAAAGGAATCGACGACGTGCCGATCGTCGCGCTGACCTTCTGGACGCCGGATCCCCAGCGCTCGGCATTCGATCTGCAACAGGTCGCGCGCGCTGCCGAAATCGAGTTCAAACGCATCAAGGGGACGCGCGACGTATCGACTCTGGGCGGTCCGGACCATGTCATCCGTGTCGTCATGGACAGCGAGCGGATGAACGCCTTCGGCGTGACGCCGCGGGATCTTTCGGCGGCACTCAAGGTTGGCAATGCCCTGCAATCCTCGGGCAGTCTGGTCGCCGGCAACCGAGAGGTGCTGGTGCAGACCGGCACCTATCTGGAGACCGCGGCGGATGTCCGGCAACTGGTCGTTGCCGTCCGCGGAGATGCCGGTAACCGCAAGCCGGTGTTCATGGGCGACGTGGCGCGAATCGATGACGGCCCGGATCAGCCGCACCGATACGTCTGGATCGGCAGCAAGGAGGGTGATTTCCCGGCCGTCACGGTACAGATTTCCAAGAAACCCGGAGTCAATGCGGCCGACGTCGCCAATGATGTCATCGCGCGCGTCGACTCGCTCAAGGGAACCGTGATTCCCGAAGGCGTCGAAGTCACGGTTACGCGCAACTATGGCCAGACAGCGACCGACAAGGCGCAGAAGCTGATCGGCAAGCTGGTTTTCGCGACGGCCTTCGTCGTCCTGCTGGTGTTCTTTGCGCTCGGCAGGCGCGAGGCACTGATCGTCGGCCTGGCGGTAACGCTGACCCTTGCCGCAACGCTCTTCGCTTCGTGGGCCTGGGGTTTCACGCTTAATCGCGTTTCGCTCTTTGCCCTGATCTTCTCGATTGGAATTTTGGTCGACGATGCCATTGTCGTGGTTGAGAACATCCATCGCTGGCAGGGGCTGCATCCCGGCAAACCGCTACTTGAAATCATTCCGCAGGCGGTCGATGAGGTCGGCGGCCCGACCATCCTCGCCACCCTGACGGTGATTGCCGCGCTGTTGCCGATGGCCTTTGTTACGGGCCTGATGGGCCCGTACATGAGCCCGATTCCGATCAACTCGTCGATGGGCATGCTCATTTCCCTGGTGGTGGCATTTGTCGTGACGCCGTGGCTGGCGGCGCGCCTGATGCAGGGGCACGCCACATCCACCACAGAGACACAGAGGCACGGAGAAAACACAGAGAAGAATCGTTTTATAGCCTTGCTTTTCTCTGCGGCACCTCAGCGCCTCAGTGCCTCTGCGTTGGATTCGTTCTTCCGTCGTCTGCTCACACCGTTCCTTGCGCCGGCCACCGGCAAGTCCGCACGCAGAAAGCTGCTGCTGGGCATCATTCTGCTGATCCTCGGCTCGGTGTCGCTCGCAGGCTTCAAGCTGGTCGTACTGAAGATGCTGCCTTTCGACAACAAGAGCGAATTCCAGATCGTTCTGGATATGCCGGTGGGAACGCCGGTCGAGGAAACAGCGCGCGTGTTGCACGAGATCGGCGCCGAGCTGGCCAAAGTGCCGGAAGTCGTCAACTACCAGGCCTACGCCGGCACGGCCAGTCCGATCAATTTCAACGGGCTGGTGCGCCAGTATTACCTGCGCGCCGCACCGGAGTCGGGCGATTTGCAAGTCAACCTGGCCGACAAGAAGCACCGTTCGCGTCAGAGCCACGAGATCGCCATCTCGGTACGCGACCGCGTCGAGGAGATCGGTCGAAAGAACGGCGGCAACGCCAAGGTGGTCGAAGTGCCACCCGGCCCGCCGGTGCTATCGCCGATCGTCGCCGAAGTTTACGGGCCGGACTATCGGGGCCAGATCGCCGTCGCCAAGGAGGTGCGCAAGGTTCTGGAGAAAACACCGGATCTGGTTGCCATCGACGATTCGGTTCAGGCCGATGCGCGCAAGACCGTGCTGCACGTGCTTCAAGCCAAAGCTGCATTGCTTGGCGTGGCGCAGAGCGACATCGTCGAAGTCGTGCGCATGGGGCTTGCCGGCGAGGATGTAACCCCGGTGCATAACGCCGACTCGAAGTTCGAAGTGCCGGTGCGGGTGACCCTGCCGCCCGAGAAACAAAGCTCGCTCGACGCCCTGCTCAAACTCAGGGTGCGTTCGCGTGAAGGGATGCTGGTGCCGGTTTCCGAGCTGGTCGAGGTGCGCGACATGGCGCGGGAGAAGAACATCTACCACAAGGATCTGTTGCCCGTCGTTTACGTCTACGCCGACATGGGCGGCAAGCTGGATTCGCCGCTTTACGGGATGTTCGATGCGCGTGGCGAACTGGCCGGCAAGTCGCTGATCGGCGTGGAAAAAGCCGGAGGTACGCTCGGCGAGTGGTTCATCCGCCAACCCGGCGATCCCTATGCGGGCTACAGCATCAAGTGGGACGGCGAGTGGCAGGTAACTTACGAAACGTTTCGCGACATGGGCACGGCCTACGCCGTCGGTCTGATCCTCATCTACCTGCTCGTGGTGGCACACTTCAAGAGCTATCTGGCGCCGCTGATCATCATGGCGCCGATTCCGCTGACCATCATCGGCGTTATGCCCGGCCACGCACTGCTCGGATCACAATATACCGCGACATCGATGATCGGCATGATCGCTCTCGCCGGAATCATCGTGCGCAACTCGATCCTGCTGGTCGACTTCATACGCCAGCAGGCAGACGCGGGGATGGCGTTCAGCGAAGCGATCATCCAGTCCGCTGCCGTTCGCGCCAAGCCGATTGCCTTGACCGGGCTGGCGGCGATGCTGGGTGCAATGTTCATCCTCGACGACCCGATCTTCAACGGGCTGGCCATCAGCCTGATCTTTGGCATTTTCGTTTCCACCGTCCTGACGCTGATCGTCATCCCGGTGCTCTATTTCGCTGCGTTCAACAAGGAGTACTCGTCATGAAAACACCCTTTACCACCGACCGTGCCATCCGCATCATGGCCGGCAGCTTCATCCTGCTTTCGCTCGCCCTGGGTGTCGAAGCCAGCCCGCTCTTCGTCTCGAAGAACTTCCTGTGGTTCACTGCCTTTGTCGGTGCCAACCTGTTCCAGAGCGGCTTCACGCGTTTCTGTCCGGCCGAATCGCTCATGGTCTGGCTGGGTATGAAGCGCTGCGACGGCGTAAACTATAATGAAAGCAAACTCGTTAGATAGAACGTATTGACCTGAATTTGCCTCGCGTGCGAGCACGTATCGAGGCCGGATCCGCCGATGAAAAGAAATGACGCGCAACGGTGTCGCTGGCATGCGGTTTCCGATCAGCATGCGCTGCGAACAGCAGCGCTGGAAACCATTCTCGCCAGTGCTGCACAGTCCATTCAGGAACGCGGTACGTTTCATCTTGTGCTGGCCGGCGGAAACACGCCCCGCGAAATCTATCGCGGCTTGAGTACGGCCCAGGCCGACTGGGCCGCGTGGCACATCTATTTCGGCGACGAGCGTTGCCTGCCGCCCGATGATCCTGAGCGCAATTCGTACATGGCCCGAAAGGCCTGGCTCGATGGTGTGCCAATTCCGCCGCTTCAGGTGCACGCCATCGCCGGGGAGTTGGGGGCTGTGCGGGCGTCCCGACAGTATTCCGAATTGCTGCGGCCGGTCGGCGACTTCGATCTGGTGCTGCTCGGCCTGGGTGAGGACGGCCACACCGCGAGCCTCTTCCCCGATCATGAGTGGGGGTCGGTGGCGGGGTCGCCGGATGCGCTGGCTGTGTTCGATGCGCCCAAGCCGCCATCGGAACGCGTGTCGATGAGTGCGGCGCGCCTGAGCCGCGCGCGACAGGTGCTGTTTCTCGTCAGCGGCGAATCGAAGCGTTTGGCGGTGTCCACGTGGCGCGCCGGCAGCAATATCCCCGCGCGGGCAATACAACCGGCGTCGGGAGTCGATATACTGATCGAAGCAGGTTTGCTGGAAACATTATCGGCCATGTGAGCCTGTTCTCTCCAACCGGCCAGACAAGGAGGTTCGCTATGGAACTCGGCATGATCGGTTTAGGTCGCATGGGCGCCAATCTGGTGCGGCGACTGACGAAGGAAGGACACGTATGTGTTGTCTACGACGTGGACCCGGAGGCGGTAAAACAGACTGAAGGCCCCAGCATTCAGGGCGCCGCATCGATCGAGGCGCTGCTCGGGAAACTCACCAAGCCGCGCGTGGTCTGGATCATGGTCCCCGCCGCGGTGACCGGCGAGACGGTCGATAAACTGGCTTCACTCATGGAGGCCGGTGACATCATCATCGACGGCGGCAACAGCTACTACCGCGACGATCTTGCAAGAGCGGAGGCGCTCAAGCCGACGGGAATACACTATGTCGACTGCGGCACCAGCGGCGGGGTGTTCGGGCTGGAGCGCGGCTACTGTCTGATGATCGGCGGAGAGAAACAGATCGTCAGGTACCTGGACCCGATATTCCGGAGCATCGCACCCGGTGTTGGCGCCGCGCCGCGCACGCCGGGCAGAGAGGGTACGGTGGGTCAGGCCGAACACGGCTATCTGCATTGCGGGCCTGTAGGCGCCGGCCATTTCGTCAAGATGGTTCATAACGGCATTGAATATGGTCTGATGGCGGCGTATGCGGAGGGGATGAATATTCTGCGCCACGCCAACGCCGGCAAGCGCTTGCGCGCTGCAGATGCTGAAACGGCGCCGTTGCGCGATGCGCAGTTCTACCAGTATGACCTGGACTTGCCGCAGATCACCGAAGTCTGGCGCCGCGGCAGCGTGATCGGCTCGTGGCTGCTCGACCTGACGGCGGCTTCGCTGGTCGAAAGTCCCGATCTGCAGGATTTTGCCGGCCGCGTGTCGGATTCCGGAGAAGGGCGGTGGACTGTCCAGGCGGCGATTGATGAGGCCGTTCCTGCGCCGGTGTTGAGCGCCGCGCTGTTCGAGCGCTTCAGCTCGCGCGATGGCGCGGATTTCGCCAACCGCGTCTTGTCCGCCATGCGCAAGCAGTTTGGCGGGCATGAAGAGAAGAAAGGAAATCACTGAGATGGACGGCACCAGGCGCGGCGCGCCGGAATCGGATGCGCTGGTACTGTTCGGCGTGACCGGCGATCTTGCGTACAAGAAAATCTTTCCGGCGCTTTACGCGATGGCCAAGCGGGGAATGCTCAAGGTTCCGGTCGTCGGCGTCGCCTCCTCGAAGTGGAGTCTGGCGCAACTGCGCAAGCGCGCCGAGGAAAGCATAAGCAACGCAGGAACCGTCGACGATCCGCCGGCCCTGCACCACCTGCTTTCCATGCTCCGCTATGTCGATGGCGACTACAACGATGCCGGTACGTTCAAGAAACTCAAGAAGGCGCTGGGCGATGCCCGACGCCCGGCGCATTACCTCGCCATACCGCCCGTGCTGTTCGCGACGGTGATCGAAGGGCTCGGCGCTGCGGGCCTGGCCGATCAGGCGCGCGTCATCGTCGAGAAACCCTTCGGGCGTGATCTGGCTTCCGCGCGGGAACTCAATCGTATCGCGAGGTCGGTGTTTCCCGAGGATGCGATCTTTCGCATCGATCACTTCCTGGCCAAGGAAGCGATCATGAACATCCTGTATTTCCGTTTTGCCAATTCGTTCCTGGAACCGATCTGGAACCGCAACTACGTGGCCAGCGTGCAGATCACCCTGTCCGAGGATTTCGGCGTCGAGGGCCGCGGCGGATTCTATGAAACTGCCGGCTGTCTGCGCGACGTCATCCAGAACCATCTGTTTCAAATTGTCGCGTTGCTGGCCATGGAGCCACCGAGCTACCAGGGCTTTGGCGCTGTGCACGGCGAAACGGCCGACGTGCTGATGGCCATGCGTCCGCTGAAACCCGACGATGTCGTGCGCGGCCAGTACGCCGGTTACCTGAAGGAGCCCGGCGTGGCAAAGGACTCCGACGTCGAAACCTTCTGCGCCATGCGCCTCTACATCGACTCCTGGCGCTGGGCCGGCGTACCGTGGTACCTGCGCTCGGGCAAGCATCTGGCCGAGAACGCTGCCGAGGTCGTGGTGCAACTGAAACCGCCGCCGCAGCGTTTGTTCGATGATTCGGCGCCTACCGACGGGCCGGCCAATTATCTGCGCATTCGACTTGCACCCAACGCCGCCGTCGCGCTGGCGGCACGCGTCAAGAGCGCCGGGAAGCAGTTTGTCGGCGAGCAGCGCGAGCTTTACCTGGTCGACGAACGGCCGGGAGAGGAAGCGCCCTACGAGCGCCTGCTGAGTGACGCAATGGCCGGCAATGGCGCACTGTTTACACGCGAAGATGCCGTCGACGCGGCCTGGGCGGTGGTCGATCCGGTCCTGACCAAGCACCGCCGGGTCAGGTCCTACAAGCGTGGCAGTTGGGGCCCCAGGGAAGCAGACGCACTGATCGCAGCAGACGGTTGCTGGTTCAACCCGGCGCTGAATCGGGAATAAACACGATTGCAGCAGACGAGGCGCCCGTGCCGTTCATCGCGTAAATGGCCGTCTCACTTGCCGGACGTTTCAAGACTTATGTCCGTGTTGCGAGGGTTGCACGAAGCACCGTTGGGCCAGTAGCAGGCGCCAGCAAAGACAGGGCTGCCAACGATCACGTCGAGGTGGTGTGCCAGGGTTGCGGGTGAGACCAGCCATGCGTCGGGTACCGATTCGAACGGCGCAATACCGCTGAGGATATTCTGAACCTTGGCGGCACAAAACAGCGGCATGGTTGCTCCCGCACTGTCAACGCGCTCCTTGATCTGTGCGAACTGCTCGGGCGGCAAGGTGAATCGATAAAGCTTGACGACCGGTCCGTCTTCGAGCTGAAAGCGCACATAATCCTGCAGGCTGGTACCCGGCCAGTGCGGGTCGAAATCGCGTGTCCCGGTATAGCTGCCCGCTGGATCCAGCAGGGTCTCGGCGGCAAACATCCCGCTATGCACCATTTCAGCATTGTCGTTGATGACTACAATCACTTCACTGGGCCCCGGC
The DNA here is from genome assembly GCF_900089945.1 of Candidatus Propionivibrio aalborgensis. Lineage (GTDB taxonomy): Bacteria > Pseudomonadota > Gammaproteobacteria > Burkholderiales > Rhodocyclaceae > Propionivibrio > Propionivibrio aalborgensis. The sequence continues at coordinate 11,671 of NZ_FLQY01000052.1, read as the reverse complement.
TTCAGGATGTCGATGTTATCCGGGTAGCCATTGCCAATCGGTGGTGCCGGTGTGTGGGGGGTGCTCGGAGTCTGGGCGCAAGCAGCCAGCGCCAGAATGAGGCCAATCGCGAGAATGGTTTCAACGTTGCGAAGATGAGGTTTCGCGATCATCAAGCGTTTTCAGCCCAGCCACAATAGACAGAAGGATAAAAGCTTTCAGTCTTACACTTCAAGCAGCAGTTTGACGTGCTGGCCAGCTGTCATATCGGTTTGCGTTGCGATCACGAAGTCAGTACTTCCGCTTCCAGCGCCGACGGTTCGATTCGAGACAATAGCTGCTCCAGCGCTTGCCGCAGAGTCGTGGCCTCGTCCGCCGCCGCGCCGGCATCCAGAAGCGTCAGCGCCCAACGCGCGATAGTTGTGGCCGATTCGGTCTCGGTACATTCGAGCGCCTGTTCCGCCCAGGCGGTCACCTTGCGCAGGTAGTCGGCATCGAAGTTGGCCGCCAGATCGACAGGTGTTGTCGACTGGCAGCGTGCTGTGCCCGACGCACCGGCTTTGGCTTTGGGCTGGACCGTGCTGTCCTTGCCTTTGGCACCGGCCCGGCCGGCAGCGGCGCGTTGCGACAACTTATAAGCCTTGCGTGCTTCCGCCACCTCGGCGCGGCGCGAGTTCATCGGCACCTCAAAGGTCTTTTTGAGCCACTCGTATCGATACAATCGATGCAGGCCTCCCGGGCCGGCAGCGCCGCCGCCCGCACCCTTGCCCGCAGCGCCGGAAACACCGGGCATGCCGGGCTCGACCCGTGCATCGATCGCTGGCGATGTTTCGCCGAATGTCACCTCGATGCGGCCTCCGTCGCCACCACGGCCCGGCATCCCCGGCGGCCCACCGTCTCCGCCCTTCCCGCCGTCGTGACCTTTCTGACCGTAGGCCACCGACAGGAAATACGACAAGCCAAATTTCTTCAACACCTTGCCGCCATAGGTGCCGCCCGTTTTGTCCTTATTGAACTTGCCTTCATTGGCGGATGGTGTCGTCGGCTTCAAGCCGTTGCCGCCGCCCTGGCTGTCGCCGCCAGGCGAGCCGCAGGCCAGCAGGCGGGGCGGCGATGCAATGCGCTGGCAGGCGATGTGAATGCTGCCTCCGTGCATGCCGGTTACGCCATCCTGGCCCGCCTGCCCGTCCAGTTCCCGGGGTGTGCCGTTGGGCGCTTTGGCTTCACTCCAGGGCGGTGGCGGTGTGCAGGCACTCACATCAATGACCGGCTCGACGCCATCAAGCTCGCGACAACGAATATGCACCGAGCCGCCCGGCAGGGTGAATTCGCCGCACACGCGCACCTGATCGGAATCGACGGCGAGCTGCGTGATGCCGCGGGCGATGAGCGATTGTGCCAGTTCGGCGTCGAGCTCGACGCGGCGGCCGACAATTCGCAGCCGTGATGTATCAGTCATCGTCTCCTCCCGCATTGCCGGGCTGCATGTCTATCTCGAAACTGTGGATCAGTGTTGCGCCTTCGGTTTCCATATCGTCGGCCGATCTGGCGTGCATGGAGCGCATGCTACGCATGGCTCTGTGGCCGGTCACCACCGCTGATCCGGAAAACTGCAACTCGAGGCGCTCGCAGGACGAGATGTCGAGCTGCGGAATTCCGCCCGCCGGAAGGCTGACCCGCCATTCAGTGAACGGCGTCGGTTCGAAATAAACCCCGTCAATACTGGCGATCGGTTCACCGCCAAAACTGATTTCAGACGTATCATCCACATCGCCTTCAAGCGGCAACTGCGTCACCCCCGCTCGGTGCCGGTAGCCGAAACCCAGGCGCAAGGGGCGGCCGGCGAAATCGAAGGCGCGCGGCTCGGGGCTGCCGTAGCGGTCGCGGTAATGGTCGCTGGTCGACAGATGCAACAGGATTTCCTGACCCGGCGGGCAGCGTGCACCCCGCAGATACGCCCGTACCTGCGAAACCCGGATGCGCGCGTAATGGGGGAAGTTCTTGGTCGTCATCGGCAGATCGATTGACACCATGCCGTGCTTCTCGAACTGCTCGCGGCGGGCCGCGTCGAATTCCACCGAGAGGGGCTGGTTCCAGGACTGAGGCCGAGGATCGAAGCGCTCGAAGGCTTGCACCAGATCGTCGGCGGCGCGACCGAGCGCGGCCCGGAGTTCAGCCGTGCTCATCGCGGGGTCGGCATGGGTCTGGCCGACATCCAAAGCAAAATAATGGTGAGCGGCGGCGAGGTTGTCGATTGCCAGCACCACCCGCGCCTTGATGTCGTCGCGCGCGCGCTCGAAGCGCAGCCGCAGGGATTCCTGCAACGGCTCGCCGGCGGCGATCGCGGCGATCTCGGCTTCCACCGAGGCGGAGTCGGATTCGTCGCGCTCCAGGGTCCACACCATTTGCAGGTAATGCTGCGCATCCTCGATGACATGCTCCTGCGCGAAGAACTTGGCTTTGCCGCGAATCGCCAGCTTGCGCAGCTCCTTGAGGTAATCTTGCGCCCCCGTCACCTCGGCGTCGATGGCCTCCTTCAGTATCGGTCCGATATCCTCGACGATCAGATCCCAGTCCTCCTCGGCGATGCTTCCCCCGGCATCAGGCAAGGCCTTTGATTCATCCTGGATTCGGGCTGCCAGCTCGGCCGCGGAGACTCCCGCCGTGACCGCCTCGCGCACCTTGTTGAGCCCGTCGATGATCGACTTCAGGGCTTCTACGCCGCCCACGGCATCGATGATGCGCTTGATCGCCTTGATTACACGGGCGATACGCGTTGCGGCCTCGGCTGCGCCGGCCGTTGCTTCAGCCGCGGCGGCCGTTCCTGCGGCGGCACCGGCGGGATTGGCCATGCATACCGATGCAATCGCGATGCCGATTCCCAGCGCTGCTTTCAGCGATGCCCAGATGATCTGCTCGCGCTTCCAGCGTTCGAGCCCCTTTTCGAATTCGGCGTTGGCTGCGTTCACTGTGGTCAGTTGCGCCTTGAGCAGAGCGTCCTTCTGCTCAAGCATGCGGCGAGAGGCGGCCAGATTTCCTTCGCTTTGCTCATACAGGTGCCGCGTCAGCCGGGCGGCATTGGCCACTCTGGCGAGCAGACTCTGCGCCGACTGCTTGCGTGCGTCGAGATCGTATTGACGGTCGTCCACGACCCGCAGATCGGCTTCCACCGCTTCGAGCGCGTCGACCAGCGCCTGCGCCTGTGTTACGTAGAGCTTGCGGTCAAGGTAGGGCACCACGGCGAAGCGGCGGGCCGGTGAGCGCAACAGGCTGAGCAATTGCATGCTCTCGGCAAACAACCGCGCCTGACCCGGATCGCCTACGCTGCCGTCGACCACCCATTGCGCCCGCTCCACCGCATCTTCCAGTGCGCGCACGCGCAGGGAACGGGCCGCCTGCAGTACGCTGATCAGCACCAACGGGTCGCCCGGCAGCTCGGCCAGCTCACTCACCTCGATGCGAGACGCCTCTGTTTCGTCGGCGGGTGTGAAACGCAGGGAACAGCCTTGCGGCTTTTCGACTTCCGGATCGAGAGGCGCTTTGAGTCCGATGAAGCGCAAGGCGAATGTCGACGATGCGTCTCCCTCGATCCGTCCGACGAATACCCGCCAGGACGACGCTTCGTCCGAACCGGCAAAGGCGAACGTTGCCGGCGCCGGGCAGACGAGCACGCGGACGTGCAGGTCAAGCGAACGGACTTGCAGGTCGATGTTGCAGTCGACAATCAGTTCGTCGGCGCAGATCAGAACGGGCTGGTCTGGCGGAACCTGCCCCAGTGCTTCGGCGATGCTTGTTAGCGAGAGACGTCCAAGGTGCGTGAAGCGTTTGAGCGGTGGATTTGAATCGGCCATGGTGCTTATTCCGACCCCCGGGATTTCTTCCGGCTTTCCGGGTCTCCCACCTTCTGTATGCGTTCCAGTCGCTCCAAGGCGGCATCCTGTTTGCGGATACGCGCGATCTGGCGGACGGCCTTGTCGTACTTTTCCTGAGTCACGTCGTCGCCCATCAGCGCGGCGGCCAGAACAGAACTCTGAAGCGAATTGAGCGGCGCATTCGACGGGGCTGGTGCGGCTCTCAGCAGAGCGCGCGGGCGAGGAATGTCGGGCTTGTCGGTGCGCGGCTTGCCGCGGCTGAGCACCGGCGCCAGCGTCGGTGCCGCCGCAATGCGTCGGCTCTTCAGCCAGCGCGAGCCGGCGCGGCGGGAAAGATTCTGCCACTCGCGCAGCGTCGCCAGGATCGACGTGTGATCGTATTCCTTGCTCGTTTTGGGTGCGCGAAATACGGTCCCCGGCTCGATCCAGGGCGACACCAGCACTGCCGGTACGCGTACGCCGTAGCGATCGAAGCCGAAGGGTTTTTGCGGCTTGCTGCCGTCCGGCTTGATCGCGCCCCACGGGGTCGGTACATGGTCATAGCAGCCGCCGTGCTCGTCATAGGTGATCACCAGCAGGGTGTTGTTCCAGCCGGGCCCGGTACTGACCGCTTTCCACACCTCGTACAGAAAGTTGTCGCCCGCCTTCACATCGTGCGGCGGGTGCTGGTCGTTCTTCTTTTCGAGAAAGCTTGGTTCGACGAAGGAATAGGAAGGCAGCGTGCCCAGCGCAGCGTCATTGCAGAAATCGGTGAAGCCCTTGAAATGTCCACTCAGGTTCGGATTGCCCAATTGCGTGACAAACTGCGAACGCGTGAGTGTCGGCGTGACGATGCTGTCGGCGTAGACCTTCCAGGTGACGCCAAGATCCTGCATGACATTGAAGATGGTCGGCGTGTTGTAGTAGAGCGGATTGGGCGGCGTCCAGTCGTCTACATCCTTGTCCAGATTGTTCACCCGGCCGCAGGAGGTTCCGGCATGCACGAAGGCCCGGTTGGGCCAGGTCTGACAGGGCAGTGACGCGAACCAGCGATCGCAGACTGCATAGTTGCGCGCCAGTGCGGTGAGTACCGGAACCTGCGCCGTGCTGAAGCAGTCCATGATCAGCCGCCGGTCGGCCTTGGGCTCCTTGCTCTCTTTGATGGCGTCGGCGAAGTCGGTGACGAATCCCTTCATGTTGGCAACTGTGCCAGCCGCCGGTTTCTGCGTGCCGAACAACTGGGTGCTCATGTAGCGAAACTGCTCGTGCGGATCGGGGTCGGGCACGATCGGCGACCGCGCCTGCTTCGTCACGTAGGCCCGCCGGTTCTCCGGTACCTGATCGTCGGGCTTGCCGATGTCGGCCGCATCGACGGGGTTCCAGTAACGGTTTGCTTCGAGTCCGTCGAAGGTCGGCGGCGACTGCGGCGGAATGTTGCGCGGCGGGCGGTTGTCCTGGTCCGCGTAGAGCCATCCCAGGAGGTTGTCGAAGGAGCGGTTCTCCATCATTACTACGACGACATTGGCTATCTGCGCCTTGCCGAGAGGGTGCAGCGGTGCACGCGGCCAGTCGAATGGCCAGCTCTGGTCTACCCGGAACGGGCTGCCCGGCAGGTTTTTTCCAATCACCTTGGCGCTGCCGTTGGCTTTGCAGCGCACCGACGTCGTCGCCGGATTCAGGGTCAAGGTCATTGAGGCGGCGAACCCCGTGCTCCAGCGACTGGAGCCGGTCATCGCGTCCACTCTGAATGTGCGACTGATGTTATCGGGTGACAGGGTGCCACCACCAAGGCGTTTGCGTCCCGCCATCGGTAGCGGTTTGGGTACGACAAAGTAGGCCGCTACCTGCACCTTGTCAGCACTGACGACCTTGTAGTCGATCTCGAAAACTCCGGCGTAACGAATCGTAGGCATGACTTCCTCCGATGGTCAGGAATTTTTAAAAGGACTTGCGGGAATAAATCGGACTCCGGTTGCAGCGGTGAAGTTCCAATTTCGCCAAATCTGTCGAATTCATGCGATCTGGAAATTCATGGATCGACAGCGCGTAACGCTTGCACGTCACTCATTCGGGACCGGACAGAACATCGGTGAGCGATTCGCGCGCAAACTTCGGTGCATCGCCAACCGGGACGAGATCGTCGAGCCAGCAGGCGTTGTCATCGCGTTCGTAAACGAGGAAGCGACCGCGCAGGTTGGCATCCTTGGCGCGGTGGTAGCGCAGGTAGATGTGCTTGTCATCGACGGCGAGAATCTCGATCTTGCCGGTTTCGTGCGACATCGCAAACCGCGCACGGCGCGCGAGTCCCGCGCCATGGCGCAGCGCCTCGCGGAAAATTTCCCAGCCGCGCACGATCGGTACCTTGAACGGTTCGTTGCCGGCGATCGGACGTCCCTGGAACAGATAGTAAGGTGGGCAGCCGATCCACGACAGCTTGCGGAACAGTTCCGAGAGCACCTCCGGATCGTCGTTGATGCCGGCGATCAACGGGCACTGGTTGGTCAATATGACTCCGGCGCGGATCAGCTTGTCGAGGCATTCGATTACCGGGTCGGTCAATTCGCGCGGATGATCGAAGTGGTTCATGAAGTAGATGCGCTTGTACGGCGTCGAATGCGTCGATAGCAGCTCGAGCAGTGGTGCATCGTCGAGTATGCGCCACGGGTTGAAGGCCGTCATCTTGGTACCGAGGCGGATGATCTGGACGTGGTCGATCGCACGTATCGACTCGATCATGTCGGTCAGCCGGCCTGTGCTGAGCAGGAGCGGATCGCCGCCGGTGAGCAGCACGTTGCTGATCTCAGGGTGCTGGCGAACATAGCCGAGCCCGGGACCGATATCCTTGACGGCCTCTTCGTTGTCGTTCATGAACAGGCGCTTGCGGAAGCAGTAGCGACAATAGGAACCGCACGCCTCGTTGCACAGGAGCAGCGCGGTATCCGGGTACTTGTGCTGAACCCCCTGCACAACGGTATTTGCCGCCTCGTTGCTGGCGTCGAGATGACCCCAGTTGGTGAGCTCCGCGATATTGGGGATGACCAGCCGGCGAATCGGGTCGGCCGGATCGTTCCAGTCGATCAGGCCCAGGTAATACTCGCTGACACGGAACGAATGGGTGTCGGCAACGGCTTTCAGCTTCTCGCGCTCGGCCTTGGGGATCTGTTCGATCTGCTCAATATTCGTGATGTACTTCATGCTCTGCTCCTGAATGCGCTGTATCGGTAATTTGGCGGCGATCCAGCGCTGAATCGCGTTGGTCGCATGCGTGTTGTTCGGGCGGCAATGCCGTTGCCTGGATCGACATACTTCCAGGCGTGGTCTGCCCGTGAAGGGCAAGTAAGAGAAAAACCGGACTTCGGACTGCTGGCGTTGAAGCTTGTTCTAGCGATAGCTAGCTTGCGTTCGCACGGTTGACGATGATCCGGGCATCCACTACGGCGTATCCATCGTCGTAGGCGATCACCGGGTTGAGGTCCAACTCTGCCAGTTGCGGATAGGCTTCAACAATACACGAAATCTTCAACAGCAGATCAACCAGCGCTTCTTTGTCTACCGCGGCTTCGCCGCGCACGCCCTTGAGTATCTTTCGCGCCTTGATCTGCTCGACCATCGAGCAGGCGTCGTGGCGCGACAGCGGAATCGCCCGGAAAGCCACGTCCTCAAGGATTTCGACGAAGATGCCGCCGAGGCCGAACATCAGCACCGGGCCGAAGATCGGGTCGCGCATGACGCCAATGATCACCTCGGTACCCTTGCGCGCCATCGGTGTCACCAGCATTCCCTCGATAACGGCGTCCGGGCTATAGTCGCGGCAGGATTCCATAATGCTGCCGTAGGCTTCGCGCAGTGCGGTTTCGCCGCGCAGGTTGAGCTTGACGCCACCCGCATCGGATTTGTGCAGGATATCCTTTGAAACCACTTTCATGACCAGCGGCTGGCTGCCGAAATGTGCGGCGACTTCCGTCAGTTTGTCGGCCTCTCGCACCACCATTTCCGCCGGCATGGCGACGCCGTGTGTGCGCAACAGCGACTTCGCCTCGTATTCGAACAGATCGCGGCCCTCTTTCAGAGCTTTCGCAAATGTCGCTTGCACCTCAACGTCCGGCGTCACCGCGGCGAGGTGTGTATGTTCAGCGCTGGCAGCGAGATAGATTCCGCGCTCGCCCAGTGCCGCCAGTACGCGAACCGCATGTTCGATCGAGTTATAGACGGGCAGTCCGGCCTCGTGCAGCCGGCGCAGTGCCGGGGGACTGATCGGCGCGTACAGGCTGTAGATCACCAATGGTTTGTCGGTTTTGTGCGCCAGTTCGATCATCGATTCGGCACCACGCATCTCGTCACCCAGCAGGTGCTCCGCGAAACGGATGTGATAGCCACCGAACATGCCGACCAGGAATATGCTGTCGACGTTGTCGTCTTCGTTAAGGATTTCCATGCATTCGGCGAGCAGCGACGGACGAACGTCGGTGCTGCCCGCCACGTCGACCGGATTGACCAGCGAGGCCTGCGGCAGAAGAATTTCGCCCAGGCGATGGCGCGTGGCGTCGCTGAGCACCGAAAGCTCCAATCCGGCTTCCGTCAGCCGGTCGGATGCGATCGTTGCCTGGCCGCCACCATCCGAAATCACCGCAACGCGTTTGCCGCGTGCTTGCTGCAACAACCCCAGACCTTCGGCCACCGGCAGGATTTCGTCCGAGTGCTGCACGACACTGACGCCGACCTGACGCAAGACGTCGACCGTCATTGCGTAGCTGCCGGCCAGTGCTCCGGTATGCGAACTGGCCGCCTTGCGACCCTGCTCGGTGGAGCCGGACTTGTACACCACCACCGGCTTGGTTGCCGTGACTTCACGCGCAACGTTGAGGAAGCGGCGTCCGTCACGGAAACCCTCGACGTAGAACGTGGCGACGCGGGTGTTCGGGTCTTCGCTCAGATAGCGCAGATAGTCGTTGAAACCGATGTCGGTCTGATTGCCTGGTCCGACATAGGTGCTGAAGCCGACATGGCCGTTGTGTTCGGCTTCCAGCACCAGCGACAGCAGCATGTTGCCCGACTGCGAAATGAAGCCGATATCGCCGGCCTTGACATTGGCCAGGTCAAGCAGATTGAGCTTCTTGTGCAGATTGAACATTCCCGACGTATTGGGACCGATCACGCGCACGCCGCCCTGACGCGCGGCATCCAATAACTGTTGCTCCAGTTTGGCGCCTTCCAGCCCGGTTTCGCGGAAGCCGCTGGCCAGAATTATCGCCCCCTTGATTCCCTTCTTGCCGCATTCTGTGAGAAGTGCCGGCGCCATGGCTGCGGGCGTGCAGATCAGCGCCAGATCGGGTGAGGCGGGCAAGTCGGCCAGGGACGGATAGGCTTTGACGCCGAGAATCATCTTTGCCTTGGGATTGACCGGGTAGATCGTGCCCTGGTAGCCATCCTTGACCAGCCCGACCATGGCTTTGTAGCCGCGCTTGGTCGGGTCGGCGGAAGCGCCGACGATGGCGATCGAATCCGGAGCGAGGAAGTCGTGCAGGGGGCTGCGCTGCGGTGATGCGGTTTCTGTACTGCTCATGTCTAGCGTCCTTTGAATATCGGTGAGCGTTTTTCGGCGAAGGCATCGATGCCTTCCTGCCAGTCCTCTGTCGTGCCGACGAACATCATTCCCTCCAGCTCAGCCGTCAGCGCGGCATCAAGCGTGCTTTCGGCGGCCGTGTTCAATTGCTTCTTGGCGAGCTGCATCGAGAGCGGCGCCTTGCCGGCAATCTTTCCCGCGAATTCACGTGCCGCGTCGAGAAAGCCGTCGTCCGGCAGCACCCGACTGGCCAGCCCGATGCGTACCGCTTCTTCGCCATTGATGCGTTCGCCGAGAAACACCAGTTCGCGCGCCTTGGCCAAGCCGACCAGGCGCGGCAGCAGATAAGTGACACCGCCGCCAAGGAATGTCCCGATGCTGATCTCCGGCAATCCGATCTGCGCGCTCGCAGCCATCAAGACAAAATCCGAGGCAATCGCCATTTCGGCACCAGCCCCAAGGGCAAAGCCATTGACTGCAGCAACTACCGGCTTCGATAACTGCATCAGCCGTTTGCAGACGATTTGCTCCCCGTGCAGATATTGGCGCCGATCGTACGCCGTGCGCCCTGCCTTGTGTTCCTTGAGGTCGGCACCAACGCAGAAGGCCCGGCCTTCACCCGTTAGCAGCACCACGCGCACCTCGCCGTCGGCCTCGGCCCGGCCCAATGCCGAATTCAATTCCTCATAGAGCTGCTGGGTTACCGCATTAAGCCGCTGCGGGCGATTGAGGCGGATTTCCGCTATCCCGTCGTTCGATTGATAGAGGACAGTTGCGGTTTGCATGACAGGCGCTCCCTTTAGACTTCAACAGAAGAATGCTACCAGCTTATGCCGGTACCGCCTAAGCGCGGAGCCTGAACGTGAGCGGATGCCCGGTAATTGACTCAGCCCTGTATCCCCGGTGCAGCCGACAACCGCGCGGGAGGAGGACAGCTTGCCCACATCCACCATCCCGCCCAAACGCCCTGACAAATCGGATACGCGTTCCGAACAGCTTGCTTACAAATCACGACAACTTGCAACGCTAATGACATAAAAAGAGCACATTTCTTGACATTCCAATGAAGTGGGATCATGCTCCGCGCGTTCCACAAAAACGACAAGAAAATGAACCCTCGCGGGGAAGTCAGGCAGGCGGATATGGCGTGGTTGCTGGGCAGCCTGTGCGGATTGTTCCGCATCCCCTTCGAATCTCTCGATGGATGAGCAGCGCTTTGCCTTGAGTGCGGGGATGCAGACCAATGCGGAGATCCTGCTCGGTACCCGCTCGGTCATGGAGTATCTGCTGTCGCCCGTGCGCAAGGCGTGGCATGAGGCGGGGAGGGAGCGGTAGGGCTATCGCTTCTCGGCGGCTTTGTAAACGGCGCTTTTCTCACGCTTGCCAACCGCTACAACAACAACGATCAACTGGCTGTCGCGGACTTCGTACACAAGCCGATAGCCAATGCTGCGCAGCTTGATTTTGTAGCGATCTTGATGCCCGGACAGCCTGGACGTCGGAACTCGCGGTGCCTCCAGGCGTTCGGCGAGTTTCTTCTTGAACTGGGCACGGACCGTGCCATCCAGCTTGCGCCACTCGCTCAACGCATCGTCAAGAAAGCCAAGCTCATAGCTCATCGAGCGAAACCTTCGTCACGCGCTGGCCGGCCCGTGCATCAGCAATGGCATTCAGCTCGATGTCGTCGAGTCGTTCCATCATTGACTCATACACGTCAGCCGGCACGCAGTAGAAGGCAGGTACGTTGTGATTCAGAATGGCAACCGTAAACCCCTCGCCGGCGGCGACAGTACCCATCGGATTTTTCTTCAAGTCGGAAATGCTGGCCGCTATCTCCGAAAGAATTTGATAAGTCATATTGGCTCCAAGACCCTTTTAAGGTGCTAATACTAGCACTCTAAAAAACCGAAGCAAGTACGAATTACAATGGTGAAGCCGGCTTCATCTGTTGGATCGATAAATTCGCCCTTGACACGGGGCCGGCTAATGGGTGTCCCCTATTGTTCCGTATTGTTCACGCGCTTCGTGATCACCCCCGGAACCGCCGACCTGCCGCGTGATGCCTGGCTGGATGAACCGGCGTAAGGCGGCCCAAGGTCGATCAGCTGCGCTGACAAAGACAAACCCCGCCGAAGCGGGGTTCCAAGGGTTCGGGAAGTGGTGGCACTCCTACGCTGCTGACTTTCGGCGGCGCCACGTCAAGCCGATGCCTGCGAGCCCAATGCCGAGAAGTGCAACACTTGCGGGTTCGGGAATTGAACCTTCTGCAACGGTCCAC
>NZ_FLQY01000051.1 GCF_900089945.1 Candidatus Propionivibrio aalborgensis | reverse complement strand
AGGTAGTGTTTCCAGTGACGGCCAAATTCAAGATGCTTTTTCAGCCACATGCTGGTCAGCCAGAGGAAGACTGCGGCAATCAATACACGCAAGGCGATCAGTGCGGCCGGTCCAAACACCGGGACGCCGATGCGCATGAAGAGAAACGACCCGCCCCAGATGGCAGCCAACAGGAACAGTCGCAACAGGCTTGCAGTATCCACGGGACAGGCTCTACTTATCGTTTGCTCTCCATTGTGGCCAAATAGACGAATGCTTGCCACCCGATTCTTGCGATTTATCGGCAAGCCGTTGCAGCTCGTCGATCTCGTTGTTTTGGCTTGAAGATGAAACCGCTATAACATGAACCGGGACATGAGTATTTTCAGTCGATATTGACCAGGGAGGAAGGATGCGCCTGCTGCTCGTTGAAGATGACCCGATGATCGGGGCCAGTGTTCAGAGTGGGTTGCGGCAGGAAGGCTATTCAGTGGACTGGGTTCGCGACGGCGCAGCGGCAGAACTGGCGCTCGCCAGCGGCGTACATGAATTAGTCCTGCTCGACCTCGGTTTGCCACGGAAGACCGGTCTGGACCTGCTCGCCGGGTGGCGTCGGAATGGCTTGGTGTTGCCGGTGCTGGTGATCACGGCGCGAGATTCCGTGGCTGATCGGGTCAAGGGCCTGGATGCCGGAGCCGACGACTATCTGGTGAAGCCCTTCAGTTTCGATGAGCTGGTGGCCCGTATCCGGGCCTTGATGCGGCGGCAGGCCGGGCGAGCCTCGCCGCTGATGGAAAACGGCCCGCTCACTCTCAATCCGGCAACGCATGAAGTCTTTCTCGACGGATCGCCCGTTTATCTTTCCGGGCGTGAGTTCGCCCTGTTACAGGCGCTTCTTGAGCAGCCCAGGGTACCGCTCTCGCGCGCCCAGCTTGAAGAACGCATCTATGGCTGGGATGAGGAAGTCGAAAGCAATACGGTCGAAGTTTACATCCATTCGCTACGACGCAAGCTGGGTGCCGGGTGGATACGGAATGTGCGAGGTGTCGGCTACACGGTGCCGGAACGCGCATGAGATCAATCCGCCGCAATTTGCTCGTTGCTTTGCTTGGCGCCATGTTCGTGGTGATGATGCTTGGTGGCTGGGCCACGTATCGTGCGGCGCGCGATGAAGCGGGCGTGCTCTTTGACTACCAATTGAGGCAGATTGCCCTGTCATTGCGCGATCAGACGTTTCAGAGCTCCGCTGAAGCGCTGGTCGGCGACGAGAGTCTGGATTACGTAATCCGCGTGTGGGATCGGAACGGTTTGACGATGTATTTTTCCCGGCCGCACCAGTCATGGCCTGAACTGACCAAACTGGGCTATTCGTCAGTGGATACCCGCGAGGGAGAGTGGCGGGTTTTCGCCACCCAGTTCCACGGTCTGACGATAGCCGTGGCGCAGCCGATGCGCGTACGCAATCAGCTTGCGGCCGACGCCGCCTGGAGCACGCTGAAGCCTTTCTTCGTACTGCTCCCGGTTCTGGGTTTGTTCATCTGGGTTTTGGTTGGTCGTGGCTTGCAACCCTTGGCCCGGCTTGCGCGCCTGGTGCAGACCCGGACGCCTGATTCGCTTGATTCGCTGAACGAGGCCGAAGTACCTGAAGAAGTGAAACCGCTGGTGTACTCGCTGAACGGCCTTCTGGCGCGGCTCAAATCTGCGCTGGACGCCCAGCGTGCCTTCGTCGCCGATGCTGCTCACGAACTACGCACGCCACTGACGGCGCTGCAACTGCAAGTGCAACTCGTCGAACGGGCCACATCCAGTGAGGACAGGGAATCGGCGCTGGGTGAGCTCAAGAACGGATTGCAACGAACCACTCATGCCGTTCAGCAACTGCTGACACTTGCACGACAGGAGCCGGGCGCTGCCGAGTATCGATTTGCGCCGGTAAGCCTTGCCGAGCTGGTGCGGCACTCGGTTCTTGATCATGAGCGGCTTGCCGAAGATAGGCGAATTGATCTGGGCGTGACCTTGGCCGATGAGGCGGCTGTGGTGTCAGGAGATGCCGATGCCCTGCACATCCTGCTGTCCAATCTAGTCGGAAATGCGCTGCGGTATACCCCCGCGTGCGGGCGTGTGGATGTTTCGTGCGCTCTTGAAAAAGGGCATGCCTTCCTCGAAGTCGCCGATACCGGGCCAGGTATTCCTGCTACAGAGTACGAACGCGTCTTCGATCGCTTTTACCGTCGTAGTGGTAACGATGGCAATACCGGAAGCGGGCTTGGCCTGTCCATCGTTCGAACGATTGCTGATCGTCACGGTGCGCAAGTTAGCTTTCTCGCTTCGGATTCCGGAGGGCTGCGGGCGCGGGTCGTATTCCCGATTGCGGAAGATGACTAGAGCATGCTTTCAGCAGTTCGTGCGTGGCCCCAGTTTTCTCAAAAACGCCGATAAAGGCTATGCGTGCAGAATTCGAAGACAGAGCCTGTCTCATAAATACAACATACGGGCGGCTCAAGGCGAATAGCTGAACCAATGTGAAGCCGACTAGCCAGACAAAAACAGCCAAAAAAATAGCCAGTTTCAAGCGAGATATTTATATAACTCGTTGAAAAGGCTATTGTTATTGGTGGAGGCGGGGGGGATCGAACCCCCGTCCGCAAGTCCTCTACAGACAGTTCTACATACTTAGTCCGGTCATTTTGGTTTTAACCGTTGCACGCCGGCCGAACAGGCTTGCTTCAGGCGAGTTACCTTGGGTTTAGCCCTTGCCAAAGTAACCCTGGCAAGAGCGAGCCCCTGTAAATGACGCTGTTGTGAGTTGCCTCACCTGACCCAGAGACCGATCAGTACAGCGGTCCAACCGCCTAAGCGGCTAGAGCAAAACGCTCGTCGTTGGCGTTTAGTAGTTTCCAGATGGATTTACGAGGTGACTGGTCCTCGGTATGCCCTGCTCTGCTTTGCAACCCACGTCGAAGCCAGGTCGCCCCCATTTTGTAGATATCGATCCGTCAGATAACACCAAAAAGCTTGCGCAACGATGGCATTCTACCACGCGATGACGCTCAGGATGGCCCTATTCTGAGGGTTGCTAGCGCCCTTGGTGTGGGAGTACTCAGGAGGTTTTCTTGGTGTGCAAGAGGTAGTTAACGTCGGTATCGTGCCCGAGGCTGTAACGTTGATTGAGCGGATTGAATGTCATCCCGATCAATTCGTCGGGTTCCAGCAAGGCGCTTTTCGCCCAACGTGAAAGTTCGGACGGTTTGATGAATTTCGCATAATCATGCGTGCCTTTGGGCAGCATCTTGAGTATATACTCGGCACCAACTACGGCAAGCAGGTAAGCCTTGGCATTGCGGTTGATCGTGGAGAAAAAGACATGGCCGCCCGGTTTGACCAGTACGGAACAGGCGGAAACAATGCTGGCCGGGTTGGGGACGTGTTCAAGCATTTCCATGCAAGTCACAACGTCGTAGCAAGCGGGAGTCCGGTCAGAAAACTCTTCTGCAGATGATTTTTGGTAGTCAACCTTGTTTCCGCTTTCCAGCAAGTGGAGCTTGGCTACACCGAGTGCCTTATCGGAGAGGTCGATGCCGGTTACGGTCGCACCGCGCTGCGCCATGCTTTCAGAAAGAATTCCCCCGCCACAGCCGACATCAAGAATTGTTTTTCCCGAAATTCCTGCGTGGCTATCGATCCATGCGAGGCGAAGCGGGTTGATGTCATGTAGAGGCTTGAACTCGCTGTTCGGATCCCACCAGCGATGAGCAAGTTGGCTGAATTTATCGAGTTCGTTCTGGTCGGCGTTAAGCATGGCACGAAAAGTTTCTCGAGGTTGGAAACAAAAAAGCCCTGCCGAAGCAGGGCTTTTGTTGACATCAGCAGAGTTACTTGGAGGTGCCGATGATTTCGATATCGACGCGACGGTCAGGTTGCAGACAGGAGATAACCTTGGCGCTCTTCGGACCCTTGCACTGATCGGGCTTCGTGACTGGCTGCGTGCTGCCTTTGCCTTCAGTGTAGATACGGTTCGCCGGAATGCCCTTGCTGACCATGTAATCCTTGACTGCGGCAGCGCGCTTCTCGGACAGCTTCTGGTTGTAGGCAGCACTACCGATGCGGTCAGCGTGACCTACAGCGATAACAACTTCGAGAACCAGTTGGCTGGCCTTGGCGGCAACTTCGTCGATCTTCGCTTTGCCTTCCGGACGCAGCGTAGCCTTGTTGAAGTCAAACAGCGCATCAGCCGCAACAGTGATCTTTTCGCCCATCGGCTTCGCAGTCGGGGCCGACGTAGCCATCTTCGGCTCGCAGATTTCTTTCGGGATCAGATCCTTGTCGCACTTGCAGCCGTTCGCATCCGTAGCAGCAGCTGCCGGAGTCCAGAAGCCGGTGCGCCAGCACAGGCCTGTACCGCTTGTGGCAACTTCGCCGCGGCCGTCGATAACGTAGACGCTATTGGTTTGTGCTTGAGCCAACGAGGCACAGAGGCCGAGAGTCGTAGCCAGCACGGCCATCATTACTTGTTTTACGGTTTTGTTCATCTGGGTTTCCCTCGATAGTTAAAGTCTGTGGTTTCGTTTCTCGTCCACATGGCCTGTTACGCCTATTAAACGGCAATATTGATTCAAACATTAAGCGGACGAATTTGATTCTGCCACAAAGCCGCGAGATTTATCAACTCAATTTCGTTAGTCTCAAGCAGGTGGCCGTTTGCAACACGAAGCTGCCCGGCAACCCACACATCTGTAACGTACTCACGCCCTGCTGAATAGACAAGGAGCGATGCCGGATCATAACACGGTGTCAAACCGATGTCATTGATGTTGACCGCACACAGGTCGGCAGCCTTGCCGATTTTGATGGAGCCGATTGCATCGTTCAGGCCCAGCGCTTGCGCGCCACCCAGGGTCGCCATTCGCAGTGCCTGATGGGCGCCGACAGCATCTGCTTGTCCGTTGTATCCCTTGGCTAGCAAGGCGGCGAGGCGTAACTCCTGAAATAAATCCAGCCGATTATTGCTTGCCGCACCGTCGGTGCCAAGACCCATGTTGACGCCCTGCTTCACCAGCGTTGCGGTCGGTGCAATGCCGCTGGCAAGCTTGAGATTCGAACTGGGGCAGTGTGCAATCGAACAGCTGTGCTGGGCAAGGAGCGCGATTTCATCCATGTTCAGATGTATTCCATGCGCACCGATCAACCCGGGGCCGAGTAGTCCGAGTTGGTGCAAGCGCTCAATGGGGCGTATGCCAAAGCGCTGCACGCTGTCTTCAATTTCCTGGAGTGTCTCATGGAGGTGTAAATGGATTGGTAGATCACATTGCTCGGCGAGTGTCAGGACCCTGGTGAAGGCTTGGTCGCTTACCGTGTAGGGCGCATGCGGAGCAAGGCAAAAACTGAGCAAGGGTTCGTCACGGAGCGCGTCGCGGGCAGCCAATCCCTTGGCCAGATAGTCGTCGGCATCAGCCGCGTAAGGGGTCGTAAGATCCAGAGTAATCAACCCGATTGCGGCACGCATGCCGGAGGCTAGAGCCGCTCCAGCTATAGCTTTGGGGTAGAAATACATGTCATTGAAACAGGTAATGCCGCCACGCAGCATTTCGGCACAAGCGATGAGTGTGCCGTCGTATACGAATTGTTCAGAGACGTGTTTTTCCTCGGCGGGCCAGATGTGAATCTGCAGCCATTCCATGAGCGGTAAATCGTCGGCAAGGCCACGTAGCAATGTCATCGCCGCATGCGTATGCAGATTCACGAGTCCCGGAATCAGAATGTGATGTGCCAGTCGTTTCCGTTGGCGAGGAAAAAAACGGGTGTTTGCCTCACCTTGTTGCAAAATTGCAACAATCCGGCCGTCGTTGACCGCAACTGCGTGATCTTCAAGCACGACATCGGCCGGTTCGACGGGAATGATCCAGCGGGCTTCGATGAGCAGGTCTATGGGAACGTGCATGAGTCGATCTGCTTCAGACTGGAACAGGCTACGGGGGCGAAATTATTCAGAACCATGCGCTAGCTTACTTCGGATCCGCTGAAATATCGATCTTGGCGGGCTTTTGCTCAGTGTCACCAGACGGAATCGTTGCGCGAATGGTGCTTTTAGCCCGGAGATCGGGGGTGCAAATCAGTTGTATTTCGCTTCCGTTGGATTCTGGCGGGGCGATGCAGGCGTGATAGAATCACCGGCTTAGTCAAGACGACCGCACCGACGCCGAAGCGAGTTTCTCACTGGCGCTATCCGGATAAGAAAATGGAACAACCCGTAGACCCCTTCGCCAAAGAAACTTTGCCTGTCAGTCTTGAAGACGAGATGCGTCGTTCGTATCTTGACTATGCCATGAGCGTCATTGTCGGCCGTGCCTTGCCGGACGCGCGCGATGGTCTCAAGCCCGTTCATCGCCGCGTGCTATTTGCCATGCACGAGCTGTCCAACGACTGGAACAAGGCTTACAAAAAATCGGCGCGTATTGTCGGCGACGTGATCGGCAAGTATCACCCGCACGGGGATACGGCGGTTTATGACACTATAGTACGTATGGCGCAGAACTTTTCGCTGCGCTACATGTTGGTCGACGGGCAGGGCAACTTCGGCTCCGTCGACGGCGACAACGCGGCCGCGATGCGTTACACAGAAGTGCGTATGGCTCGGATCGGGCATGAGTTGCTCGCTGACATTGAAAAGGAAACCGTCGATTTCGGGCCGAACTACGATGGTTCGGAGCAAGAGCCGTTGATCCTGCCGGCGCGCATCCCGAACCTGCTGATCAATGGCTCGTCGGGAATCGCCGTCGGCATGGCGACCAACATCCCGCCGCACAACCTCAACGAAGTCATTGATGCCTGCCTGGCTTTGCTGGCCAATCCGGAAATGACGATTGACGAGTTGATTGACATCATTCCAGCACCTGATTTTCCGACGGCCGGAATTATCTACGGTGTTTCCGGTGTTCGTGACGGCTATCGTACCGGGCGTGGCAGGGTTGTAATGCGTGGCAGGACGCACTTCGAACCGATCAAGGGCAGCAACGATCGTCAGGCGATCATCATCGATGAGTTGCCTTATCAGGTGAACAAGCGGACCCTGCTGGAAAAGGTCGGGGAGCTGGTCAACGAGAAAAAGATTGACGGCATATCCGATCTGCGTGACGAGTCGGACAAGTCGGGGATGCGCGTGGTGATCGAGCTCAAGCGCAGCGAAGTCCCCGAAGTCGTTCTCAACTGCCTGTACAAGCAGACGCAGCTGCAAGATACCTTCGGCATGAACATGGTGGCGCTGGTCGACGGCCAGCCGCGCCTGCTCAACCTGAAGCAGATGCTCGACTGCTTTCTCTCGCATCGACGCGAAGTCATCACCCGGCGCACGGTGTTCGAGCTGCGCAAGGCACGCGAACGGGCGCACATCCAGGAAGGCCTGGCGGTGGCGCTCGACAATGTCGATGAGATCATCGCGCTGATCAAGGCCTCGCCGACGCCGGCGGATGCCCGTCGTGGCCTGATGGGGCGGTTGTGGCTGTCGACGACGGTCGGTGAAATGCTGCAGCGGGCGAAGCTGGATGCAACGCGACCCGAAGGGCTGGGGCTTGAGTACGGCTTATCGAAAAACGGCTACCTGCTGTCCGAGGCGCAGGCGCAAGCCATTCTCGAACTGCGCCTGCAGCGTCTGACCGGCCTTGAGCGCGAAAAGATCGTCGCAGACTATGGCGAATTGCTTGAACGCATTGCTGATCTGATGGACATTCTGGCGCGCCCCGAGCGGATCAGCGAGATCATCGTTGAGGAGTTGACGGGAATTCGCGCCCAGTTCGGCGACAAACGACGCTCGGAAATCGTACTCAATACGCAGGATCTGGGCGTCGAGGACTTCATTACGCCGCAGGACATGGTGGTTACCCTTTCGCATACGGGTTACATCAAGTCACAGCCGCTCACCGACTATCGCTCGCAGCGCCGTGGTGGTCGCGGCAAGCAGGCGGCGAGTGTCAAGGAAGACGATTTCGTCGACCATCTGTTTATCGCCAATACGCACGATTTCATCCTCTGCTTCTCGAATCGTGGACGGGTGTACTGGCTCAAGGTCTATGAGGTGCCGCAGGGCGCCCGGACAGGGCGCGGCAAGCCGATTGTCAATATGTTCCCGCTTGAAGAGGGCGAGAAGATCAATGCCATTCTGCCGATCAAAGAATTCACCGAAGATCGTTTCATCTTCATGTGCACCTCTCAAGGCACGGTCAAAAAGACGCCGCTTTCCGACTTCTCCAATCCGCGCAAAGCCGGAATTATCGCCGTAGCGCTTGACGACGATGACTTCCTGATCGGTGCCGAAATCACCAGCGGCACCCATGACATTGTTTTGGTTTCAGACGCCGGCAAGGCTGTCTGGTTTGACGAGGAAGACGTACGCCCGATGGGTCGTACGGCGCGTGGTGTGCGCGGCATGAAACTGGGCGAAGGCCAGCAGGTGCTTTCCCTGCTGGTTGCGGAAAATCATCAGGAGACCGTGCTGGTGGCGACCGAAAACGGATTTGGCAAACGTACGGTGCTGGCCGATTTCCGCCATTCCGGTCGCGGGACGCAGGGTGTGATCGCCATCGCCGCCAGCGAACGCAACGGGAAGGTCGTCGCCGCCCGCTTAGTCCATGACGAAGACGAGATCATGTTGATTACCACGGGCGGTGTGCTGATCCGCACGCGCGTC
>NZ_FLQY01000050.1 GCF_900089945.1 Candidatus Propionivibrio aalborgensis | reverse complement strand
ATGCGCCGTCAATGACCTGATTGCCGACATACAACACGCCGTCAAGGTCGAACAGGATTCCGCCAATATTGTGTGCATTCTTCATCCGTTGCCTCGCCGTCGTGCCGATCACCAACTGCGCGAAACCATCGCTTGCCTCACATACTATTGTGTCTCGATCAGGCCGTGTCAAGCAAAGGATTCAGCACCGATCAGTTCGAAAACATCGGACTCGATCAGTTCCAGCCCCAGCTTTTTGCAATAGCGTCGTTCCTTGTCGGTCGGTTCCTGAATCAAGGCCCAGCCCGCCGGCTGCGCGGCGTCGTAAATGATGTCGGACATCACCATGCGCTCGGTGTCGCGGTTCAGACGCAGACCCATCAGCAGGTACTGCTTGCCTTTGCGCAACGCCTTGACGACGGGCGGAATCGAAAAGCCGCCCATCAGCTCGGTAATGTAATCGACATAGTCGGCGTCGGAAGCAACGTAGTCCGGAAAAGGCTTCGGTGTGCCCATGGGCTTGAACAGGATGGTCAGATCCGGGTCGATGACATCGGATTTATGGTAAGCCCCGGTATCCCAGTAATACAGCTTGTAGCGAAAATCGGTCCCTCCAAGACGGGCAATGCCGACGATCAGGTTGTGTTTCAGGCGAGCGTAGGAATCCTGGAGCTGCGTGTCGCGGTTGATGTCAATCACGTAGGGCGGGTGGATTGCCCTGATCCAGTCATGGACTGCGCCGCGCGTCCACAGCGTGTCGCCGTAGGTGCGCGTGAGGAAGCGGGTTACCGTGCTGCGACCGCGCTTGAGTTCGACATTCATCGCGGCGCGCGGGAATTCGTACATCAGCTTGGGTGACATCGGCCGGCCATCGTTCATCGCCAGGATCAGCGAATTACTATCGGCAGGGATTGGCGTACCGTTCGCGGCGTTGGTCACGTCGGCCAGTACGCCGGGGCCGAGATAGGGAACGATGCTGCCGTTTTTGAGGCCGTCGATCAGCTTGTCGCGCAGTTCGGGGGTCATGACAATTGCTCCGATTTGAAGGGATACTCATCCCGAGCAAGTTCCACGCCTGTCGCCAATCCGCGCATCGGCACGGGTGTCCTGACCCTGGCGTCGGCGATTGTAGGAAACGCGACAGCGAATGTTGCCGCTTGCGTGACATCAGAGGGTCGACAAGGTCACCTCGACGACCCCGCCAATCACCAGATACTCGTCCTCGCCTTTCAACACCCCCGGAAGCAGGCCGCAGTGGAAGAAGATCTTGGTCAGCGGGATGTCGGCCGTCATGATGTAATCGCCGAACTCGCCGGCGCGCTCGCGACTGCGGGAAAAGGAATTCAGGTTGTTGAGCAGGATGATGTGACGCCCGCCTTCACCTTTGCTCAGCACTTCATGGTCGGACATGCGATTGACGCCGCGGTAAAGCGTGAGATGGGTCTGCGGCGGATTCTGCGGCGGGTAGCCGAGCGCCAGCTGCAACTGGCAGAAAGCATAGACGAGGTCGAATTGCGCCTCCAGCGCGCCGGTTCCATACAAGCCATGCGAGCGCATTTCAAGGTAGCGGCGGTAGGCTTCGCCGGAGAAGTCGCGCAAGGCCTGCCCGTGGTAGCGCGGCGGCAGACCGAAGCGCGACTCGACCCAGCCCTTGAGCACGGCGCCTTCGCGGCTGTCGGAATCAAAACTCCAGCCGCGAATCATGCGAATGTAATTGGCCTTGGCGCGGTTCTTCCGGTCGCCACCGAAGCCTGCTCTCAGCCCCATCTCTTCCGGCCGTTCCAGCCGGAAGTGCACCGTCAGGTAATCGGCGAAGACGGCGCCCAGCGCTTCGGGCGGGGTGGCGTTCAGGCGATCGAAGAGGTCCCGATGCAGTTCGGCGACGCCGTCGAGCAGCAGAGGAATCGGATATTTCTGGTAGGACAGGCTACCCAGCACCACGGCCGGTAGATTGCAGCGATTGATCGGCAAACGCGCATCGCGCGGCAGCGATGCCTTGTCATCACCCCTACAAAGGACGTGGGATTTGTCGCAAGTCTGCGCCGCGTCAGGCACCGTCATGTTTTCCGATTTCATTTATATTTCAATCGCTTGCGATGCTTTCGACGACCTGGCACGCAACATGCTGCAGGACAGGTGCGACTCTGATTGTTTCATTCGCAAATCGACTGACAGAATAAGGAGATTACAGCATGGCCAAGTTGCGTCAATGTGCCATTTACGGCAAAGGCGGCATCGGCAAGTCCACCACCACACAGAATCTGGTCGCGGCGCTTGCCGAATCCGGCAAAAATGTATTGATCGTCGGTTGTGACCCGAAAGCCGACTCCACTCGCCTGATCCTGCATAGCAAGGCTCAAACGACCGTCATGCATCTGGCGGCCGAAGCAGGCTCGGTGGAAGACCTCGAACTCGAGGACGTTCTCTCCGTTGGCTTCGGCGGCATCAAGTGCGTTGAATCCGGCGGTCCTGAACCCGGAGTCGGCTGCGCCGGGCGCGGTGTCATTACCGCCATCAACTTCCTCGAAGAAGAGGGTGCCTATACGGACGACCTGGACTTCGTTTTCTACGACGTGCTCGGTGACGTGGTTTGCGGCGGCTTTGCCATGCCGATCCGCGAAAACAAGGCGCAGGAAATCTATATCGTCTGCTCGGGCGAAATGATGGCCATGTATGCCGCCAACAATATCTGCAAGGGCATCGTGAAGTACGCGAACTCCGGCGGTGTGCGTCTGGCGGGATTGATCTGCAATAGCCGCAACACCGACCGCGAAGACGAACTGGTCATGGCTCTGGCCCAACGCCTGGGCACCACGATGATCCACTTCGTTCCGCGCGACAACGCCGTGCAGCATGCGGAAATCCGCCGCATGACTTGTGTTGAGTACGATCCGACGCACAAGCAAACCGACGAATACCGTGCTTTGGCGAACAAGATAATCAACAACACAAACTTCGTTATCCCGACTCCGATCGAGATGGAAGAGCTGGAAGAGCTGCTGATGGAATTCGGCATCATGAGCGTTGAAGACCAGTCCATCATCGGCAAGACAGCGGCAGAACTGGCTGCTGAAGCAGCCTGAACCGCGCAGGTGATTGGCATTACGAGTAGCAGGAAATATGCAGTAAGCAACAACTAGGCACGACACGGCGGGGTTGCGTAAGCGAATCCGCCACTTTCAACCAGTGCGCCGGCCACGGATGGGTGACCGCGTCAGGAGAAAAAAGATGACAACGCTATCTCGCGAAGAAACCGAAGCCCTGATCGCCGAGGTTCTTGAGGTTTATCCTGAAAAGGCCAAAAAAGACCGCAGCAAGCACCTTGCGGTCAATGACCAGTCGATTGAACAATCCAAGAAGTGCATCACTTCCAACCGCAAGTCCCTGCCCGGCGTAATGACCGTCCGCGGCTGTGCCTACGCGGGTTCCCGCGGCGTCGTCTGGGGGCCGATCAAGGACATGATCCACATCTCGCACGGCCCCATCGGCTGTGGCCAGTATTCCCGTGCCGGGCGCCGCAATTACTATGTCGGCACGACCGGCGTGGACACCTTTTCCACGATGAACTTCACCTCGGACTTCCAGGAAAAGGACATCGTTTTCGGTGGCGACAAGAAGCTCGCCAAACTGATCGAAGAAGTCGATCAGCTCTTTCCCCTCAACAAGGGCATCTCCGTCCAGTCCGAATGTCCCATCGGCCTGATCGGCGACGACATCGAATCGGTCTCCAAAAAGGCCTCGGCCAATCTAGGCAAGCCGGTCGTCCCGGTGCGCTGTGAAGGCTTTCGCGGTGTTTCCCAGTCGCTGGGCCACCACATCGCGAACGACGCCATCCGCGACTGGGTTCTCGACAAGCGCGACGGCAACACCTTCGAGTCGACGCCCTATGACGTCTCAATCATCGGCGACTACAACATCGGCGGCGATGCCTGGTCTTCCCGCATCCTGCTTGAGGAAATGGGTCTGCGCGTGGTTTCCCAGTGGTCCGGCGACGGCACGATAGCTGAAATGATGAACACGCCGAAGGTGAAGCTCAACCTGCTGCACTGCTATCGCTCGATGAATTACATCAGCCGCCACATGGAAGAGAAGTACGGCATTCCCTACCTGGAATACAACTTCTTCGGTCCAACCAAGATCATCGAATCGCTGCGCAAGATCGCCGCTTTCTTCGACGATTCGATCAAGGAAAAGTGCGAAGCCGTTGTCGCCCGCTATCAGCCGATGATGGATGCCATCATCGCCAAGTACAAGCCGCGCCTGCAGGGCAAGAAGGTCATGCTCTATGTCGGCGGACTGAGGCCGCGCCACATCATCGGCGCTTACGAAGACCTCGGCATGGAAGTCGTCGGTACCGGCTACGAATTCGCACACAACGACGACTACGACCGCACGATCAAGGAAATGGGCAGCGCCACCCTGCTCTATGACGATGTCACCGGCTACGAGCTGGAGGAATTCGTCAAGAAGATCAGACCGGACATGGTCGGTTCAGGCATCAAGGAAAAGTACATCTACCAGAAAATGGGCATTCCATTCCGCCAGATGCACTCCTGGGATTACTCCGGCCCCTATCACGGCTACGACGGCTTCGCCATCTTCGCCCGCGACATGGACATCGCACTGTCCAATCCGGTCTGGGGCAACCTGGTGCCGCCCTGGAAGAAAGCGGTAACCGAAGAAGTGCAGAAGGCCGCCTGAGTTGGCGAACAGGAACGAACAGGACCATCCATCAGCTTGTACCCGCAGTTGCAGATGAGCACTGCGGGCAAGGAGACAGCAATGCAAACCGTAGAAAATATCAAGCCCAGTTACCCCTTGTTCAGCGATGACGACTACAAGAAGTCAATCGCCGATAAACGGGAATTGTTTGAAGAAGGCCACAGCCCCGAGAAGGTACGCGAAACCTTCATGTGGACGACCACGATGGAATACCAGGAGCTCAACTTCAAGCGCAGCGCCCTGACGGTCGATCCCGCCAAGGCCTGCCAGCCGCTCGGCGCCGTGCTGTGCGCGTCCGGTTTTCACAAGACCCTGCCCTACGTGCATGGTTCGCAAGGCTGTGTCGCCTACTTTCGCACCTACTTCAACCGTCACTTCAAGGAGCCGTGCTCGTGCGTCTCCGACTCGATGACTGAGGATGCAGCCGTGTTCGGCGGGCAGAAGAACATGTACGACGGCATGGCCAACGCGAAGGCGCTCTACAAGCCGGAGATGATTGCCGTATCCACCACGTGCATGGCCGAAGTGATTGGCGACGACCTCAACGCGTTCATCAACAACACCAAGAAGGAAGGCCATATTCCCCAGGAATTCCCGGTTCCCTTCGCACACACGCCGTCCTTCGTCGGTTCGCATACGACTGGCTGGGACAACATGTTCGAGGGCATCATTCGCTCCTTCACGCTGAACACCATGGAAGGCAAGAAGGCGGGTTCCAACGGCAAGATCAACATCGTTCCTGGCTTCGAAACCTACCTGGGCAACTATCGCGTGATCAAGCGCATGCTCGGCGAGATGGATGTCGATTTCACCCTGTTGTGCGACCCGAGCGAGGTATTCGACACGCCGACCGACGGTGAATTCCGCATGTATGCCGGCGGCACGACACAGGACGAAATCAAGGATGCGCCCAACGCCTACACGACCGTTCTCCTGCATCCGGCGCAACTCGACAAAACCAAAAAGTTCATCGAGAACACGTGGAATCACGAGGTGCCCAAGCTGAATATTCCGATGGGCGTCGAGTGGACCGACGATTTCCTGATGAAGGTTTCCGAAGTCACCGGCAAGCCGATCCCGGAATCGCTGGCCAAGGAACGCGGACGCTGCATGGACGTCATCGCCGACAGCCACGCCTGGCTGCATGGCAAGAAGTTCGCGCTCTACGGCGACCCGGATTTCGTCACTGGCATGGTCAAGATCCTGCTCGAGTGCGGCGCCGAGCCGACCCATGTCCTTTCCAACAACGCCACCAAGCGCTGGACCAAGGCCATGGAGAAGCTGCTGGCCGAAAGCCCCTTCGGCGTCAATGGCAAGGCCTATGCCGGTTACGACCTGTGGCACATGCGTAGCCTGTGCTTCACGGACAAGCCGGATTTCCTGATCGGCAACTCCTACGGCAAGTTCATCCAGCGCGATACCCGCTTCAAGGGCGAAGAGTTCGAAGTGCCGCTGATCCGCCTTGGCTTCCCGATCTTTGACCGTCACCACCTGCATCGCCATACGACGATGGGCTATGAGGGCATGATCTCGATCGTCACCCAACTGACCAACGCCGTCCTTGAACAACTCGACAAGGAGACGATGGGCATGGCGACTACGGACTACAACTTCGACCTGGTTCGTTAATCCGAACCGCTGGCGGCGCCTGGCAACTCGGGCGCCGCCGGTACTGCAGGAGCATTTGATGGCCAATATCATGATCCGTCAAGCCGACAACGGCGGCCTGACGTTCTACCTTCCGAAACGGGATCTGGAAGCCTCAATTTCGTCCATTGAATTCGACACCCAGGAAAAATGGGGCGGCGAACTGAAACTGGACAACGGCGGTTCGTACTACATCGATCCGATCGCCAAACCGCCGCGTCTGCCCATTTCCTTACGGGCCAGGCGCACCGGCATGGCCGAGGATTAAGTCAACACCTAGACAAGCAACCAGGAGAAATATCATGGCAATGAAAATTGACCCTGACATGTGCACGGCCTGCGGCGACTGCAAGCCAGTTTGCCCAACCAAATCGATCAGTTCCGGCAAGATCTATTTCAAGATCGACGTCGGCACCTGTACGGAATGCGAAGGCGAAAGCGATTCGCCGATGTGCGTCGATGTTTGCCCGTCCGGCTGCATCGTCCCGGCTTGACAGCGGAGGATCACTGTCATGCCGGCCACTCCGATCGCCTCTCGTGAAGCGGCCTTGCGCATCGCCTTGGCCGCCCGCGCGCTGAACAGTCTTGACGTCCAGGCTTTGGTTGGCGCCCTCGTGGAAAAACTGGAAGCGCCATTGACCGAAAGCAAGCTGGGCACGCTGACCGTTGATGATATACGGGTCATCCTCGCCGGTGATTTTGCCGAGCAGGGTTGCCATGTCGGCGTTGAAGACGCGGCGCTGAAGGACGCTGTACGGCTCCTTTGGGGTCAGGGTGTCGAGAGCAGCGATTTCCCCGTGGTCGATAGCTCCCCCGGCGGCGATATTCCCGACAGCATCCGCGTCGCCATCGCCGCCAATCGGGGCGAAAACCTCGACGGCCACTTCGGTTCATGCGAGCGCTTCCTGATTTACCTGGTCAGCCTGACCACACAGAAGCTGATCGACGTGCGCTCCACCGTCGAAGCGGATACCACCGAAGACAGAAATGCGGCCCGCTCGGCGCTGATCGGCGACTGCCAGATCGCCTTTGTGCAATCGATCGGCGGCCCGGCCGCCGCCAAGCTGGTGCGTGCCGGGGTACACCCGATCAAGAAGCCGAAAGGCGGCCCCGCCCACGAAGTGCTGGTTGAGCTGCAGGCCCGTCTGGCCAGCCCACCGCCCTGGCTGGCACGAATCATGGGCGTGCCGGCCGCCTCGTTGAAACGCTTCGAGGAGCTTGTCCAGGCCGAGGGGTCGGCGTGATGACGCCACTTCAACTCGTGCAGGCGGCCGAGATCATTCAACTGAGTTCGCGCATTGACTTGTTGCGCGAGCGATTTCCGCAACTGCACTTTACCGAGTGCAGCGAAGACGATGTTTCACCTCGTCACCAGCCGGCGCTCAGCTTCGACAACCACGATCTGTACCTGGTCACCGGCGCTACGGGCGAGTGCCTGAAGCTGACTGACGATTTCAACAAAGCGACCGGCGTTCTCGTCGCCGCCAAAGCCGATGCGGATTGAGAATACGTCCGCCGATACCGGATTCGGCAACGCGGGATCGCGTACCGCCCGAGTCTGATCGCGAGGAAGAAGCATGAAGGAAGCACTGGCCTGGCTGGAGCATTGCAAAGCCCTCTCCCCGGCCATCGTCGAAACCTGCGCCAAGACAGCGGTGAGCAGCGGCCCGGGAGCGCTGATCAAGGCACTTGGTCAGGCCCTTCCCGAGTGGAAGTTCCGCCATTCCTTGAGCCGCGGCGGCTGGTATCGTCTGGGCGGTGTCCTCGACAAAGACGGAAATCGAATTTCCGATAGCCTCGAAAATTGGGCTGAAAACGCCCTCAATGAGCGCGGCGGTGATTTTGGCCAGCTTACTGACGACTTCGCTGATCAACAGCTTTACGCAACTCGCTTGATGGGCCAGACGCACTATCTGGTCGCCGCTGCCGGCGATAGTGTGGCCGATTTTCTGCAACTGGAGATCGAGGATCTACAGGAGTTGCGCGTGCATCGACTCTTCGCCAACGCCCCTGTCAGCATCGAGGAGCTGGTCGATCCGCGAGGCGGCAATGACAAGCCTGTCCCGGTCGGCCTGCCCTTCCACACCTTTCACCGCATCCAGCATATCGGCGCCCTGCTTCGCCGCATGCTGGCGCAAAAGCCCGAACCCGCGCCCATCCACCGCATGCTTGAAGACTGGTCGAAAAGCAGCGCCAGCAGTGCCAGTGCCTACTGCAACCATTGGGTGATCGCCACCCGCGAACACCTCGATCACTATCACCAGCCTGTATTCCGCGCACAGCCGATCTCCACACAGTTCGATGACGCGCCGGAATTCGATGCAGTGGCCGGCAGCAGCGGGCTCGAATTGTGTACGGCGCTTGCCCGTTTCGACCGTGAAATAGGCTACCCGATGGCCTGGTACTTCCACATGCTCAGCTCCAAGTCCGTCCCGCACTGGGTCGCCGATTGCGTCGTCGAGGACTCGCTATCCGGCTACGGCTACCTGCCGCAATGCGACGTCAATGTCGTGCGCGGCTGGTTGCATCGGCCGTATTCGGTGTAGATCGCGGCTATTGACGTACTGTCCAAACGGGTTGGCACAAAGATCCATCAGCTCTCAAAACCGCGCCAAGCCTCTTCCTGCCGGCTCAGTTATTCCCTGTGACGACCCGGTTCTTGCCGGCTTTCTTAGCTGCAAACATTGCATCATCTGCCCGTTTGGTAACGCTCGCCTGGGTGTCGTCGCTGCGGTGGTCTGTCACTCCCGCGCTGAAGGTGATCAGCACTTTTTCGTTTTCATGCAGGAAGTAGCGTTTGGTGAGTTCCCTTTGCAGACGGACGATGGCCGTTTTTGCGTCCTCAAGCGTTGTGTCCGGCAGGATGATGATGAATTCTTCTCCGCCAAAACGGGCCAGAGTGTCCTGTGGCCGAAGGGTTTCCCGAATGATGGTGACCAGATGAATCAGTGCCGCATCGCCGGCATCGTGACCAAGGGAATCGTTTAGCTTCTTGAAATTGTCGATGTCGAGCATGGCCACACAGAGCGGAGATTTACGACGTCGCGAACGGGCCACCTCGTTTTCGAAGGCCTCTTCCAGGCCGCGGCGATTGAGCGTTCCGGTAAGCTGGTCGTTGCGGACCAGCATGCTGGCCTTTTCGAGTTCTTCCTGTAATTCGTTGATGCGTTTGTCGGCTTCTTCGACCCGCTGTTTTGAAACGCGCAGGTCATCACGTGAACGCTGCGCGTTGATCTGGATGATGCGCGTTTCCCCAATCACCTCGGCAAGCACATCCTGCAATTGGCCGATGTCATCGGCCTTGCCGATTCTTTCAACACAGATTTCCATTTTGTCATGGTAATCGGAGGTTGAATCGGCGAACTCGGCCAGATGATCTACGAAGCCGGCGAGCATAAGTTTCAGTGCCTCTCTGGCTTCGACAAGACTGTGCTTGAGCTGACTATGCTTGAATATGACCTCCTTGAGACGGTGCTCGGCATCGTTGATGGCACGGATGTTCATGGGTTGCGCAACGATTCCGCGCACAACGGCAATCTGCCCGTTCAGCCAACGATCATCGACCACAAGTTCACCGACGTTGTCGATCATGAGTTGCAGTAATTTCAGCAGGCCACTGCGCAGCTCGTTACGATCCTCGGCCAGAAATTCCAGCCGGAAGGCAAAGCGCTTTATCTCCGCAAGGAGTTCATTCAACGCCTTGAGTGAAGTCGCGGCGTTTGCCGACGCGGCGAGCGTTTTGGCCTGTGCAGCCAACCCAGGGTCGTCTTCTAGCTGCGTTGCGACGACAACTTCCAGCGTATACACCAACAAGCTTCGAAGTTCGGGCAACAATTCTGCGGCGCGGCCGACCGGTGTTGCCGGCGCGGCGTTGGCGACAACACTCGCTGGCTCCGCGACAGGAGCTTTAGGCGTCTCGACATCGCCTTCAAGGCCTCCCGCGACATCGGGCTCAGCTTGGTTCTGCGACCACGATTTGATCAAGCGCTGTAGCCGACCGAACAGGATTTCACTGTTGTTTCCTGCGCTGGCAAGAACGTGCTCCAGCGACTCCCGTTTTCGGGCCGGCGTCAGCCTGGACTGCTTGGCCTCCCATTGGCGGAGGAACTCGGAAATCAGCTCGCTCCACTTCAACTCCGATTCCGCACTGTGCTCCTTGATGAAATCGACCAGAGCCTTCTTGTACTCTTCCCAGTTGGAACCTTTAAGCGACTGATCGAGCTGCCGCGAAAGGCGTTGCTGCACCGGGGTCTCCCTGGGCAGAGCCAACAGGAGCGCCTTGAGCTCACGCTCGGGGAACACCTCGGCTGATTTACCGGAAATGCCGGCGATTTGATTATAAATCGCGCGATAATTGTCGGGCGAAGGCGACTTGCGTTGCGACATCAGTTGTCTCAACGTCTCGCGGGCAATTTCGGATGGATTGGTTAGAGTTGCCATGGTCTCTTTTGATTAAAGTAGTGCGATGCAAATGACCGTTTCGCTTCGACACAGAAGCGCATCAAAGCCTCTGCAAGCGTGCCTCAACCTGCCGCTTCGGCTATAATCCTCGGTTCGTCCGTCACGTCTGCCCCCGTAGCATGAAGGTCGTGCAGTTGATTTGTAATCATCAGGTATTGGTTCGATTCCGATCGGGGGCACCAATAAAACAATACATCGGGCAATTCAAAACTACGGCCATTTTGTCGCTGTCTCTCGGGTAGCTCGCGCATAACCGGATTCCTGCTCGCCGAATTATCATACCAAAGAAAGCTCGCTACCCGTGCGAACGGCACAACGCTCCCCACTCTGCATGCCACACCCCCTTACATGACTACCCGAAGCAGATTCGGCGCACATGGCGCCGCTGAAAACTGGATGAAAGGCGCGCTCTCCGTCCGGCCCTGTTCCGCTTCCAGGTGCGCGCCACTGCGGATTCCGGAATGATCGGCATTTTCGACAGCGGACTGGGCGGACTCTCGGTACTTGCCACCGTTGCCTCCGTTCTACCGCATGCCGACCTCGTTTATCTCGCCGATACGGCGCACGTTCCCTACGGTGACAAGGATGATGCCTTCATCCGCAGCCGCGTGCTGAGAATCGGCCGTCATCTGGTCGATCAGGGTTGCACGGTAATTGTTGTCGCTTGCAATACTGCTACGGCGGCCGCTGTTGACGCGTTGCGCGAGGCCCTGCCTGACATCCCGGTTGTCGGTGTCGAGCCGGGCATCAAACCCGCCGCCATCGCCTCGAAGAGCGGCCGCATCACGGTGCTGACAACAACCGCAACGGCGCGCAGCGAAAGGCTCTTTCGCCTCATCCGGCTGCACGCAGCGACGGTTCAGGTCGAAATTCTGCCCTGCCCCGGTTGGGCCACCCGGGTCGAAACCCTGCAGCTCGATGACCCCGGATTTGTTGAATCCGTCCGCAGCCATCTTGCGCCGGCCCTCCACACAGGCGCCGATCAGATCGTCCTTGGCTGCACCCACTTCGCTTTCCTCACTTCCGCGCTCGAACCCATTGTCGCCGGTCACGCAAAACTGGTCGACGTTGCCGATGCCGTCGCCCGTCAGTGCGTGCGCCTCGCCGGCGCATCCGCACTTGGCCATGGCCGGCTAACCCTGCTCGCAACGGCTCACCCCGAGCGCCTGCAGGCCGCACTCCCGACACTTGGGTTGCACGGCCTGACCGGCAAGCTGGCGGGCCCCGCCCGCCTGTCGCATGCCTGAGATCGGATCAAGGATATCCCCATGTATCAGCCCAAACACTTTGAAGAGTCGCGAGTCGAAGTACTGCACGACCTGATACGAGCGCATCCACTGGCAACTCTGGTTACGCTCTCGTCAAATGGTCTTGTCGCCAACCACATTCCGCTGCAGTTCGTATCAGGATCTTCGTCGCTCGGAACCCTGCAGGGGCACGTCGCTCGGGCCAATCCGTTATGGAAGGACTTCGACGAAAACCTTGAGGTTCTGGCCATCTTCCAGGGGGCCGATACCTACATCTCGCCGTCCTGGTACGCCACGAAACACGAGACCGGAAAGGTTGTGCCAACCTGGAACTACACCGTGGTCCATGCTCATGGCACGCTTCGTATCATCGATGACGCGAACTGGCTACGTGCGCAGATTGAGTCACTGACGACACAGAATGAAGCGGCACTTCCCCAGCCTTGGGCGGTTACAGACGCGCCGCGCGATTACATCGACAAGATGATTTCGGCAATTGTCGGCATCGAGATCACGATTACCCGACTCTCAGGGAAATGGAAAGTGAGCCAGAACCAGCCGTCAGCGAATCAGACGAGCGTGATCGAAGCGCTGCGCAGAAAAGGCGGCGATGGCAACAAGACGATGGCTGACCTGATCGAAGCAAATGCCAGGAATTCACGGCAACCGGATTGAACTTGACCGAACGGCGAGCCCGGCCACGCACATGCTAGTCTTGGTGTTTCGCGTCGGCTTCAAAGACTTGACAAATACATGGTATCCCGACTGAACAAACCCGCCAGTGCCAACGACCATGCAGCCTGGACGCTGGCGGTGCGCGGCATTTTCTTTGTTCTCCGGTTTCATCTGCTGCCAGCACTGACTGCCGGGCAGAAAGATGAACTCAAAGTGCGAGGGTTGATCTGATGCACATCTGGGTCGACGCCGATGCCTGCCCCAAAGTTATCAAGGACATTCTCTTTCGCGCCGCCGCGCGTACCGGGATTCCCCTGACTCTGATTGCCAACCAGACGCTTTTCGTTCCGCCCTCGCCCCTGATTCGCAGCGTGCAGGTTCCGGCAGGTTTTGATGTGGCCGACAACGAAATCGTCAAGCGACTCTCGGCGGGCGATCTGGTCATCACCAGCGACCTCCCGCTTGCAGCCGAGATCATCGAGAAAGGCGGCCACGTCTTGAGCCACCGCGGCGAGTGGTATTCGGCAGCCAATATCCGGCCGCTGCTCAACATGCGCGATTTCATGGACAATCTGCGTGCCAGCGGCGTCCAGACCGGCGGACCGCCGCCGATGAACCCGGCCGACCGGCAGGTATTTGCCGGGCATCTGGACCGTTTTCTGACTGGGTTGAAATGAGTAGCTGCAATTCCTGTCGGACTGCCTGATATGGCGATCTTCTCCATCCAGGAAGTCTTCTCTGCCAACGGCCCGCTGGCCGCCGGCATTCCCGGCTATCGACCGCGTGAACAGCAGATCGAAATGGCCGAGCACATTGCCTCGGCCATGGCTGAAAACAGGGTACTCGTCGCCGAAGCAGGAACCGGGACGGGAAAGACCTTTGCCTATCTCGTTCCGGCGCTGCTGTCCGGCGGCAAGGTGATTGTCTCGACCGGCACCAAAAACCTGCAGGATCAGCTTTTTTCACGTGACATTCCAACGGTTCGCAAGGCGCTGGGCTCTCCCGTCAGGGTCGCTTTGCTCAAGGGACGGGCCAATTACATCTGCCACTATCATCTGGAGCGTTCCCTGGACGATGGCCGCTTCTTGTCGCGAGAGGATGCTGCCCATGTCCATCGCATTTCGCGTTTCCTAAAAGCGACGAAGACCGGCGACAAGGCTGAATGTGGCGACGTGCCCGAGAATTCACCGGTATGGAGCGCCGTCACTTCGACGCGCGAAAACTGTCTCGGCCAGGATTGCCCGAGCCACAAGGAATGTTTCGTACTTGCGGCACGCCGCGAAGCCTTGACCGCCGATCTGGTGGTCGTCAATCACCACCTCTTTTTCGCCGACGTGATGCTGCGTGACGAAGGAACCGCCGAATTGCTGCCGGCCTGCAACACGGTCATTTTCGACGAAGCGCACCAGCTTCCCGAAACGGCCAGTCTGTTCTTTGGCGATAACGTGTCGACCGCGCAGATGCTCGATCTGGTGCGTGATGCCCGAGCCGAAGGATTGGCGTCGGCACGCGACTGCCTCGACCTTCCCGTGCTTTGTGCTGCGGTTGAAAAGGCAGCAAAGGAGTTGCGACTGACTCTGCCGCTTGAACCATCGCGTTTCGCCCTGACGCAACTGGTCGCACGAATGGGTTTTGAGAATGGTATTGCCGGGCTGCTACGCGAGATCGAAGCGCTTGCTGCCCTGCTTGAAACGCAGGCACAACGCTCCGAAGGACTGGAAAACTGCTGGCGCCGTGCCGGTGAGTTGAGAGCACAGCTGCATCGCTGGCAGAGTGGAGCCGACGCCGACTACGTTCGCTGGGGCGAAACCTACACCCACGCCCTGCAACTCAACGCGACGCCGCTGGTCATCGCGAAAATAATGCAGAAGCAGATGAGCGGCCACCCACGTGCCTGGATCTTTACTTCGGCGACGCTTGCGGTGCAGAAGGATTTTGCTCATTACCGCGCTGAAATGGGGCTGGCTGAAGCCGATTCGGCGTATTGGGACAGCCCTTTCGACTATGCACGCCAGGCGTTGCTGTACGCACCGCAAAATCTTCCCGATCCGAATAGCCACGGCTTTGCCGAGGTCGTCGTCAAGACCGTTTTTCCGGTACTTGAAGCCAGCGGTGGACGGGCTTTCTTTCTTTGCACTTCCCTGCGTGCCATGCGGCGTACCCATGAACTGCTGAGCGAGTATCTGGAACGTGCCGGGTTGGATTTTCCCTTGCTGCTTCAGGGCGAGGGCAGCAAGAATGAATTGCTTGAACGTTTTCGCCGGCTCGGCAACGCCATTCTGGTTGGCAGTCAGAGTTTCTGGGAGGGCGTCGATGTTCGCGGCCAGGCGCTGTCGCTAGTCGTCATCGACAAGCTGCCCTTTGCACCACCCGACGACCCGGTACTCTCGGCACGCATCGAACGCATGAAGAATGAAGGGCTTAATGCGTTCATGGACTATCAGTTGCCGCGCGCCGTGATCAACATCAAACAGGGCGCCGGCCGGTTGATTCGCGATGAGACGGATCGCGGCGTGCTGATGATCTGCGACCCACGTTTGATCAGCAAGCCCTACGGCAAACGTATCTGGCGCAGTCTGCCACCGATGAAACGGACACGCGAACTCGATGAAGTCCTGGCGTTTTTCAAAAATGAGACGGCTGAAGACAGACGATGAGCATCCCATGCCCTGACCAGTCGATTCCGCTGCCTGCTGATTGTCGTGACGCGGCGGCTGTACTCAATCGTGGCTGTGCCTGTATCTCCGTCGATCACACAGCGCTGCGACACGCACTTGAGGAAGGGGTCGGTCGTGAATCCGTAGTGTCTTATAGCGATCTACTGAAGACACGCCCTCATCTCCTTTCAGACACCAAAGTTTATGTCGCTGAAGCGCATCTGCAGAACATGGCTGATCTGATCAGCGTTATCCAGCGAATAAGCGAGCTGCCGGCATGGCGCGAACGTGTGCTTTCTTACGCGCCCCCGATCGCACGGCATACACCGAAGGCGGAGGGCGTTTTTCTGGGTTTTGACTTCCACCTCGGTGCCACAGGTCCGCAACTCATTGAAATCAACACCAACGCCGGTGGCGGCATGCTCAATGCTAAATTGCTGCGCGCGCAACGCGCCTGCTGCGACGGAGGAGAAGCGATGTTCTCCGAGCAGATGATGATCGAGTCGGATTTCATGGCCATGTTTCGCGAGGAATGGCGACTGGCGCGCGGTAGCACACCCCTCGGCTGTATCGCCATCGTCGACGAGTCGCCGGCAACACAGTACCTGCAGCCCGAGTTCGAGTTGGTCCGGCAATTATTCGAATCGAGTGGATTCACTGCAGTGATTGTCGACCCTGGCGAACTTTCCTTCGATGGCCAGCGCTTGACGTTCGGCGGAAAGCCTGTCGATCTGGTCTACAACCGGCTGACCGACTTTTCGCTTGATGATGAACGCAACCAGGCATTGCGGGCGGCCTATCTCGCTGACACCGTGGTGCTCACCCCTCACCCGCGGGCCCATGCGCTCTATGCCGACAAGCGCAATCTGGTCGCCTTGACAGATGAAGCCTGGTTACAGGCGATTGGCGTCAGCGAAGTGGACTGTAAACTATTGAAATCCGGCATCCCGCTCACCAAAGAGGTATTGCCAGAGGATGGCAAGTCGTTCTGGACGAACCGCAAGAAGTGGTTCTTCAAACCGACATCGGGCTACGGAAGCAAAGCCGCGTATCGCGGCGAAAAGCTCACCAGACGCGTTTTCAACGAGATAAGCCACGGTGGCTATGTCGCCCAGGCACTGGTTTCCCCATCAGAGAGACGACTGCTGGTCGATGGTGTCGAGCAGGATCTCAAGCTGGACCTGCGCAATTACGTCTATCACGGGCGAGTGCAACTCGTTTCGGCTCGGCTGTACCAGGGACAGACGACGAACTTCCGCACGCCTGGCGGGGGCTTCGCAGCAGTATTTTCAGTGCCGTGCCAGGGTGGGGGAAGAGTCTGCACGTAAGACGCGCAGACTCTTCGATTCGGTCAGTTCAACTTGAAGCGGCTGACCGAATCGTTCAGCGAAGAAGAAAGCTGTTTCAAATGATGTGCGGATTGCGTCGTATCCTTCATTGCCACAGCGTTTTCTTCGGACATCTGCGCCACCTTCTCGACACTCTTGGCGATTTCGCTGGAAGCCGTCACCTGCTCCCGGATGGCTTCGGAAATGCTGTTGACCACTTCGGTGACGCGCATCGAACCTGAACGGATCTCATTGATCGAATTGCCGGCCTGGGTAGCCAGCTCAACGCCCTTGCCGGCTTGGACAACCCCGCTTTGCATGCTGCTGACTGCGCTGCGCGTGCCATTCTGGATTTTCCCGACCATGCTGGCAATTTCGGTTGTCGACAGGCTGGTGCGCTCGGCCAGCTTGCGCACTTCGTCGGCCACCACGGCAAATCCCCTCCCCTGTTCCCCCGCACGTGCCGCTTCGATCGCGGCATTGAGCGCAAGCAGGTTGGTCTGGTCGGCAATCTCCTTGATGGTATTGACAATCGAGGAAATCTGCTCGGAATGGCGACCCAGGTCCTCGATGACCGTTGCAGACGATTGCACTGCATCGGAGATCTTCTGCATTTCGCTGGCGGCACTTTCGATGATATGCGTTCCCTCCGTGGAGAGCTCGCTGGCCTGCATCGAGATGCTATGCGCCTCTTGTGCGTTTTCGGCGACCTGATCGATACTGACTGTCATTTCTTCGACGGCAGCGGCCATTGAGGAAGCCGATTCGCCATGTTGCTGGGCATGCTCGGAAACGTTTTCAAAGGTCGTCAGGAGCTGCGATGACGCGGTTGAAAGCGTAGCCGCATTGTTCAGGATACTTCTGATCATGGTGCGCAGCGTTTCCTGCATTTCCTTCATGCCATACAGAAGGCTGGTGGTATCGCCTGGCACGCAAACGATTTCTGAGCTCAGGTCGCCATCGACGATGCGTTGTGTGATCTGTCGCGCGACCTGGGGATCGCCCCCCATCAGCTTGAGCACATTGCGCGAAACCAGTGTCAAAGAAACTCCAATGAAGCCGCCGATTACCGCGACCCAGGCGAGAAGCTTCATGGCATTCTGACGGAACAGGGCGTCAACGTCGTCGACGTAGATGCCGCTGCCTACAACCCATCCCCAGCCCTCCACACCCATGACGTAGGAAATCTTTGGAACCGCCGCTTCGCTGCCTGGTTTCGGCCAGACGTAGTCAACAAAGCCACCGCCCTGATCTTTGGCAATTTTGGCGAATTCGACGAAAATGAGTTTACCGTTCTTGTCTTTGAACTCGGAAAGATCCTTGCCATCTAGTTCCGGTTTGATCGGATGCATGACGATGACGGCTTTGAGATCGTTGATCCAGAAATACTCAACTTTGTCATAACGCATGCCGCGAACGGCGTCGATGGCAAGCCGCTTCGCTTCTTCGACACTCAGCTTGCCCTCCTTGGCCTGTTTCTCGTAGCCGCTGATCGTGGCTTGCGCTACCTCGACGAGATTTCGTATCTTGTTTTTGCGGTCGGCGAGCAACTGACCCTTTTCACCCATCAGCACGATGACTACCAATATGCAAAGACCTACGATCGTGATCACCGTGAGTCCATTCAGCTTGGTACGCAGTGACGCCCCCTTATAGTCGATGCTCATATTCTCTCCTTTTACCGTCCGGACACTGTGAAGGGTGCTAGACAACCAGACAACTCACCCCGCACTCAATCTACCCTTTAAGGAAGGCGTTGGCAATTACTCTGATTGCGAAAAAAACTTGCGTCATATGAAAGACGAAGACAATGTAGCGCTGGCACTTGAAATCCGCTCGGATTCCCCCACCTGCGCGATATTCGATCTTCTCCAAAAGGATTCATCATGCGTCTCGACAAGCTAACCACCAAGTTCCAGCAGGCTCTGGCTGATGCCCAAAGCCTGGCCATTGGTCACGACAATCAGATGATCGAGCCGCAACACCTGCTGCTAGCGCTCCTGCAACAGGACGATGGCGGCACGGCTTCGCTGCTGGCGCAGGCCGGTGTCAATGTGCAATCGCTCAAGGCCTCTTTGGATCAGGCGGTGGATCGCTTGCCGAAGGTCGAAGGCCATGGTGGTGAGGTGCAGATCGGTCGCGATCTGACCAACCTGCTTAATCTTACCGACAAGGAAGCGCAGAAGCGCGGCGACCAGTTCATCGCCAGCGAGATGTTCTTGCTGGCCGTCTGCGACGACAAAGGTGAGACCGGTCGCCTCGCCAAGCAGCATGGACTTTCCCGCAAGGCGCTGGAGCTGGCTGTGGCCTCGGTACGCGGCGGCCAGGGCGTCGACAATCAGGAAGCCGAAGGACAACGCGAATCGCTGAAGAAATACTGCATCGATCTTACCGAACGCGCTCGTCAGGGCAAGCTCGACCCGGTGATCGGCCGCGACGATGAAATTCGC
>NZ_FLQY01000049.1 GCF_900089945.1 Candidatus Propionivibrio aalborgensis | reverse complement strand
CGCACCAAGAACAACCCGGTGCTGATCGGCGAACCGGGCGTCGGCAAGACGGCGATCGTCGAAGGCCTGGCTCAGCGCATCGTCAATGACGAAGTGCCGGAAACGCTCAAGGGCAAGCGGGTGCTCAGTCTGGACATGGCTGCCTTGCTGGCCGGCGCGAAATATCGCGGCGAGTTCGAGGAGCGGCTGAAAGCCGTGCTCAAGGAGATCGCACTCGACGAGGGCCGCATCATTGTCTTCATTGACGAATTGCACACCATGGTCGGCGCCGGCAAGGCCGAAGGCGCCATTGATGCCGGCAACATGCTCAAGCCGGCACTGGCGCGTGGCGAGCTGCATTGCGTCGGCGCGACCACGCTCGACGAATACCGCAAATACGTGGAAAAAGACGCGGCACTGGAGCGGCGTTTCCAGAAGGTGCTCGTCGATGAACCGTCGGTCGAAAGCACGATCGCAATTTTGCGCGGCCTGCAGGACAGGTACGAACTGCACCACGGCGTCGCGATTACCGACCCGGCCATCGTTGCCGCGGCCGAATTGAGCCATCGCTACATCACCGACCGCTTTTTGCCGGACAAGGCCATCGACCTGATCGACGAGGCCGCGGCGCGGATCAGGATGGAAATCGACTCGCGTCCCGAAGTGATGGACAAACTTGACCGCCGCATGATCCAGCTCAAGATCGAGCGCGAGGCCGTGCGCAAGGAAAAGGACGAAGCATCACTGAAGCGCATGCGCCTGATCGAGGATGAATTGCTCAAGCTGGAGCGCGAATACAACGATCTTGAAGAAATCTGGAAAGCCGAGAAGGCGCAGGTTCAAGGCAGTGCGTACATCAAGGAGGAGATCGAAAAGCTCAAGGTAGAAATCACCCGTCTGCAACGCGAAGGCAAGCTGGACAAGGTGGCCGAGCTGCAATACGGCAAGCTGCCGCAGCTTGAGGCGCAACTGAAAGCGGCGGAAGTATCGGGTGATGGCGCACAAAAAAACAAGCTATTGCGCACCCAGGTCGGCATCGAGGAAATTGCCGAAGTGGTTTCGCGCGCCACCGGCATCCCGGTTTCCAAGATGATGCAGGGCGAACGCGAAAAACTGCTGCTCATGGAGGATCGTTTGCATCAGCGCGTCGTCGGTCAGGATGAAGCGGTGCGTCTGGTGTCCGACGCCATTCGTCGCTCGCGGGCCGGACTGGCCGATCCGAACCGGCCTTACGGTTCGTTCCTCTTCCTCGGCCCGACCGGGGTCGGCAAGACCGAGTTGTGCAAGGCGCTGGCCGGCTTCCTGTTCGATTCGGAAGATCACATGATCCGCGTCGACATGAGCGAGTTCATGGAAAAACACTCGGTGTCGCGCCTGATCGGTGCGCCTCCGGGCTACGTCGGCTATGAGGAAGGCGGCTATCTGACTGAAGCCATAAGGCGCAAGCCCTACAGCGTGATCCTGCTTGACGAAATCGAGAAAGCACATCCGGATGTCTTCAACGTGCTGCTGCAAGTGCTGGATGATGGCCGCATGACCGATGGACAGGGGCGAACCGTTGATTTCAAGAACACGGTAATCGTCATGACCTCGAATCTTGGCAGCCAGATGATTCAGCAGATGTCCGGCGACGATTATCAGGTGATAAAACTGGCGGTGATGGGTGAAGTGAAGAGCTATTTCCGGCCGGAGTTCATCAACCGCATCGACGAAGTTGTCGTTTTCCATGCGCTCGACGAAAAACACATCAAGTCGATCGCCAGAATTCAGCTTGGATATCTCGAAAAGAGACTGGCACAACTCG
This sequence comes from Candidatus Propionivibrio aalborgensis, assembly GCF_900089945.1. Lineage (GTDB taxonomy): Bacteria > Pseudomonadota > Gammaproteobacteria > Burkholderiales > Rhodocyclaceae > Propionivibrio > Propionivibrio aalborgensis. Next base: position 2,697 of record NZ_FLQY01000049.1, on the reverse strand, counting down.
AAATGAGGGTCGAGATCGACGACAGCGCAATCTCCGAAGTGGCCGCAGCCGGATTCGACCCGGTGTTCGGTGCGCGCCCCTTGAAGCGCGCGATTCAGTCGCAGCTTGAAAACCCCCTGGCCAAGGCGATTCTCGAAGGCAGTTTCGGTGCAGGCGATACGATCCGCGTGAGCTGCCAGAGCGGCGTCATGCGCTTCAGCAAAGCATGATCAGGAAGACCGCGGTTGATCAATTGAGATCAATCGCGAATCGCTTGAGATCGTCGAGGCTGACGATCTCCAGAGCCATTTCATTGCAGGCATTGAGCACGACTTGCGGTGCCATTCCGGCCTGAAAGGCTTCACGCCAGCGCGCGGCACAGAGACACCAGCGGTCACCGGGATTGAGACCGGGAAAGTCGAATTCGGGGCGAGGCGTTGAGAGATCGTTGCCGCGCACCTTTGAGAACTGCAGAAACTGGGCGGTCAGCACCACGCAAATGGTATGGCTGCCAAGATCTTCTTCGCTCGTATTGCAACAGCCATCGCGGAAAAACCCGGTCAGCGGTTTGTCGCTGCAACGACCGAGCGGCCCGCCAAGCACATTACGCTGGATGCCACCGAATTCCTCGGGCTTCATTGCATCTCCTCGATCCAGGCCTGCTGGATCGCCTCCAGAATCTTCTCGCCGCAGTGTTTTGCATTGTCATCAAAACCGGGCAAGGCGACGACCCAGTTCATCAGGTCGACAAAGTTGATTCTCAGTGGATCGACGTCGGGATGGGCTTCAGCTAGCTCGATGGCAAGATCGTTGATATCGGTCCATTTCATTGCTGCATCTCCTATCGCTTGCCTTCCTTGGTCATGTTGATCGAGTAGCGCGGGATCTCGATGGTCAAGGGTGCCTCATTGACAATCGTCTGACACGATAGACGGGAGTTCGGTTCCAGTCCCCAGGCTTTGTCGAGCAGATCGTCCTCCAGCTCCTCGGACGGTTCAAGAGAGTCGAAGCCCTCGCGAACGATAACGTGGCAGGTCGTGCAGGCGCAGGACATTTCACAGGCGTGTTCGATGGCAATACCGTTTTCGAGCAAGTTCTGGCAGACGGATTCCCCTGCCCTGGCCTCGATCACCGCACCCTCCGGGCAAAGCTCGATATGCGGCAGAACGATGATCTGCGTCACACCGTTTCTCCCTGGATCTTTGAAGAATTTGCGCCTGCGTCAAGTTCATTGATGCTCTTGCCGGAAAATGCGCGGCGAATCGACTTATCCATGCGTCGCGCGGCAAAATCCTTGGTATCCGCCTCAAGATCGTCCATGGCCAAGGTGATGTGCCGGCGATTGTCACCAAGCGCCGTCGTCTGTAACTTGGCGATGGAGGCTTCAATCTTTTCCAGTTGATCTTTCGACAACAAATCACTGTCGCTCTTCAGTGCCGACTGAACGGCTTCGATCAAACGCTGTGCTTCGACCTGCGCTTCCTTCAAGGCCCGCCTGAGCGCATCATCCTTGCCATGCGTCATTGAATCCTTGAGCATGCCCGCAATTTCGTCATCGGAGAGCCCATACGAGGGCTTGACGGTAATGCCGGCTTCGACATCGGAGGTCAGTTCACGTGCCGAAACGGAAAGCAAACCATCCGCATCGACCTGGAAGGTCACGCGAATTCGTGGCGCACCCGCCACCATCGGCGGTATGCCGCGCAGCTCAAAGCGCGCCAGCGAACGGCAATCACTGACCAGTTCGCGTTCGCCTTGCACAACATGCACCGCCAATGCCGTCTGGCCATCGCGATAGGTGGTGAATTCCTGAGTTCGCGCTACCGGAATCGTCGAGTTGCGCGGGATGATTTTTTCAACCAGACCGCCCATGGTTTCCAGCCCGAGCGAGAGCGGAATAACGTCGAGCAACAGCCAGTCGTCACCGGCAGCCCGGTTGCCAGCCAGCAGATTGGCCTGCATCGCCGCGCCCAAGGCGACAACCTTGTCCGGATCAAGATTGTTCAAGGGCTCCTGCTTGAAAAATTCGCCGACAGCACGCTGTACCTGCGGCATGCGCGTAGCGCCGCCAACCATGACCACACCCTTGACTTCCGAACCTGACAACCCGGCATCGCGCAATGCTCTCTTGACCGGTTGAATGGTCTTGGCAACCAGCGTTTGCGTTATTTCGGTGAAAATTCCGGTCGTCAGTCTCAGATCGACCACTTCACCGCTGTTCAGCCGTGCCGTGATCGGCGCAACGCCGTGCAGGGTAAGGTACTCCTTGGCTTCACGGGCACAGGTCAGAAGTTGGCGGGCATCCTCGATCGATAACGGCTTTAGTTTGGCGGCCTCGAGAATCCAGCAGAAAATGCGCTGATCGAAGTCATCACCCCCCAGCGCCGAATCGCCACCCGTGGCCATGACCTCGAACACGCCCTTGGACAGATTGAGGATCGAGATGTCGAACGTGCCGCCACCCAGGTCGTAAACGGCATAGACTCCCTCGGCCGCGTTATCCAGACCATAGGCAATGGCGGCTGCGGTCGGTTCATTCAGCAGACGCAGAACCGAAAGCCCGGCCAGCTTTGCCGCGTCCTTGGTCGCCTGACGCTGTGAGTCATCGAAGTAGGCAGGAACGGTAATCACCGCTCCGACCAGAGGGCCACCCACCGACGCTTCCGCGCGCAGACGGAGAACGCGAAGAATGTCGGCTGAAATCTCAACCGGGCTTTT
>NZ_FLQY01000048.1 GCF_900089945.1 Candidatus Propionivibrio aalborgensis | reverse complement strand
ACAAATGCTATACGCATATTGTATCGCACGCGATGAATCGTGGCGAGTTTTTCAACAGAATCGTCACATACCTGCCATTGAACCAACCCGGCCTTGAAAGGCCGGAATGGGTCGAACAGCGACAGCCGGTTTGATTCAATAAGAGCACCTCGTCAATTGATATCACTTCTTTGCAGCGCTCAATTCGAGCGCAAGTTCCAGAATAGTGATCGCCAAGAAATATGGCGTGTAAGTCAAACATGAGGATCGAAATTCCATCCTGGTCACGGCAGGGTTACAGCGCCCAAGGATTCAAGATTTGCGGGTAGCGCTCGAAATCCTGCACGTTGCGGGTGACCACGGTGAGGCCGTGGCGCTGGGCAGTCGCCATGATCAGGCCGTCCATGACCGGCAGTGCCTGCCCCGCCAGTTCGGCGCTTGCAGCCAACTGCGCCCACACGTGCAAGGTGGCGGTATCGAGCGGCAGGATGCGCCCGGCGAAGCGTTGCTCCACCTTGCCCAGCCAGGCGGTGAGTTTCTGGCTGCGGCGCGGTTCGCTGGCGCTCAGTTTGAGGATGCCTTTCTCGATCTCGCCCAGAGCGATGACGCTGATGAACAGACTGGTTTCGTCCTGCTCATCCAGCCAGGCGATCACGTTTGGCGCAGGAGTTTTCCTGGCGTATTCGGAAATAGCGCAGGTATCGAGCAACCAGCTCATAGCTCGACGCTTCGTCCGCTATCGCGGTTACGGGAAATATTCAGGTCTTCCGCGGCAAGGTCGGGGCGCAGCAGTGCACTGGAAAGTCTGCCGCGGCGGCGCGTGAGCCGAACGTATTCTTCCGCCGAGACAACCACTGCTGTTGGCTTGCCATGGACGGTTACCGTTTGCGCGTCGCCGCTCGCGGCCCGTTTGATGAGGGCGCTGAAATTGCCCTTCGCTTCTTGCAGTTGCCATTCGCCGTGCATGATATGCTCCGATGATTCTGGTCAGAATGGTCAGAATCTAACATGGTGATCTCTGATTCGCCAAGTCTGACTTCATCGCAGCTATCATTTCGATCAAGAGGAGAAATTTTGAAGGGGTTTGGAGCCATGACTGCTCAAGTTTTCGGCTGCTGTTGACCGATGCGTCGCCGTGACTTTCTAGCCAGCCTGGCCGCCGCCGGGCTGGCTTCCGGGATGGCCAATCTTGCCGGATGCGGCAGCCCGGCCAAGCCGCCCAAGCCACCGCTACCGCCGGGCGACCTGCTCGGCCCATCCCTGGAACTCGGGCACCGGCTGCGCAAGCCGGATTTTCCGCCGCCCTCCGAGACGCGGCGTATTCCGGTCGTCATCGTCGGCGCAGGAATCGGCGGTTTGTCGGCCGGGTGGAAACTGGCCAAGGCGGGGTTCAACGAGTTCTTGATGGTCGAGCTGGAGGCCGAAGCGGGAGGAAATTCTCGTTCCGGCCGCAATGAAGTTAGCGCCTACCCACTGGCAGCACACTACCTGCCGCTACCGACTCGGGAGGCGACCGCAGTTCGCGAATTGCTGGCCGAGCTTGGTGTTCTCCAAGGCGATCCGCGTGCCGCCCGGCCACGCTATGACGAACGTTACCTCTGCGCCACGCCGCAGGAGAGGTTGTACCGCAACGGCTGGTGGCAGGAAGGAATCTTGCCGCACATCGGCGTGAGCGCGGCCGAGAAGGACCAGTACCGGCGTTTCTTCGCGCTGATGGACGGCTACAAGCAGCGGCGCGATGGCGGCAAGCGTGCATTTGCCTTGCCCATGGCGCTTTCCGGTCAGGCGCCGGATCTGCTGGCGCTCGACCGGCTCAGCATGCGCGACTGGTTGCTGGCGCAGGGGCTCGATTCGCCGCAACTGCACTGGTACGTCGACTATGCCTGCCGCGACGATTACGGAACCAGCCATGCCGAAGCCTCGGCCTGGGCAGGCATCCACTACTTTGCCTGCCGCAACGGCGAAGCGCAGGACGCCGCGAGCGATACCGTGCTGACCACGCCGGGCGGCAATGGCTGGCTGGCGCAAGGCATGGCGCAGAGCATTCGCGCGCGCGCCGGCGATCGCCTGCTGACCGGTGCGCTGGTATTCCGCGTCGCGGAATCGGGAGGAGGCATGCAGGTCGATCTGTGGCTGCCCGCCGAACAGCGCACGCTGCGGCTGGAAGCGGAACAACTGATCTGGGCGGCGCCGCTCTTTCTGGTGCCTCATGTCTTTGTCGGGCACGACGAATTGAAGGCCGCTGCCCGAAGCTACAGCCATGCGCCCTGGCTGGTCGCCAACCTGACGCTTTCGCGCTTTCCCGAGGGTAGAGCGGGAGTACCCATCGCTTGGGACAACGTGCTTTACGACAGCCCCGGCCTCGGCTATGTGGTGGCGACACACCAGCAGATGCGGATGCGCCCCGGCGCCACGGTGTTCACCTACTACCGCGCATTGAACGGCATGACGCCACAACACGGACGGACGGCCTTGCTCGAAACTCCGCGCGAAGTCTGGGCCGAGCAGATCCTGGCCGAGTTGGAGCGGCCGCACCCCGACATTCGGCAGGTGACGACGCGCCTTGATGTCTTCCGCAACGGACACGCCATGGTGCGCCCGCTGCCAGGGCTGATTTGGGGCAAGGCGCGCCAGCTCTTTGCTGCCGATGACCCGCGTCTGTGTTTTGCCCATGCCGACGTGAGCGGCTTCTCGCTGTTCGAGGAAGCGCAGTATCGCGGCGTGCTGGCGGCCGAAAGAACGCTGCGCCGTTTCGGCATAGCGTTCCAGACGTCGTTACGCTGAGCGCGAGTAAATAAGATAATGCCGGAATGAACGGACTACACCTCATCGCCGAACTGCACGACTGCAAATGCGCGCCGCGCCTGCTGCGCAGCGTTGATGCCCTGCGCGAACTGTGCTTGACGATCTGTGCGGCGCCGGGCCTGACGCCCGTCGGACAGGTTTTTCATCAGTTCGGCAGCGCCAAGGCTCCGGCTGGAGCGACCGGAGCGGTAATTCTTGCCGAGTCCCATCTCGCCGTTCACACATGGCCTGAATTGAACGCCGTAACGCTCGATCTCTACGTCTGTAATTTCAGTCAGGACAACAGTGTTGCCGCGCGTTCGGCCTGTGCGCGGTTGATCGACGCTTTCATTCCGGAACGGGTTGAGCAGCGGGAAATCGTGCGCGGGTCATGCCCGAAATAGTGCTTGCTTCGGCCTCAGGCCATTCGGTTACGCGCCGATGGAGACGCATCGTTTCACTGCTATAGTTCGTGCTGATGCCCGTCGCGGATATCTTCACCCGCCGTGTCAAATCCTGGACGCTTAATCTACGGGAGCCGCCGTCATGATCGACCATACCGGAGTCACCGTCAGTAATTTCCAGACCAGCAAACTGTTCTACGCGAAAGCCCTTGCACCGCTCGGATACGCCGCGCTGATGGAAGTATCCGCCGCACAGACAGGGCGTGGCGATGCGGCGGGCTTCGGAGTGCCTCCCAAGCCGGACTTCTGGATTGAAAGTGGCACCCCCAATGCCCCACCAGTCCATGTCGCATTTCGCGTCTCAAGCTGCGAGCTGGTCGACGCGTTCCATGCGGCTGCACTTGCCGCCGGGGGTCGCGATAACGGCCCTCCGGGCTTGCGGCCCCACTACCATGCAAACTACTACGGCGCCTTCGTGCTTGACCCGGACGGCCACAACATCGAGGCCGTCTGCCATGTTCCCGAATAGTCCCGCGAGGCCCGCGCACCCGATCACACTCCGGACGGACGGCCTCCCTGCCGGGTTCTGAGTCAACGCACGAGAAAGCACGGGCATGTTTACGATCTACGGGCTAAGTGGCCCCATCTTTCAAGGCACACTTGAAGAACTCGGCCGAATGCCACCGGTCATGGCTCGCGACCCGGTCACACCGGCACGTCGTGTCGGCGATCAGGTCGAGGCCGGCATTGCTCCGAAAACTGGCGTCGCCGCTACAGAAGGCTTGAGCAGGTCTGCCGTGGAGGCATATCAGGCGATGATGCCGCAGAACCTTGAGCGCGGCCCGCTTTACCACGCCCAGCAAATCATGCAGCGAAAACTCATCATCGTGAATTCCAGAGACAACGTGACGCACGCCTGGCGCACCCTGGTCGACCACCAGATCCATCAGGCGCCGGTTATCGATGACAGTTATCGCCTGGTTGGCATCGTCAGCGAACGAAATCTG
>NZ_FLQY01000047.1 GCF_900089945.1 Candidatus Propionivibrio aalborgensis | reverse complement strand
TGCAGATCGGCACTGTTTTCGATTCTTCGGTGGCCGACGCCGATTTACTGATCCTGGCCACTCCGCTGATCGGTTTCCGCAGCACGCTGCGCATGCTGGCCGACGCACGCCAGGTGAAGCCGCTGATCTGGGTGTGCAAAGGAATGGAAGCGGGCACTGCGAAACTCCCACATCAAGTGGTTGCCGAAGAACTGGGCGATGAGGTTCTGTGCGGTTCGCTGAGTGGGCCCAGCTTCGCCGAAGAAGTGGCGAAGGGCTTGCCGACTGCGATAACCCTGGCTTCCAGGAATGCTGATTTCGCCCGGCAGACTGCGCTCGAACTGCACAGTTCGCGTCTGCGCATCTACGCCAATGACGACCTGACTGGTGTCGAAGTGGGTGGTGCAGTGAAGAACGTTATGGCTATCGCCACCGGAATCTGCGATGGTCTCGGTCTGGGCCACAATGCGCGCGCTGCGCTGATGACGCGCGGACTGGCCGAGATCGCCCGGCTCGGCGTTGCGCTCGGCGGACACCCGAATACCTTCATGGGCCTGGCCGGGATGGGCGACCTCCTGCTGACCTGCACTGGCGACCTGTCACGCAACCGACAGGTCGGGCTGGCGTTGGCGAAAGGCCGGAAGCTACCGCAGATACTCGCCGAGCTCGGGCATGTGGCCGAGGGCGTGAGTACGGCGCGTGAAGTTGCACGCCTGGCCGGACAACTGGAAATCGAAATGCCGATCACGCAAGCCGTCGACGCCATCCTGCACCGCGATGTGCCGGCATCGGAAGCCGTAGAGCAACTGCTGAACCGCGATCCGAAGACGGAAATCCAGTAGCTCTAAACTCCGTCGGCAAAGCCCGATTGCCGCCACGCCTCGAAAACCATTACTGCGACCGCATTGGACAGGTTCAGGCTGCGCTGTTCCGGCAGCATCGGCAGGCGCAGGCGTTGCGTATCGGGAAACTCGGCCATCACCTCGACGGGTAGCCCGCTCGTCTCGCGCCCAAAGACGAATACATCGTCCATGCAAAACGTCGGCGAGTCATACTGCTGACCGCCGCGTGTCGTGATGGCGAACCGGCGTCGACCGGCCAGCGCCGTTTTGCAGGCCTGCCAGTCCGGGTGCCGGAGGACGCGTGCAAACTCGTGGTAGTCAAGGCCGGCGCGTTTGAGCGATCGGTCTTCCCAGCGAAATCCGAGTGGTTCCACCAGATGCAGTTCGCAGCCGGTATTGGCACACAGGCGGATGACGTTCCCGGTGTTGGGCGGAATCTCGGGTTGGAACAAGACGACAGCAGTCAAGGCGCGCTCCAAGAAATGCTATGCATTTTTGCATAATCGGCTAGAATCAACTAATTAGACTCATTATCTCTAAAGTTACTGGAGCTTGAAATGGCTCGGCCGGAAAAGATTCGCCTCGGCGACTTGCTCATTCAACAGGGTCTGCTCACCGACGAGCAGCTCAAGTTTGCTCTCGACGAGCAAAAGCGCAGCGGTCGCAAACTGGGTCGTATTGTCGTCGATAGTTCCTTTGTAACGGAAGAGGCCATTTCGCAGGCGCTGGCCAGGCAATTGCAGATCACCTATGTCGATCTCAAACACTTCACGCCCAAGCCGGAATTGATCAACCTGCTGCCAGAGGCGCAGGCGAGGCGGTTCCGCGCGGTAGTACTGGACGAGGTCGAGGGAAGGCTGCGAATCGGTTTCGTCGATCCGACCGATCTGCAGGCCTACGACGATATCTTCCGCCTTTTGCGTCGGGAAATCGATCTGGCGGTCGTATCCGAGAGCCAGCTTCTGGCGCTTATCGACCGTGTCTATCGGCGTACCGAAGAAATCAGCGGGCTGGCGAAGGAACTTACCGCCGATCTGGGCGATGTGCCGGTCGAATTTGGCGACCTGCTTGGCACGGCGACAGGCGCCGAGGAAGCGCCCGTCGTCAAGCTTCTGCAAACCGTGTTCGAGGAAGCCATGCGTTCGCGCGCATCGGATATCCACATCGAGCCACAGGATCGCTCGTTGCGCGTTCGCTTCCGTATCGATGGCGTGTTGCACGTGCAGATGGAGGCGGATGCCAAGATCGCCTCGGCACTGGCTTTGCGCCTGAAACTCATGTCCGGTCTGGATATTTCGGAAAAGCGTTTGCCGCAGGACGGCCGTTTTGCCATCAAGGTGCGCAACAACATGATCGATGTACGTATTTCGACCATGCCGACGCAGTTTGGCGAGTCGGTCGTGATGCGCTTGCTCAACCAGAACACCGGCCTGCTCGGCCTGGACCGGCTGAACATGCCGCCACGCACTCTGGAGCGCCTGCGCCATGCGGTACGACGCCCGAGCGGCATGGTGCTGGTCACCGGGCCGACCGGGAGCGGCAAGACGACGACGCTCTACGCCGCACTGTCCGAGCTCAACACGACCGAGAAGAAGATCATCACGGTCGAAGACCCGGTTGAATATCGGTTGCCCGGAATCAATCAGGTGCAGGTGCACGAGAAGATCGACCTGTCCTTCGAGCGTGTCCTGCGCTCGGCGCTGCGCCAGGATCCGGACATCGTTCTGGTTGGCGAAATGCGCGACCAGACGACCGCCGAGATTGGCATGCGCGCAGCGATTACCGGCCACATGGTGCTGTCCACGCTGCATACCAACGACGTCATTTCCACGCCGATTCGCCTGCTCGACATGGGCGTGCCGCGGTATATGGTTGCGCTGTCCCTGCAACTGGTTCTCGCGCAGAGACTCGTGCGCGTGGTCTGCGAAAACTGCAGCGAGCCGCATGCGCCGACGCCACATGAGAACGAGTGGCTGCGCTACGAGTTGGACGCCGCCGTCAAGCAACACGGCTACGTGCAGGGCAAGGGTTGCGCACATTGCGGGGGAACCGGTTACCAGGGGCGCACCGGCGTCTACGAGATGCTCGAAATGACGAACGATATCGTCGAGGCGATCAACAGTGACGACGCGGGATCCTTCGTCCAGGCGGCGCGCAGGCAGATGGCCGGCGAAACCCTGCGACGCGACGCCGTGAGATTGGTGGTGGCAGGGCGCACGACGATCGAAGAGGCCATGCGCATCAGCAACCAGTTCGAGGATTAAGGTCGAGTTCCAACCATGCCGACCTTTGCCTACAAGGCCCGCAACACCGGTAGCCAGCTCATCGAGGGTGTGCTTGATGGCGCCAACGCGAGTGCCGTTGTCGATCTGCTGCTCGGCCAGGGGCTGACGCCGGTTGAAATCAAGGAATCAAAAGCCAAAACCACCAAGTCGTCCTCCGGCCTGAACGTCACGCTGTTCAAGCAAAAGGTGACGCACATCGATTTGCTGCTGTTCAGCAGGCAGATGCATACCTTGCTCAAGTCCGGCGTACCGATCATGCGCGCCTTAAGCGGCTTGCAGGACGCGGCGATCAACCCGGAGATGAGACGCGTTATCGGCGAAGTGCGTGAAAGCCTGGAAGGCGGTCGTGAGCTGTCGCAGGCGCTGGCGCGTCATCCGCGCGTATTCACACCGTTCTACCTGTCGATGGTGCGTGTCGGCGAGGCGACCGGCTTGCTCGAAGAAATCTTTTACCGCCTATTCGAGCACCTTGAGTTCGAGCGTTACATGCGCGAGCAGGTGAAATCGGCATTGCGCTACCCGATGTTCGTGGTGATCGCCATGGCGGCGGCGCTGGTCATTGTCAATCTCTTTGTCATTCCCGCCTTTGCCAAGGTGTTCGCGGGATTCGGCGCAGAACTGCCCTTGATGACGCGTGTTCTGCTCGGCTTCTCGGAGTTCATGGTTGCGTACTGGCCGCTCATGCTTGCTGGCGTTGTCGGAGCACTGCTGGCTTTTCGCGCCTGGGTCGGGACGGTCAGAGGACGTTACGACTGGGACCGCGTGTCGCTGAAATTCCCGATTGCCGGAAAGATCTTGCACAAAGCGGCATTGTCACGCTTTGCGCGCAGTTTTTCGTTGGGGATCCGTAGTGGCGTTCCGGTCATGCAGGCGCTTTCCAACTCGGCGCAGACGGTCGACAACAGCTTCGTTTCGCGTTGCATCGAAGGTATGCGCGAGAACGTCGAGCGCGGCGAGAGCCTGTTGCGTGCGTCTATCAGTGCCGGAATCTTTACGCCGGTCGTGCTGCAGATGGTCGCCGTCGGCGAAGAGTCGGGCGCGGTCGACGACATGATGAACGAGATCGGCGACATGTACCGGCAGGAAGTCGAATACGAACTGAAGACGCTGGGGCAGCAGATCGAGCCGATTCTGATTGTCATGCTCGGCATCATGGTGCTGATTCTTGCGCTCGGTATCTTCCTGCCGATGTGGGATTTGGGCACGGTGGCGATCAAGCGATGAGGATATGATTCCGCGCGAACCGCGCAGGCTTGGCTACTTTGCGACCAGGAACTGGTTTCAACACGCGGTTCTGTTCGTGGTGCTGGGGCTATTTGCCATCGCTCTGATATCGGCACTGGGCGATGCAAAGGAGGAAGCCGAGCGGCAGATCGTTGAATTGACGATACGCAACATGAGAACAGGCATGCAAAGGGCCATGGGGGAAGCGCTCATGCATCAGCGGGAAAGCGAAATGGCCTCATGGACCGGCAGCAATCCAGTGCGTTGGCTGGACTCGTCTCCGGCAGGATATCGCGGGGAGTGTTCGGCAGCGGAAAGCGGGGCATTGTCCGGCGGGGAGTGGTGTTTTGAACGTGGCCGGCGGGAACTGGTTTACCGGCCGCATGATATTGATCGCCTGCATGAATCGTCGGGGGGGACGAAAGCCGTCGGACGCCGGTGCGATCTATTGCGCTGGCGTGTAGCGCGAGCCCCGCTCAGTGCGGCTAGCGGTGGATTTGTCGGTTTGCGTATCGAAGCCGCAACCGCGTGCCAGTGGGCACAGAGTGGGCGCTAGGATCGGCTCAAGAAGTTGCCGGTTTTGCCGTTAAGTGCCGTAAGGCGTATTGTCAAGCCGTGAGGCTTTCTTGGGGAGATTAATCAATGAGACAAAGGTCAACGGGTTTTACCCTGATCGAACTGATCATCGTCATCACCATTATCGGAATTCTGGCGGCGATCGCCTTGCCGCGCTACATCACGGCGCAGCGGGATGCCAGAACGGCCAAGGCGCAGGCGCTTTATGGCAGCGTCCGGGCCGCGGCAGCGCTGGCAAAAGCGCGCTGCGAACTGGATCTTGCGGCTTTGGTTGCGGTACCCGCACCCACGTGTACGGCTGCTGCCGGCACAGTCAATATGGACGGCACTGCGGTTACGATGGTGAACCGTTACCCAGCGGCAACCGCCGCTGGGATCGTCGCCGCGGCGCAGATCGTTGCCGCCAATGACGGCGTTGTCATCGCAGGCGCGGCGCCTTTGACAATCACCATGAATGGGGCGACTGCCGCAGCAAATTGCCGAATCAGTTACACGGCCGCTCCGTTGAACGGGTCGCCGAACATTGTTCTCGATGCCACAAATTGTTAATCCTGAAAGGAAATATCATGCTCAAGCAAAGAGGTTTTACCCTGATCGAACTCGTAGTCGTCATTGTCATTCTGGGCATATTGGCGGCGACGGCGTTGCCGAAGTTTATTGATTTGTCGTCGGAAGCCCAGGAAGCGGCGTATCAAGGGGTACGAGGTGCAGCGTCGTCAGCGATGGCTATCAACTACGCGGGCTGTGCAGCAAAGAACAATGTTGTTCTCGCCAACAAGTGCGCGGCTGTTGATAACTGCGATGATACTGGGAGCATCCTGCAGGGTGGGCTACCCACGAACTACAGCGTGACGGCGGCGGCGATAACCGGAAACGGAACCAACGTGAATTGTACGTTGGTTCTTACCGGCTATACACCGACGGGGGCCACGACGTTTTCGGGGATTGGCGCCGGACAGTAACTTGAAACAGGTGTGAGCTTCGACGCGGAGTCTTCATGCGATTGGCCTGTAGGTCGCTCACTGGCCGCTTTCCATGAAGATTGATGTTTGTCGGTCTCATACTCGCTATTTTCGGAGGTGCAATGGCGGGGAAGCAGTCGTGCAAGGACTCGCTTCCTCGTTCGGGCTTGGAAGTCGTCAGTGAACCGGGAACGGTGCCGAACGAGGGCGGATTCACGCTGATCGAATTGATCGTCACCCTGATTATCGTTGGCATCTTGGCCATTGCCATCATTCCACGCTTCGCTGACCGCGCCGATTATGATGCGCGCGGTTTTTTCGACGGTACGCTCTCGGTATTGCGCTATGCACAGAAGACAGCGGTGGCGCAGAGGCGAATGGTCTGTGTTGGCTTTGGCGTGTCAGTCGTTTCACTGACTGTTGCTTCAACCTTCGGTGGGGCTTGCAACACGCCCCTGGCCGGGCCGAATGGCGTTGCGCCTTATTCGCTGGTAGCGCCGGACGGCATTTCATTTGCGGCAACGCCTGCGAATTTCAGCTTTTTGCCCTCGGGTGCGGCATCGCTTGGGCAAACCTTCAGCGTGACGGGACTGACAGGACAAAGCATTACGATTGTCGCGGCAACCGGCTATGTCCAGCAGAACTAGGCATTCGCAACGCGGGATATCGCTGATTGAACTCATCGTGTTCATAGTGATCGTTGGCGTCGGTCTGGCGGGGATTACGGTAACCTACGACACGGTAGTGCGTCACAGTGCAGACCCGATGGTGCGCAAACAGGCGCTGGTCATCGCCGAGTCGCTGCTTCTGGAGATCGAGCAGCAGGCCTTCACCTGGTGCGATCCACAGGATGCCAACGTGGTGACGGCGACGAGCGCGGCCGGTTGCGCCGTGGCAGCCAACAACCAGAATAATGTCAGCGGACCGACGCCGGCGAGCGAGACACGTGGCAATGCGGCCAATCCTTTCGACAACGTGGCCGACTACGGTGGTTTTTCGGGGGCTAGCAGCGATATCCTGGGCGGCAATGCCGTCGCTGGCTACACGGCGAGTGTCGCGATAACCCGCGCTGGCGGCATCGCACCCTTTGCCGCATTCCCGTTGGATGCCGTGCTGAGAGTTGCCGTGACCGTTATCGGGCATGGCGAGAGCATCACTTTGGTCGGCTACCGCACCCGCTATGCGCCGAATGCCGCGGGCTGATGTCATGTTCCGATTGCTGAAAACCGGCCAGCATGGCTTTACGCTGATCGAGGCAATCATGGTGATTACCATCACCGGGATCATCGCCGCCGTGGTCGCGATATTCATCCGGCAACCAGTTGATGCCTATTTGGATACTGCCCGCCGTGCGGCACTCACCGACATTGCCGATACCACCGCGCGGCGCATCGGGCGGGATCTGCAGGGGGCCTTGCCCAACAGCGTGCGGGTGGATGGAACAGGGCGGTTTCTGGAGTTTGTCCCGATCCGCGATGCCGGGCGCTACCGGGTTGAGGTCGGCACATCGGCGGGCGATGACCCGCTCGATTTCACGAATGCCGCGGATAGCAGCTTTGATGTTCTCGGGCCGACGGTAACCGTTCTGGCGGGCGATAGCCTGGTCGTCTACAACCTGGGAATCGCCGGCGCGGACGTCTATGAAACGGCGCCACTGAGTACGCGGCGTGCAGCAACCGCCGGGGCCGCGTTGAGCAAGGTCGCTTTTACACCAACGGCCAGTCCTCTGCCTTTTGCTTCCCCCGGAAGCCGGTTCCAGATCGTCGGCACGCCGGTATCCTATGCCTGCGATCTCGGCACGGGAAGGATCTGGCGCTATTCCGGTTACGCGTTTCAGGCCGCGCAACCGGTGACATTGGCGACGCTGAATGGTTTGGCGGGGGTTACGGCAGCGGTGTTGACAAGCAACGTAACAGCCTGCAGTTTCGCCTACGGCGCGGGAGTATTGCAGCACAACGGACTCGTCTCGATCTCGCTGACGCTTTCCCTGGTCGGGGAATCGGTGACCTTGCAGCATCAAGTCAATGTGGATAACGTGCCATGAGCCGCTCGACGAGCACTGGCGCTTTCGGAAGGCCTGCATCCGATGGCTTCGTGTTGCCCAGCGCAATATTTCTGCTGGTCATCCTGGCCGGTCTGGCGGCCTTCCTGGTGCATATTTCGACGACGCAAAGCATCACGTCGGCGCAGGATATCCAGGGCGCGCGTGCCTACCATGCCGCGCGTGCTGGCGTCGACTGGGGATTGTATCAAGTGCTCGACCCGACCAACGCCTCGGTGGTTGCCCCCGCTGCTCCGGCCTGGCCCAACATGCCGGCCTGCCCGGCACCGGCAGCCTTGACTATCGAGGGTTTCACCGTCGCGGTGAGTTGTGCTTCGAGCGATTACTCCGAAGCCGGGCTCAATCGGCGAATCAGGGTTTACCAACTGGTATCGACAGCGGGCCAGGGTGTTCCCGGCACGGCAACTCGAGTTGAACGGGAAGTTGCGGTAACCGTAAGCAAGTGCCGGGCGGTCGATGGTGCGGCGGCGGATTACGCGTGTCCCTGATCGGAGTGAATGCGATGGCTATCCTGTTGAATTTCGTGTCACTTCGCCGGATTTTCGCCGCTGGCTGGTGGTCCGTGCGATTCTTGCTGACAGTTTTGGGCATGTCTCTGATTTGTTCCGTCAGTGCGTTTGGTGCCACCTACGGTTATGCGTCAACGCCGCTCGCCTGGATCGACAATGCCAGCCATACCGACGTCGTATGGACCGGTGCCGCCGGTGCTCCGGCGCCCGAGTGCACCGGCGGCTATGCTGCCATTGACGACGACATCACTCAGGAATTGTCGATCGGTTTCAATTTCACGTTCGGCGCCACCACTTACTCGCAGTTGCGGGTCATGTCGAACGGGCGCCTGCAATTCAGCAATCCCTATTGCTACTTCGGTACGCAGACAGTCGGGCCGCCGCCGACCTATACGGTGCCGTATCCGA
Source organism: Candidatus Propionivibrio aalborgensis (assembly GCF_900089945.1). Taxonomy (GTDB): domain Bacteria; phylum Pseudomonadota; class Gammaproteobacteria; order Burkholderiales; family Rhodocyclaceae; genus Propionivibrio; species Propionivibrio aalborgensis. The sequence continues at coordinate 31,452 of NZ_FLQY01000047.1, read as the reverse complement.
ATGGGAACCTGAATAACACGATGCGCGTCTATGGCGCCGATTTCTGCCCGGCTGGCGGTGGGGCGGGCTGTAGCGGGCGCGTAACCTATGCCTCGCTCGGGGTGGCACCATACCGCTACTTCGTCGTCACCTGGTCGCAGATGAAGGAGTGGAACAGCGGCACGAGTCTTTTCAACGTGCAGATGATCCTCTACGAAAACGGTGATTTTGTCTATCAGTACAAGGATGTCGCCAACGTTTCACAGGGCGATGGGCAAACGGGCTATCAGCTCACCTCAGGCGACTACCTTGTGATCGATTCGACGACTATCAATTCACTGGCCTATACGGCCTTGCGCTTCTTCAAGCCGACTCCGCCGATCGCCGAATACCGCTTCGACGAATGCAGCGTCAGCGCCTCCAATTCCGTCATCGATTCGAGCGGCAACAACCTCAACGGGACGGCGAACGGCGGCGTGACAGCGGCAGCTGGCGGTATTGTCTGCACCGGCTTGAAGTTCAGCGGCGCGAGCGGCACCTATGTTACGGTGCCGAATAACGCTCTCCTGAACCAGCCCTATGTCTCGGTGGCGGCCTGGGCGCGTCGTACGGCAGCGGCCTTCAAGTCTTGGGAAGCGATTCTGGCCAAGGGTGATACCACCTACCGTCTGCATCTGAACGGTGGGTGTAGCATCAACGGTATCACCACGCCGAATGCCTTCACCTTCGGGTTCAACGGCGGTTGCGGCAATGCCGACCTGAATTCGGGCGTCGTGCCGGTGGCCAATCAGTGGTACCACGTGGTGGGCACTTACGACGGCGTGACCATCAAGATATTCGTCAACGGCATACTGCGGAATTCGCAGGCACTGACAACCACCATCGGCAACAATTCGTTTCCATTGCACATCGGCGACAATTCACAGCAAGCCAACCGCAACTGGTCCGGTGACATCGATGAGGTCAAGATATTCGACCGCGCCCTGCCCGATACCGAAGTGCTGTCGATGTACAACAACGAATCGCTGGGCCTGCAGCGGGATGGCACACTACGCGGTTGTTCGGTCTGCAACGCGACGCTCGGCAGGTACAACGCCTTCGAGTCCAGTCTGCCCGCCGGAACAATATCTGGTGTGATCAAGACCAAGATTGCCGGCGCCACATTCGCATCCAGTAGCGGCAATATCCGCATCGTCGCCCTCAACGCCGCCAAGACGGCCGTGGATACCACGGCCAACGCGAGCAATATCCGGGTAGAGATTCTCGACGCCAGCAATGAAGCCGGTTTGCCTGACGCCAACGGCTGTTACGCCGGAACCACGGTGATCACGACTACCGGCAATCAGAGCATTTCCAGCGGTGTCGGAACGATCAGCCCTTCTCCCAACGTCGCCGAGGCCTACCCGCGGGTTCGCCTGAGAGTGTTCTCGCCTCCAGGCAACCCAACGTCGATTGGCTGCTCTTCCGACGTCTTCGCCATCCGTCCCGCGTATTTCAGCGTCAGTGGTGGCGGCTCGCAGGATGCCAACTGGCTGACCGCCGGTGCCGCCCGGACCCTCTCCAATACCGCCGCCAGTGGCGGCAACGTGCACGCCGCAGGGGCCCCTTTTTCCATCAACGGCCTGGTGGCCAGGAATGGGGCCAATAACACGACGACCAATTACCAAGGCTCGCCCATCATTCTGCCCGGTAATCTTATCTTGCCCGATCCGAGCTATTGCGCCGCCAACGGCTATAGCTGCGCTCCCGGAAACTTCAGCGTCGCCAGCTGGAATTACTCCAGCGGTACGCTGTCATCGAGCAGCGCATCCTACAGCGACGTCGGGGCCTTCAGCTGGGAGGCCGAAGACAGGACGTTCGCCAACGTCGATATGGCGGATTCGAGCAAGATAGAGCGCTATTTCAATTCAAATGCGGTGATCTATACCGGGCGCTTCGTTCCGGCCAGCTATCAGCTCGTGCTCAACACGCCGATGCTGCAAACGTTCGGATCGGCTTGTGCAGCGCGCAGCTTCACTTATCTGGGCCAGCCGTTTGGCTACGCAGTAGCGCCCGGTGTTTCAGTTTCGGCGATGAGCGGTGCCGTGTCGCCTGCGCTAACCAGCAACTATCTGGGCACAGTGGGCAGCGGCGGGCTATGGAAACTCGTTTCGCCGCTGGCCTACAGCAGTGCAACGTGCACCGCTCCCACCCAGACGTGTGCTTTGACCCGGCAAAGCGGGGCAACCCGCCTGACCTCCACCTATGCGCTTGGCGCCGTGATCCCCGGCTGGGACGGCTCCAATGTGGCAACCCAGACGGGAATTGCGACCATTGCGTCCAGCAACAACGGCGGGGGGGCATTGGCGTTCGGTTCGACAGACAAGCTAGCGCTCTTCCGCGATCCGGCTACGCCCCAGGCACCCTACACCGCAACCGTCACTTTGGCGCTGCAACTTGACGACTACAGTGAGGGAGGGGCGGTCCCGGCGTCCTGCGCCAGCGCCCCTGCGATCAGCGGAAATCCGACCTGCATCAGTGGCGCCCTGGCGGCTACTCCCCTTCCATTCGATTCAGGCAACGTCTTCCGCTACGGCCGCCTGCAACTCGGCAATGCCTATGGTTCCGAATTGCTCGATCTGCCTATTCCGCTGGAAGCGCAGTACTGGGATCCTGCAGGCTATTTCGTCAAGAACGCTGCCGATAGCTGCACCAGTTTCAATGTGTCGAGCATCGTTCTTTCGAACTTCACGCAGAATCTTGCCGCTTGCGAGACGCAGCTTGCGCCGACCGGGTCGCAGTCCCTGGTCGGCGGAAAGCTCCCGCTGCGATTGCTCAAACCGGGTGCCGGAAATACCGGTAGTGTCAGCCTGGCTTTGAGCATCGGGAGTGTTGCTTCCGGGTCGACCTGTACTGCCGCTGCGCCAACGCCAGCGACTGCCGCCGATTTGCCGTGGTTCGGAACTGCCAACCCCAGTGGTCGCGCGACTTTCGGCGTGTACAAGACACCCCTGATCTATCGCCGGGAAAATTACTGATTGTTTTTTGAAAAACCCTTGTTATTTAAAAGGTTAATGCGTATCTTTAAACAAAATTGTAACAAGGCGACTGAATGATTCGGTTTTTTTCGACGCCGCGCAAACCCGGCTGGCTGTCCATCCTTCCGCAAAGCGGGCAGGTCACACTGGCACACGTCGTGCGCGATCGCAATTCCCGGCCCGAAGTCAGGCTGCTGGACAGCTTCGCGCTGGAGGGAAGTGATCGTGATGCCCTGCAGCGCCTGCGCGTTGCCCGTCAGCTCAAGTCCTATGCCTGTACGACCTTGATGGGTAGCGGCGAATACAATCTCACGCAGCTCGAATCGCCGCCCGTTCCAGCGGAAGAACGCCGGGAGGCGTTGCGCTGGGCGCTCAAGGAGACGGTGAGCTATCCGCTGGATAGCGCTTGCATCGATGTGCTCGATATTCCAATCCTGGGTATGCCACCCGGTCGTTCGGCGGGTGTTCTGGTCGTCTCTGCCGCCGAGCAGGCGGTCCGTTCGCGCGTTGGCGCCTTCGAGGAAGCCAAGATTATCTTGGATGCGGTCGATATTCCGGAACTGGCCCAGCGCAACGTGGCCGCACTGCTTGAAGACGAGAATCGCGGACTCGTATTCCTGCGCATTGACGAAAGCGGAATGATGCTGACGCTGAGCTTTCACGGCGAGCTGATTGCCGTGCGAAGCGGCGAAATCAGTACTCTCCAGCTCAATGGAGGTGATGCGGACCAGCGTTCACGCACCAAGGAGCGCCTGGTAATTGAGCTGCAACGCAGTCTTGATAACTTCGATCGGCAGTACAGCCACATTCCAATCTCAAAAGTCGTGCTGGCAACTTATCCGAGTGTCGAGAATCTTGCCGCCGATCTGGGTGAAAACACCTACATTCCGGTGAAGGAGATGGACTTTTCGTCGGTGATCGATTTTCCTGCGATTCCGGAATTGAGGGACACGCAGTGTCAGGCGAAGAATCTCCTGGCGATTGGTGCCGCATTGCGAACAAGCAGCGCGGCCGAGACTGCAGCGTGAGCCAGCAGATCAATCTCTACGAAGCCCGGTTGCGGCCGCGCCATGAACTGCCCGTCGCACGCAATCTCGGGATTTGTACTGCCGCGCTGCTGGTGTTGATGACGGCGCTTTCGCTTTGGGCGCACTTCGATGCGAAAAGGAAGAGCGCAGTAGCCGCGGTGTCGCAACAGCAATTGGCTGACGGACAGGAGAAACTGGCCGAGTTGACCCGGACAATGTCCGAGCGCCGCGTTTCGCCCGCTTTGGCGGCTGAGCTGGAAAATGCAAAAGCGATGCTGGTCACGCGTGAAGAAGTCATGGCGGTCCTGGATTCAGGCAGCCTGGGCAATATATCGGGGTTTTCTGCCATGATGGCCGGTTTTGCCCGGCTGTCGCAAAGCGATTTATGGCTGACCGGGTTTCTGGTGACGGTCGGCGGCGAGGAAATTGAAATTCGCGGACGCATGCTCGATCCGTCGAAGCTACCGGCCTATGTGCAGCGCTTGAGCAGCGAGCCGGCGTTCCAGGGGCGTCGCTTTGCCGCATTGGAGATGCGAGGCATCGATCCCGAGGATCAGAATAATCAGCGTGGTGCTGCGGTGGCGAGCGAATCCCCGTCGGATGGAGGGCAGCAATCCGGAGTGCCCAGATTGCCACGTTTTGTGGAGTTCGCGCTTCGCTCGGAAAATGCAGGCGGGGCGGACAACGCTGCGCACCAAGGGGGCAAGCGATGAAGGCATCCTGGCTCGCCCTGGCCGCGCGCTATGACGCGCTGCAATTGCGCGAGCGCTGGCTGGTTGCGGCGGCTGTTCTTGGCGGCATCTTTCTGATTGGCTACAGCGTCTTCGTCGACCCGGCAATGAAGCGCGCACAACTGGCAGAACGCAGTGAGCTGGAGCAGCGGGTCCAACTCGCCAACATGCAGCAACAGATGGCCGTGCTGCTGTCCCCGAGCCAGGATCCCGATGTCGCCGCGCGCATTGAGTTGGACAGACTGAAGAAGCAACTGGGAGCACTTGCCGACCGACTGGTGGCCGTAGAAGGATCGTTGGTGCCACCGCAACGCGTGCCAGCCTTGCTGGAAGACATGATCGGGCGCAAGGCGGGCCTGCGCCTGCTCAGCCTGAAGACCCTGCCGGTATCCCCTCTGCTGGAGAAGAAGTCTGACGCAGAACAAACGGGAGCGGCGAAGGCCGCGGATAAACTGGCTGCTTCCTCGGCGGGCCTTTTCAAGCATGGCGTCGAGATCAGGCTGGAAGGGAGCTACCAGGAGCTGGCTGCGTATCTTGAGCGTCTTGAGAAATCCCGATCGAAACTGCTGTGGAGCAGCGTTTCGCTTTCTGCCGAACAGCATCCCAGGTTGGTGCTGGTGCTGACTGTCTATACCTTGAGTCTGGATCGAACATGGCTGATCGTCTGAACTCCGTTATTCGTGCGCTCTTCATATTGACGCTATGCACGCTGATGGTGAGCGTCCGGGCGCAGGCGTTGCTGTCGGATCCGACCCGCCCGCCGGCCGGCATTTCTTCTCCCGACGCGGATGCGGGAGGGGTAACCGGCCCTGTGCTACAGTCGGTCATGATTCCGAAGAAAGGCAAGCCGAGTGCCGTCATCGGGGGGCAACAGGTCAAGTTGGGCGAGCTGTACGGCGACAGCCGCCTGATCAAGCTGAGTGAGCGCGAGGCGGTGCTTGAAGGGCCGGGAGGGATCGAGCGCTTGATGCTGACGCCGGGAATCGAAAAAACTAACATCATAAGAAAATCATCTGCTGCCAAACGTGCGCAGGGTGGGGGCAAACCATGAAGTTCAAATTGATATTTCCGCTGGCGGCGGTCGTGCTGGTGGTCGGGTGCGCTACGCATCAGAAGACACCTGGAACCACCTTCGACCTGATCGGGACGGAAATGCAAGGTGCGGTGAGCTCCAAGCCGCGGGGTGCGGACGAGGCACTCAACCAGGCCATGTTGCCTCCAATACAGCTCGAATTGCCCGCATCGGCGAAAAGCGTCGAGCCGCGTTTCGACCTGGCCGTGAGTAACGCACCGGCGACGCAGGTCTTCATGGCTTTGGTGAGCGGGACGCGATACAGCATGCTGGTTGCGCCGGAAGTTGCCGGCAACGTGACGGTCAATCTGAAAAGTGTCACAGTGCGTGAAGCGCTGGAGACCCTGCGGGAGCTGTATGGCTATGAGTTCAAGTTCCAGGGAACGCGTATCTATATTCAGCCCAATACGCTGCAGACGCGTATCTTCCAGCTCAACTACCTGGCCGGAAAACGCAAGGGGCAGTCCGAAGTGAGCGTGACTTCAAATACGATGACCGCCATACAACCTCAGGCCGGCGGCGCAACAGTGACAAATACCGCGCTACCTGTCTCGCCAGCCGGGAATACGGCAGGCCCGCCGAGCAGCCAGGTATCGACATCGCAGCACAACGATTTCTGGCGTGATCTGACCACGGCCTTGACCAGTATTGTCGGCTCGGACAACGGGCGCGCGGTGATCGTCAATCCTGGTTCGGGCGTGGTCCTGGTCAAGGCGTTTCCGTCCGATATCCGCTCCGTCGAGCAGTATTTGCGCATCACTCAGTTGATCATCGAGCGGCAGGTAATGCTGGAAGCCAAGATCATCGAAGTGGAGCTGAACGAGGAGTTTCAGGCGGGTGTCAACTGGAGCCAGTTTGGTGGAACGAATAACCGTTTTGCCTATGGCGCGGCTCAGCCGGGAACCGTTCTGAACACGACAAATCGTGCCGGATTTGACAGCGGCGATTTAGCGCAAAGCGGAGCGGGGGCGATACTGGCGCCAGGCACCGGCGTATTGCCCGGCGTGGGTGGTCTTGTTGCAGCGACCAAGCTGGGTAGCGGGTTTTTCGGACTTGCTTTTCAGAGCGCCAACTTTGCGGCATTGCTGAACTTCCTCGAAACACAAGGCAATGTTCAGGTCTTGTCTAGCCCGAGAATTGCCAGTATCAACAACCAGATGGCTGTGCTCAAGGTGGGTGTCGATGAGTTCTTCGTAACCAACGTCAGTTCGACGGTGACCACATCGGGCACAGGTAATGTGACAACGCCTTCGATAACGCTGCAACCATTCTTTTCGGGCATCGCCCTGGATGTAACGCCGCAAATCGACGAAGACGACAATATCGTTCTGCATGTTCACCCGTCGATCAGCCTGGTCAAGGCGAAACAGACGGTCATCGATCTTGGCGCCCTCGGTGAGTTCACCCTGCCGCTGGCCAACAGCGCGGTCAATGAAACAGACAGCGTGGTACGCGTTCAGGACGGCAACATCGTCGCCATCGGGGGCTTGATGAAGCAGGAACAGGCTTCGGATTCCAACGGCTTGCCGGGTACGACGGGCTCTTCAGGCTGGGGACTGTTGTTCGGGACGCGCAACAGTCATCTGAGAAAGCGCGAACTGGTCATCCTCATCAAACCGACGATCATTCGCAATGCATCGAGCTGGAAGGACGACCTGGTCGAGACTCAGGGGCGAATTCAGAAGCTCGATCCGCGCTTGGCACGGCCTCAGCCGGGACAGTGATGGTGCCATCGCCAGGGAGCCTGCGTTGTATCTGAAACACTTCGGCCTGACCGAGCTGCCTTTCGGCATCACGCCGGACACCAGTTTCATCTACTCTGTCCAGTATCACCAGGAAGCGCTCAACACCTTGCTGCTGGCGCTCTCGGAGGGAGAGGGCTTTGTCAAGATCAGCGGTGAAGTCGGCACCGGGAAAACCTTGCTCTGTCGGCGCTTGTTGCAAACCTTGGACGAGAGCTGGGTGACGGCGTATCTGCCCAACCCCAATCTCAATGCGGATACGCTATTTCTGGCGCTGGCTGAAGAGTTGGGTATCAAGGATGCGGCCGGCCTGGACCAGTACCACCTGGTGCGTCGGATCAACCATGCGCTGCTTGGCTTTGCGAGAGGGAAGAAGCGGGTCGTGGTTTGCATCGATGAGGCGCAAGTGATGCCGGTTGAAACGCTGGAAGCATTGCGACTATTGTCAAACCTTGAAACCGAGAAGCGCAAACTGTTGCAGATTGTCCTTTTCGGCCAGCCGGAACTCGACGTCAAGCTGCATCGTCCGGAAGTGCGCCAGCTGCTCCAGCGCATCGCCTTTCACTACCGTCTGGGCGGCCTGAAGAAAAGCGAAATCGCAAACTATGTGGCACATCGTTTGCGGGTTGCCGGCTACCGGGGAGAGGGTCTTTTTTCCCCCGCCGCATTGCGCGCGCTACATCGTGCCAGTGGCGGCACACCCCGATTGATCAACATTCTGGCGCATAAATCATTGCTGTCGGTTTTCGGCGAAGGCCGCCAGATGGCCAAGATGCGCCACGTCAGACTGGCGCGCAAGGACACCGAGGGCGCGCATCGTACCGGGTGGTTGTGGGGATGATCGTGTTGAAGGGCAGGCCATGAGTCTGATCAACCAGGTTCTCCAGGACCTTGACGCCCGGCGGGCAACGTATGGTACGGGTACCAATCTGCCGAACGACGTTCGCTCGTTGCCGAAGCCCGGAACTCCGCTCTTGCCGATCGTCCTCGGTGCCGCTGGATTGATTCTCCTGATTGCGATAGTCGGCGGCTATGCCTTTCTTCAGTGGCAGGCGCGCCAGGAGGCGGCTCCGGTAGCCCAGCTTGCGGAGCCGGTCGTTGCTGCCTCGTCGCGTGTCTCACCGACTGCGCCGCCAACGCCTGCTCCGCCAGAAAGCGCGACGTCATCGGCAGAACCGCCGTCGTCCGTGACGCCACTGCTCCTAAGCATGGATGGCAGCCTGCGGTTGGCAGACTCCACTGACCTGCCGTCAGCGGAAAATGTCGAAACGAAGGCAGTCACAGCTACAGCTCCGGCTTCCGGCAATTCTGCTGCAGCAGGTATGAAAGATACGGCTACGGAGCAAAGCCGAACGAAGGCGGTTGCCCCGCAATCGCTATCCCCGGATGCCGCCGTGCCGAAAGCGGCGGGCAAATCGGAGAAGAAGCCAATGATCGAGAGAACCGACGCGGTCGGCTCGCCTCGTGAGCGCGCTGAAGGTGAATATCGCAAGGCCATTGCAGCGGTCAACCAGGGCCGAGTGGCTGAAGCACTCGAAGAATTGCGCAACGCGCTGCGCCAGGATGGTTTGCATGTGGCATCCCGGCAGTTGCTGGTCAGATTGCTGCTCGAAGCCAGGCAACCGGATGAAGCGGCCAAGGTGCTGCAGGATGGCCTTCAGGGGCAACCGGCGCAGATCGGTTGGGCGATGAGCCTGGCGCGTTTACAGGTTGATCGCGGGGACCTTGCGGGTGCCTGGCAGACGCTCGATTATTCGTCACCGGCCGCAGGCAACAATGCCGATTATCAGGGCTTCATGGCGCATGTCCTTCAGCGTCTGGGGCGAAACAGGGATGCAGCCAAACACTATCAGGCGGCAACCCGGCTGTCGCCCAATGACGGTCGCTGGTGGTTGGGGCTGGGCCTAGCGCTGGAGGCCGAAGGTCAATCGGGAGAAGCCAGGGAAATGTTCCTCCGCGCCAGACAGAGCGGTAATCTCGGTCCCCAATTGACGGCGCTGATCGAGCAGAAGTTGCGCTAGCAAACAGGCTGCAATTCAGTACTACAAAGGCTTGGGCAACGCCCGGGCAACGACCAGTAAAGTGATCTCTGCCGCGCCGTGCAACTTGAGTGTGCGGGCGCACTCGTCAAGCGAAGCGCCGGTTGTCATGACATCGTCCACAAGTATCACCCGTCTCCCGGTGAAATCCGACGAGCAGTGGAACGCGCCGCGGACGTTCTTCGCCCTGTCACGCCAGGCAAGCCTGGTTTGTGCGGGCGTATTGCGCATGCGGCGGCAGCTAGTGGCGTCGATTGGCAGGCTCAACGCCTTGCCGACCGGGCGTGCTATCTCCAGTGCCTGATTGAAGCCTCGCGCTCGCAGGCGCTCGGGATGGAGAGGCAAGGGAATGATCAGGTCGGCAACAATGCGCTTGCCCAGAGCAGCCAGCTGTTGACCGAAGTAGACGCCAAGTGCCAAACGCTGCCCATACTTGAAGGATTGAACCAGTTTGTCGAGCGGGAAGTCGTAGCGATAGGCGGCAAGCGTCGCGTCGAAGTGTGGTGGACTGGTCAGACAGCGGCCACAGACCTCGCCGTGTTCCGTAGGTATGGCGCATCGGGGGCAGCGCGGTTCTTCCAGCCGCGCCAATTCGGACGCGCAGGCTTCGCAAAGGATGTCGCGTGCATTGGACGCGGTGCACAACAGGCAGTCTTGTTCCAGCACTTGGCCCAGCTCATACCGTAGGTGGCTGATCAGACGGGCCTTCAATCCTCTGTTTTGGGTTAGTATTGACATTTCAGAACTGTCCTTCAGCGGTTCTCATTCTGCCTGCATACTCCAGGCAAGTATCCATTTTTTCCGGTAGGCTTTGCTCATGAATACAATTTCTCCAGCCGTTGCGTTGACTCCCGATACGCCTGCTCCGGTCCGTTCCGCAAAGTGGACTGTCTCGCAAGTCGAGGCGCTTTACCAGATGCCTTTGATGGATCTGCTTTTTCGCGCTCAGCAGGTGCACCGCGAGAACTTTGATCCCAACGAAGTGCAACGTTCGACACTGATCTCGATCAAGACGGGTGGTTGTTCGGAGGATTGCAGCTACTGTTCCCAGTCTGCCCGTTACAAGACCGAAACCGAGCGTGAAGCCTTGATGCAGGTTGAAGATGTTCTTGCAGCCGCCCGGGAAGCAAAAGCCAAGGGTGCATCGCGCTTCTGCATGGGAGCAGCCTGGCGCGGCCCGAAGGAAAAAGAACTTGAGGTAGTGACGCAGATGATTCGCGAGGTCAAGTCACTCGGCCTGGAAACCTGCGTCACTCTCGGTATGTTGAAGGAGGGGCAGGCCGATCAACTCAAGGAAGCCGGGCTCGATTATTACAATCACAATCTGGACACCGATGCCGAGTTCTACGGTCAGGTGATCACTACGCACAAGCACGCCGATCGCGTCGATACGATATCTCAGGTGCGCCATGCCGGCATCAAGGTTTGTTCTGGCGGTATTCTTGGCATGGGCGAATCGCGCAGGAATCGCGCGGCGATGGTGGCTCAACTGGCCAACCTGAATCCTCCTCCGGAATCCGTGCCGATCAACAATCTGGTCTCTATTCCAGGAACACCGCTGGCCAAGACGGAGCAAATCGACAATTTCGAGTTCGTGCGCACCATTGCCGCCGCACGCATCACCATGCCTACCAGCTTTGTCCGGCTTTCCGCCGGCCGCGAGGCAATGGGGGACGAGATGCAGGCGCTGTGTTTCTTTGCCGGAGCCAATTCGATCTTCTACTGCGACAAGTTGTTGACGACGAGCAACCCGGGGATTGATCGCGATCAGGCTTTATTCGACAAACTCGGTTTGCGTCCGATCTGATAGTTCATGAGGGCACCGGCGCAGTTCGTTGATTTGCGTCAGGTGCGACGCAATTTCGCGCGCGCTGCGACAAGCTACGATGCGGTAGCCGTATTGCAGCGCGAGGTCGGTAGCCGCATGCTCGAACGGCTCGACTATGTGAAGATCGAGCCTCGGCGCGTTCTGGATGTGGGTTGTGGAACCGGCATCAGCCTGACGGCACTGAGTGAGCGCTACCCGAAGTCCAAAGTAATCGGTGCTGACGCCAGTGAGGCCATGTTGCGAACCGGGCGAACACAGCGCTCTGGCTTGCGCTGGCTGCTACCCTTTTTGCGCAGTAGCAGGAGCTCGCTGGTTTCGGCCGATGCGCTGGCCTTGCCCTTCACAGCGGGTTCGCTGGGTCTGGTCTGGTCGAACCTGATGCTGCACTGGCTGGACGATCCACTGCCGGCTTTTCACGAGATATATCGCGCTCTTGATGTTGGCGGGCTATTGATGTTTTCCACTTTTGGACCCGATACCTTGAAGGAATTGCGCACCAGTTTTTCCGATGGCTATGCGCATACCCAGCGTTTTGCCGACATGCACGATTACGGCGATATGCTGCTCGAATGCGGTTACGCAGATCCGGTGATGGATGTGGAGGCGCTGACCATGACCTACGCCAGTCTGGACGACCTGTTTCGCGACCTGCGCCAAAGCGGCGCCGCCTGTGCCATGCAAGCCCGACGTCGCGGGCTGATGGGTCGTTCTGCCTGGAATGCCGTACGCACTGGGTACGAAAGGCACAGGAGTGAAGGACGCCTGCCAGCGACGTTCGAGGTGGTTTATGGCCACGCCTGGAAAACACAGGCCAAGAAGCTCGGGGACGGCAGCGCGATTGTCCGCTTTGATCCAAAGCAACGGCTTCGCTAGCCACTACGAATTTGTTATGATTCTCCGCTTGCCCTCTCCGATTCTCTGATTTTTCAAATCCTTGCAGGAACACATCATGTTGAAAAAACTTGCCTCTTTCGCCGGAATCAAAGGCCCGGTAGTCACGATCGTCATGGACGGCTACGGTATTCCCAAGTCCGAAGCGGGTAGCGCGATCGCCGCGGCGAGAAAGCCGACCCTCGACAAGCTGTTCGCCAACTATCCGAACATCGCGTTGCGCGCACACGGTACGGCCGTTGGCATGCCATCGGACGACGATATGGGCAACTCGGAGGTCGGACACAACGCCATTGGTGCGGGGCAGGTGTACAGCCAGGGCGCTTCGCTGGTCGCCAATGCGATTGCGGACGGAACGATCTGGCAGGGCGAAGCCTGGCAACAGATCGTCGCTGGCGCCAAGGCAGGTGCCAATGGGAAGCCGGGCGCCATTCATTTTATCGGCCTGTTTTCCGATGGCAACGTGCACAGCCACATCGACCACTTGAAAGCGATGGTGCTGCGTGCCAAGGAAGAAGGCGTCAAGACGGTTCGCATTCACGCCCTGCTAGACGGCCGCGATGTGCCGGAAACCAGCGCACTGGAGTATGTTGAGCCCTTTGAATCTTTCCTGGCCGAAGCGAGCACGGGCGGGTTCGATGCGCAGATTGCTTCCGGCGGTGGGCGCATGAACATCACCATGGACCGCTATGATGCCAACTGGAACATGGTGGATAAAGGCTGGCATACCCACATACTCGGCGAGGGCGATCAGTTCGCCAGCGCATCAGCAGCGGTGAAAGAACTGCGCGTCAGATTCCCGGGAACCATTGATCAGGATCTGCCGCCTTTCGTAATCGCTGCCGGTGGCAAGCCGGTCGGTACGATCGAAGATGGTGATTCCGTGGTCTTCTACAATTTCCGCGGCGATCGCGCCATTGAAATCACCCGCGCTTTCGAGGAAGAGGGTTTTGACAAGTTCGACCGCGTCTGCGTGCCGAAGGTGACGTATGCCGGCATGCTGCAGTATGACGGCGACCTCAAGCTGCCCAGGCGTTTTCTGGTCAACCCGCCGGCTATCATGGACACCTCGGGCGAGTGGTTTGCCAAGGGCGGGATTACGCAGTTTGCCTGCTCCGAGACGCAGAAATTCGGTCATGTGACCTATTTCTGGAACGGCAACCGTTCCGGCAAGTTCGAGGGTGAAACCTATCAGGAGGTCCCGAGCGACGTGGTGCCCTTCGAACAGCGCCCGTGGATGAAGGCGGCCGAAATCGCCGACGCGATGATCGAGGCTCTAAAGAGCGGCAAGTACAGAACCTTGCGTTGCAACTTTGCCAACGGCGATATGGTGGGCCATACGGGAAATTTCCGGGCAGCGACCATGTCGATCGAGGCAGTTGATCTGGAGCTCGCGCGCATCCTGCCGGTGATTGACGCGATGGGAGGCGTGGCACTGATCACCGCCGATCATGGCAATGCCGACGAGATGTACGAACTTGACAAGAAAACCAAGCAGCCGGCGCAGAACAAGGATGGGTCCTTCAAGGCCAAGACCGCACACACCCTGAACCCGGTTCCGCTGATTCTCTACGACAATGTGTCGGGCGGCAAACTCGGCCTGAAACAGACTCCGACCGCAGGCTTGTCGAACCTGGCTGCCACGACAGCCAATCTTCTAGGCCTGGAAAAGCATGCCAAATGGGACGAGAGCCTGCTGGAGATCAAATAAGTACGAAAGAGGAAGTCGGCATAGGGGAGCGACGGAGACTATCCAGGCAATCCCTTTTCCGACCCACGCTTTCGCGTCGGGCAAAACAAGAAAGAGTAGGGGCCACCGAGCCACCTGCTCTTTTTTATCGATTGCCGATCAGCTTGAAATGTAGCTTTCCAACTGGTTGATAATGAACTGTTGCTGACTGATCATTTCCTTGACCATGTCGCCAATCGAAATGATGCCCACGACCAGACCTTCATCGTCAAGGACAGGCAGGTGGCGGAAGTGTTTTTCCGACATGATTGCCAAGCATTGCTCGATCGTGTGATTCATTGTCACCGAGATCACCTTGTCGGTCATGATATCGCCGACTTTGGTGTACACAGACACCTTGCCCTGCAGAATGACTTTGCGCGCATAGTCGCGCTCCGAGAACATGCCCGCCAGACGCTGTCCATCGAGGACGATCAGCGCGCCGACGTCATACTGAGCCATTACTTCGAGTGCATGCAGCACCGTGTCTTTGGGAGAGACTGTGGCGAGTTTCTTGCTCTTGCTCTCAATGAGTTGTTTGAGTGTTTTCATAGAGCGTCCTTGTTGGTGAGGTTAAGACAAGGTGGTTTGAAGGTTTGGTCAGGGCTGCCTAGCGCAGACCGGCAGCGTAGTCTGCTACCGCCTTGATTTGCTTGTCTGAGAGTTTTTCAGCAATGTTGCGCATCATCATCTCAGGGTCGTTTGATCGTGCTTCGCTACGGAAGTTCTTCAACTGGGCCTCGGTATATTCTGCATATTGTCCCGCAATGCGCGGGTACTGCGCCGGTACGCCGGCACCGGTCGGTCCATGGCAACCTGCACAGGCAGGGATACCCCTCTCGAAGTCGCCCTTGCGCCAGAGACTCTTGCCAGCCGAGACCAATTTTTCATCTGTCGCCGTCGCCGGTTTCAGCTTCTGCTGCGAGAAGTAAAACGCCAGGCTTTTCATGTCCTCAACGCTCAGCGCGGCGGTCATGCCGGACATGATGGGGTTGTTGCGAACAGCGGGCTTGCCGTCATCGGACTTGAACTGGGTCAGTTGCTTGAACAGGTACTCCGAGCCCTGGCCAGCCAAGCTGGGGTTGGCAGACGTCGGGCTGTTGCCGTCGGCGCCATGGCAGCCGACACATACCGTTTCAGCGATCTGTTTGCCCTTCGCCAGATCGGGTCTGGTTGTCGCTTCTCCTGCTGCAAAAACGGAAAAGCTGGTGGCAACGAAAAACGCCAGTGCGGTGATGCGAATCATGTACAAACTCCTGTCGATGCGTCCGAGTTCAGAGAGGCAAACTCCCAAACCTGATATTCTATAGCACTTTCGGGCTTAGTCACGCCAACCCCAACGTCTCCGGTTTGCCAATGCCACTTTTCCAGAAGGCGGTTTTTCACACTACCGTCGCCAATCTACCCGATTTACCCTCTGACTCACAACGGGAGGTCGCTTTTGCCGGGCGCTCGAACGCCGGAAAGTCGTCGGCAATCAACACGCTGGCCAATCACACGCGACTTGCATTCGTTTCCAAAACGCCGGGGCGGACGCAACACCTCAACTATTTCTCGCTCGACGAGGGCAAGTACCTCGTTGATTTACCAGGTTACGGTTTTGCCAAAGCACCTGAGGAAATCCGCTCGCAGTGGGAGAGCTTGCTCGCACCCTACCTGCATTATCGCGTGCCGCTGGTCGGGCTGGTGCTGATAATGGACAGTCGGCATCCGTTGACCGAGCTTGACCTGCAGATGATCGAATGGTTTGCGCTGACGGCGAAGCCGATACATGTCCTGCTCTCCAAGGCAGACAAACTGACTCGACAGGAACAGGCGCTGGCGCTGCGCGAAGTGCGGACCGTTCTGAGTCAGATTGGCAGTAATTATTCGCTCCAGCTCTTTTCCAGCCTGAGCAGGATGGGTGTTGACGAGGCTGAGTCGGTTCTCGGAGGATGGCTGGGTATGGAGCCCAAGCATTATGCTCTCCCCCCTGTCGGGTTGCGCACCGAAAAGGTCGCGCGTCCGAAGAACCGCAAGGCGATCGGCTGGAGTGCAAGAACTGCGAAAGCCGCGGTCAAGTCAGTACAAAATAAAAAGCCCCCGGCAAAGGGATAGCCGGGGGCAAAATGCCTTACCCAGAAGCAAGGCGCCCGCTCAGGGAGTTGAAGCGGGAGATGGGATGAGCCATCTGTCGACTGAGAGTGAGTGCTGCGACGCTTAGTTCCCGGTCAGGTGCCCACAAATACGATTTATTTTGTTTTGATACGAGATAGCCATGAATGCTGACTTGAGTTTCCCCGGTACGCGCATGCGCCGGATGCGCCGTGACGATTTTTCCCGCCGTCTGATGCGCGAGTCGGCGCTGACTGTCGACGATTTCATTTACCCTGCGTTTGTTCTCGAAGGTCATCGGCGCTCCGAGAAGGTAACATCGATGCCCGGCGTCGAACGTCTGAGCCTTGATCGCTTGCTGGGAACGGCAGAGCGGGCGTGCGAGCTCGGCATTCCGGCGCTGGCGCTCTTCCCCGTGATTGATCCGGGCGGTAAAACCCCGGGAGCGGAAGAATCCTTTAATCCAGAAGGTCTTATTCCGCGCGCGGTGGCCGCGCTGAAGAAGGAATTGCCCGAGCTGGGCATCATTACCGATGTGGCGCTTGATCCCTATACCAGCCATGGCCAGGATGGGCTGATCGATGCCGACGACCCGCGTGGCTATGTGCTCAACGACGAGACGCTTGAAGTTCTGGCGAAGCAGGCGCTCACACACGCCCAAGCCGGAGCCGATGTGGTGGCGCCGTCCGACATGATGGATGGACGCATTGGTCGCATCCGTGCCGAACTGGATGCCGCGAAGCTGATTCACACGCGCATTCTGGCCTACTCGGCGAAGTACGCTTCAAGCTTCTACGGCCCTTTCCGTGATGCCGTCGGATCGGCAGGCAATCTAAGCGGGGGGAACAAGTACACCTACCAGATGGACCCGGCCAACTCCGATGAGGCCTTGCGCGAGGTGGCGCTCGATCTCGGCGAGGGTGCCGACATGGTGATGGTCAAGCCCGGTATGCCTTACCTCGATATTGTCCGTCGCGTGAAAGACGAATTCGGTGCCCCGACCTATGTTTATCAGGTGAGCGGGGAATACGCCATGCTCAAGGCTGCTGCACTGAATGGCTGGCTTGACGAGAAAGCTTGCGTGCTGGAGAGCCTGCTGGGCTTCAAGCGGGCCGGGGCGGATGGAATACTCACTTATTTCGCGCTAGACGCCGCAGCCTGGCTAAACGACTGATCGGATTCAGCGCGCCAGCGGCGTCAGATCAAGCTTGCCGTTTTTGAGCGCCGGGCACCAGAAATACGCGCCGGAGACCGGTTGGGTGAATTTGAAAATGGCGTCGACAATTCCGTCATCGGCGCCGACCATGCGCTGGAGTTGCGCCTCGAAGGCGTAGAAGGTGGCCCCGAAAGCCACAAACATCAGGCCGCCGTTGTTTCCTTCCGCCCACGGCATCGAACGCCGCAGTACGAAGGCTTCAGGAGTAAAGCTTTCCTGGGCGGTACGCTTGACGTGTGCAGATTCGGGCGCATCGTCCATTTCCTCATTGTCAGCCAGCCGCCTGCCGATGCAATTATCCTGCTCGTTCTCCGACATTGAAGTCAAGGAATCAAAGTTGTGCAGCCACCGCTGCGTAGCGACAAAGCTCGATCCGGCGAGCGTCTGATTGCCGGTGCCGACGATTGCAGCGCTGGTCGCCTCGTCGCCGGTCGGGTTTTCGGTACCGTCCTCGTAGCCGGAAAGGTCGCGGCCTTCAGCGTACTTGAACGCGTCCCAGATTTCCTTGAGCTGGAAGGCGGGCGCCAGCGCCCTGGCAAGTCGTTGCGAACGGAGCAGAATTTCGCCGCGCTCTTCGCCCCGTAACCAGATCCAAAGGACCTCCGGGGCGTTCTCAATGGCCAGACCCGGCGCCGTTATCATCGGAAAGCTTTTCAGGCCAGGAATCGTTGCGTCGAGCGCCGAAACCAGGGTCTGCCCGAGTCCGACCACCGTATACTCACCATCGACAAGTTCGCGGAGCATGTGCAGGCCTTGCCTGATCAGCGACGGGTCGCCGAGTGAGAAGGAAAGGTAACGGGCCTGATTCGGCACAGGAAGGAGAATTCCTGGTTGAGGTATGTTCATGCGCTAGCTCACAGGTTGTTTAGTCAAAGACGAATGTCCACAGTGCGCTGACTGCTTCGATACGGTGCTCGTGCTCGGCGCGTTCGACGCGAGCGCCGCTGATGCCGTTGAGGCGGAGGGCGTGTTGTATGCGGCGGAACTCACGGTAGGTATCGCGCACCGGATCCGCCAGCGACGGCGGAATGAGGCCGAGCTCGGCGGCAATTCCCAGCAGGGCAATGTTGCCGAGGTTGCCGCACAGACGTTCATGAGCATGTGCATGACCGAGCACGAGGTACTGAACAATGAATTCCACGTCGATCAGGCCGCCCGGGTCCTGCTTGATGTCGAAGTATTCATCGCTGGTGGTCGCATGGTTGTCGAGCATGCGCTTGCGCATCGCCAGTACGTCTTCCATGAGCTTGGCGAGGTCGCGCGGCTGGCGCAGGATTTCGATGCGGATCGCTTCGAATTGAGCCCCCAGTTCGGCGTCGCCAGCACAGAAGCGTGCACGGGTGAGTGCCTGATGCTCCCATGCCCAGGCATTTTTCAGCTGGTAGTCGCGGAAGGCCTCGATTGTGCACACAAGCATGCCTGCGTCGCCGTTCGGGCGCAGGCGAAAATCGGTATCGAACAGAATGCCGGCCGACGTCCGGCTTGTCATCCAGGTGCTGAAGCGTTGAACGAGGCGCGAATACAGCTCGCCTGCTTCCGGTTCGGGGTCCTTGTGCAGGAAGACCAGATCGAGATCCGAACCGTAGCCGAGTTCCTTTCCGCCCAGTTTTCCGTAGGCGATGATGGCCAGCTTTGGCGGGCGCTCCGGGTGAGGATGACGATGCTTGAGCTTTCCCCAGCACAGCTCGAGTGTGGTTCTCACCACGATGTCGGCCAGTTCGGTGAGATGGTCAGCAAGGCGCTCCACGGTTTGCAGCCCCGCTATGTCCTGCGCCAGCAAGCGAAAGACCTGGGCGTGATGGACTTCGCGCAGGATATCCATTTCACGTTCGGTATCGCCGACGTACTCGGCGAGACGTTGGTTCAGTTCTGTGCTGAAAGCCGCCCAGTCCGTCGCGATTTCGTAAAGGCGCGTGTCGAGCACTTCGTCCAGCAGGATCGGGTGTCGGGTAAGGTAATCGGCTGCCCAGGAGGAACTGCCGATGATCTCGGCCACTTTGCTCAGCGTTTGCGGGTACTGTTGCAGCAAGGCAAGATAGGCTCCTCGTCGACTGATCGTTTCCAGGAAATCGAGTCCGCGCTGCAAGGTTGCATCGGGCGAGTCGGTGCCCGCTGCCGCTTCGATCAGGCGCGGGCCAAGCGCGTCAAGGCGCTCACGGTTTTGTGTCGGTAATTGCAGGTATTTGGCGCTGCGGCGAAAGCTCCTGAGTTGTTCAAGCAGGGCTTGCGATTGCCGGAAACCAAGTTCGGAAAGGATCTCCAGCGCGTCGTCGCCATCGGTTTGTTCGAACCACAGACCAGCCAGCGCATGGGAGCTTTCATCCGGGTTGGAGAATATTTCGCCGAAATGCCTGGTAACGCGCTCGCGGTGCGCGTCAAGAACCCCGAGCAGGGCCGGCCAGTCGGGAAATCCCAGCGAAGCCGCAATCAGGTGGCGTTCTTCGTCGCTTGCTGGGAGCATGTGAGTCTGAGCGTCGTTCAAATATTGCAGGCGATGCTCGAGGCAACGCAGGAATACGTAGGCGGCGACCAGTTCATCAACACCGTCAGGCGGCAGCAGACGGCGCTCGACGAGCAGCATCAGCACTTTTAGCGTTGGGCGTATCTGCAGAGCCGGGTCGCGACCGCCGCGTATCAGTTGGAAAACCTGCGCGATAAACTCGATTTCCCGGATGCCGCCTGGACCGAGCTTGATATGGTTTGCCATGTCCTTGCGCACAACCTCGCGACGAATCTGCGCGTGCAGGTCGCGCATGGCATTTATGGCGCCGAAGTCGAGATATTTTCGGAAGACGAAAGCGCGCGCGACCTTTTCCAGTGCGGTGCTCCATTCCGGCTGCAGGTTGTTGCCGACGTTCATGACGCGTGCCTTGATCCAGGCGTAGCGTTCCCACTCACGACCTTGGGTAATGAAATAGCTCTCGAGCGAGTCGAGCGAACAGACCAGCGGCCCCGAGTCGCCATTCGGGCGCAGGCGCATGTCGACACGGAAAACCTGCCCATCGCCGGTAATTTCTCCGAGCGTGGCGATCAGACGCTTGCCGACGCGTTGAAAAAATTCGTAGGCTTCGATCCGGCGGCCGCCATCGGAAGATCCGGCGGTTTCACCTTCCTCCGGGTAAACGAAAATGTAATCAACGTCGGACGACACGTTGAGTTCGCGTCCGCCAAGCTTGCCCATGCCAACGATCAACAGGCGCTGCGGATTCCCCTGGCTGTCCAGCGGCTCGCCGCACTGGGCGGCGAGCTGGCGATGCACGAAATCCAGCGCAAAATTGGTCGTCACATCGGCGAGCTGCGTCATCGTCTCGACGACATCGGCGAGCGGCGCTTTCCCGCCGATGTCGCGCACGACGAGGGCCGCCATGATGCGCTGGCGCAAGCGTCGCAAGACGCTTTTGAGGCTGCCCTCGTCGCTTGGCGCTTCGGCATCCAGAAAACCCCGCATCAGTTCGCCATTCAGCGCGTGGTTTGCGAAATCGTTCAGCCAGACAACGACGTCCGGCCGGGCGTCGAGAAGCTGGCGCAAATAGCGGCTGTGCGCCAGTGCCGGATGCCATTCAGGCGGGAGCGAATCACTGGCGGCAGGCGTCATCATTTCGCGCATTTTTTGCAGGAATTGCGGTTTGTCTCCGGCGATTGCCCCGTCTGGATAGTCTGTTTGGCGTGGCTTGGCCGGTCAATGCCGTTACAATCGAGACTTCAATACTTTCATGCATCACGCCATTTTAGTGACGCTTCCCGACAATTGGCAAAGCATTCCGCAGGTGACCGGTTTATGAGTCTCGGTGAAGGGTTGCGTTCCGCGCTGTACCACCGCTTTCATGTGCTGGTACCTTTCGTGTCACACCGGTTTGTCCGTGGTATGTGGCGTGCCGTGGTATGGAGTTTCTGGCTGATCTACTTCGGCTTTATCGTTCTGGTCTTGTCATTGCGCTATGGCGTCCTGCCCCATATTGAAAACTATCGCGTCGACATTGAGCGCTTCGCCAGCCAGGAGCTTGGGCAAACCGTCAGTATCGGCCGGATCGAAGCGAGTTGGGAGGGTATCAACCCGGATCTGACCTTGCTGGATGTGCGCATCGCCGATTCCGACGGGCGACCGGCGCTCGCGTTCTCTCGCGTTGAGTCGATCTTGTCCTGGTGGTCGGTCCCGAGTGCGCAGCTCAAGTTGCGACTCTTGCGCATTGATGAACCGACCTTGAATCTGCGTCGCAGCGCCGATGGCCGGGTATTCGTCGCCGGAATACCCATCAACCGTGAACGGAATGACAACGATGTCTCTGGCTGGATTCTTGAACAGAGGCGAATTCGCATCCACGGTGCGACTCTGGTCTGGGAGGACGAGCTGCGCGGTGCGCCCACCCTGGTCCTGGAGGATGTTAACTTCGCTCTCGACAACGACGGCAAGCGCCATCGTTTCGGCCTGACTGCGCTACCTCCGGATGCATTGGCATCCAAGGTCGATGTTCGCGGCGATTTCCGGGTAAAGTCTATCGACGAGATCAAGACGTGGGCGGGTCAGGTCTATGCCGAGATCGACTACGCAGACCTGGCCGTCTGGCAGCAGTGGGTTGATTATCCGGTGGCGCTACCGCATGGGCAGGGGGGCATTCGTGCGTGGTTGGGCTTCGCCGAAGGCGGCTTGCGCGAGATTGTGGCGGATGTTTCGCTGCAGGACGTAAGCGTGCGTCTGGCCCAGGATCTTCCTGTCCTGGCGCTCGATCATGTGTCCGGGCATTTCGGCGCCAAAATTCCAGAGACCGGCTTTGAGGTCACCGGGCGACAGGTCGGTTTGTCGACACGGAAGGCGACGATACTGAATAGCGAGCCCCGCGAGACAATACGTATCGAGCCGATGGATTTTCACTTGAACTGGCAGCCCGACCCGGACGACAACATCGTCATCGGTAGCGCCGGCGCGAGCCGGCTTGACCTAGCTGCGCTGGCCGGTCTTGCCGAGCATTTTCCTTTTGATGCGCATACCCGCCAGCTATTGAGTGATTTTGCCCCGCGTGGCCTTGTCAGTGGATTGAGTGCGCAATGGAAAAGCGACGCGGGTCATCTGCAAACCTATTCGTTGAAAGCCGGGTTCGACGGGTTGGCGCTGAAGGCACACGGTGATATCCCGGGTGCTTCCGGCTTGTCGGGGGTACTTGAGGCCAATGAAAAAGTGGGCAATGCAACGTTGCGCTCGAAGAAAATGACGATTGATCTTCCGGGTGTTTTTCCGGAATCGCCCATTGCGCTTGATATGCTCAATGCGCATGCCAAGTGGAAAATCAATAAGGGTATCCTTGATGCGGAACTGACACGCGCCGATTTCGCCGGGCCGGACGCCGCTGGAACGGCGCAGGGAAAATACCAAACCGCAGGAGAGGGACCGGGTATTGTCGATCTCAACGCCGCATTGGTCCGTGCCGACGCGCGCGCCGTCTGGCGATTCATCCCCCGCACAGTAGGCGAGAGCACACGCTTCTGGTTGCGTGATTCCTTGTTGTCCGGTGGCGCCAGCGAGGCGAAACTGACCCTCAAGGGCAACCTGGTTGACTTTCCTTTCCTGGACAAAAGCAAAGGCCAGTTTCTGGTAACGGTCAAAGCGCGGGACGTAGTACTTGATTTCGCCACGGGATGGCCGCTCATCGAAGGAATTAGCGGAGACCTTCGTTTTGAGGGCAACGGCATGTCCATTCAGGCGAATCGTGGATCGATCATGGGCGCACAAATCTCCAATACGCAAGTGCGGATCCCCGATTTTGATGCGCCGATTTCCACCTTGATCATCAAGGGAAATGTTGACGGTGCCACTTCCGACTTTCTCAAATTCATCGAGAAGAGCCCGGTCGCCGACAGGATCGACCATTTTACCGATGGCATGCGGGCCACCGGAAAGGGGCATCTGGATCTGGATCTGTTCATTCCTCTCGACGAAACGAAACTCGGTGATTCGAAGATCGATGGGAAGTACCGATTCACAAACAATGAATTGACGGTCGATGCCGCGCTGCCCCCATTCAAGCAACTGAATGGCAGTTTGCACTTTTCCGGTGAAGATCTGCAGCTGGATGAGATCAATTCGACCTTCCTTGGCGGACCGCTCAAGGTCAAGGGAGGGTCGCAGAAGGACGGCAATGTACTGATCACGGCCAACGGTCTGGTCGACATCGCTCAGCTACGCAAACAGGTGGACTCACCACTACTGGGTAAGCTGGCCGGGAAAACACCTTATCGAGGTGAGGTGCGCATCAACAAGCGCAACGCCGATCTGCTCATCGAGTCGACACTGGTCGGTCTGTCTTCGACTTTTCCCGAGCCATTCAGCAAGGGTGCTGGCGAGTCTCTGCCACTGCGTTTCGAGAAGAAACTCCTGCCGGGGGCTTCCGGCTCCAAGGGGACGAATGCCGAATCGTCGGCGCGTGATCAGCTTGACGCCTCACTCGGCAGCGTTCTTTCAATGCGCCTGATTCGCAAAAAACAGCCGGGAGGCTTCGCCGTCGAACGTGGAGCGATCGCCATCGGTCGCCCCCTGCAATTGCCTGATGCCGGTGTTTCGGTGGGACTGACAGCGAAACGTTTGGATATTGATAACTGGCGTCGGCTGCTTCAGCCAGCGGGAGCAGCTACGGCGATTGAGGCTCCCGCCAAGCCCTCTTCGCCACCCTTCGTGGATACGATCAGCGTCAAGACGGAAGACCTCATTCTTTTTGGGCGGCACTACAACGATGCCGATTTGAGTATTTCGCCATCCGCTGCACAATGGAAAATTCGTCTGGCCTCGCGTCAAGCCAACGGCGACTTGCAATGGGATGTGGCTGGAAGAGGCAAGCTGACAGCACGTTTCAAGGACATCGCGTTCGACACGACAACAGAGACAGAAGCCCTGAAGAGTGGCGAAGTGATCAGTGAACTGCCAGCGCTTGATATCGTGGCCAATGAGTTCTCCCTGGGAATACGCCATTTTGGCAGGCTCGAATTGCTGGCCAGCAACGACGGCAGTATCTGGCGACTGAACCGGATCCAGATGAGCAATCCGTATGGCACTCTTGCGGGCAAGGGTCAGTGGAAGCTAAGTGATGGCAAGGATGTGACCCAGCTTCAGTTCAAGATCGACAGCAGCGATGTCGGCAAGCTGCTGGAACGACTCGGCTATCCAGGTACGGTGCGCGCCGGAACGGCGAAACTTGGTGGGAGACTGGAATGGATCGGTCCGCCGACTTTGCTCGACTACGCTACCCTGAGTGGCGATATGGATGTTGCGGCGAGCAACGGACAGTTCATGAAGCTTGATCCGGGGGCGGCCGGAAAGCTGCTCGGTTTGATCAGCCTGCAAGGACTGTCACGCCGCATTTCGCTTGATTTCAATGATGTTTTCAGCCAAGGATTTGCCTTTGACAGTATCACCGGGAAGGTCGCGGTTGCGACTGGACTGATGCGCACGGAGCGACTGCAGATCGACGGGCCGTCGGCGCGCGTGACGATGCGCGGCGAGGTCGATCTCAAGCAGGAAACGCAACGGCTTAACGTCAATGTTCAACCCGAGCTCGGCGGCACCGCCGCGCTGGGTGTTGCACTCATCAACCCGATTGCCGGCGCGGCGACCTGGTTGGCGCACAAGGCGCTGCAGAATCCACTCAATCAGATGTTTGGTTTCGATTATCTGATTACCGGCAAGTGGGATGACCCGATAGTTGAAAAGATTTCGGGCGTCGCACCCGCGAAGGACGCGCCTCGCTTGCCGCCACCGACCAATCCGACAGGAGCCACCAGTGAATCCTCTTCAAAATGATTCTTCCGGGGCATTGAAGAACGGACGGGTGGCCGCTGTGCAAATGGTTTCGACATCGCGCATCGACGAGAATCTTCATGCTGCCAGGACATTGATTGACGAGTCGGTAGCACAGGGCGCCGATCTGGTTGTGCTGCCCGAGTACTTCCCGATCATGGGAATGAGAGACGGCGACAAGGTCAAGGTGCGGGAAGCCGAGGGCCGCGGTCCGATACAGGATTTTCTGGCCGAAACTGCGCTCAGGCACGGTGTCTGGCTGATCGGTGGTTCGATCCCCCTGGTAGCCGACGCAGCGGACAAGGTGTTCAATTCCAGTGTGGCCTACAATCCCCAGGGCGAGCTCGTGGCGCGCTACGACAAGATTCACTTGTTCGGCTTTCAGAAGGGCAAAGAGCGCTACAACGAAAGTGCATCAATCGAGGCGGGCAAGCAGCCGGTGGCTTTCGATACCCCTTTCGGGCGGGTGGGCCTGTCGATCTGCTATGACATGAGGTTTCCCGAGCTGTATCGTGCCCTGGGTGTCGTGGACTTGCTGGTCATCCCGGCGGCGTTCACCGAAACGACGGGGCGTGCGCATTGGGAGATTCTGTTGCGCGCCCGTGCCATTGAAAACCAGTGCTACGTGTTGGCTTCGGCACAAGGCGGCACGCATGAGAATGGGCGGGAAACACACGGCAACAGCATGCTGATTGATCCCTGGGGCGATATTCTCGACCGCAAACCGAAAGGGCAGGGTATCGTGATTGGAGAGATCGACCATGCGCGTATCGCGGAAGTCCGTGCCAACCTGCCGGCACTGAAGCATCGGGTGATGTAGTCCACAAACGCCTTCAACGCAGAGGGCGCAGAAAAGGAACCAGGATTTGCAATGCTTTTCTTTGCGATCTCTGCGCCTCCGCGTACTCTGCGTTGAAGGCGTTTGAAATCGTCTTTTTGAATTACCGCAACTTGGAAAACCAATGACAGCAAACGCGCAATCACTGCTCGTGCAGGCACAGAAAACCCTGCTGACTCCTTATGGTCTGGATGTGGCTGATCTGAGCAAGGTGTTTGGAACGATCATGTCGCATGACGTCGATTACGCCGATCTGTACTTCCAATACAGCCGCTCTGAAGCGTGGAGTCTGGAAGAAGGGATCGTCAAATCGGGAAGCTTCAATATCGATGAAGGGGTTGGTGTGCGCGCCATCTCGGGCGAGAAGACGGCGTTTGCCTACTCCGACGATATCAGCCACCTGGCGCTAGCCGATGCAGCCTCGGCAGTGCGTGCGATCGCTGCCGCCGGGCAACAACGGCGTAGCAAAGCCATGAAGGCAAGAACCGGACATGCCCTCTATGTGCCGCTCGATCCACTCGCTTCGCTCCCTGCGAAGGACAAGGTCGCGTTGCTCGAACGGCTGGAATCTTTCGCACGCGGCGAAGATCCGCGTGTTACGCAGGTCATGGCGAACATGGCTGGGGAATATGAGGTGGTTCTGGTGGCGGGAAGCGACGGGCGGCTGGCGGCGGATATTAGGCCCCTGGTGCGGGTGTCGATTACCGTCATCGTTGAAGGCCAGGATGGCAAGCGCGAGCAGGGTTCTGCCGGTGGTGGCGGGCGTACCGATTACAGTTGTTTCAGTGATGCCGTGCTGCGTGGCTATGCGTGCGAGGCGGTCCATCAAGCCGTGACCAATCTCGGTGCGCGGCCAGCGCCGGCGGGGACGATGACCGTTGTACTCGGTTCCGGCTGGCCTGGTATCCTCTTGCATGAAGCGGTAGGCCATGGTCTGGAAGGCGATTTCAACCGCAAGGGCAGCTCGACGTTCTCCGGCCGGATCGGTAGTCGCGTGGCATCGAAAGGCGTTACCGTGGTCGATGACGGTACGCTTCCCGGCCGTCGCGGATCGCTCAACATTGACGATGAAGGCAACCCCACTCAGCGTACGGTGCTGATCGAAGACGGCATTCTCAAGGGTTACATGCAGGACAGCCACAACGCGCACCTTATGGGAGTGGCGCCGACCGGCAATGGTCGTCGCGAATCCTTTGCGCATCTACCGCTGCCTCGCATGACCAACACCACGATGCTGGCGGGTGACAAGAGTCCCGAAGAAATTATCAAGTCGGTGAAGAAGGGCATTTACGCGGTAAATTTCGGCGGTGGCCAGGTCGACATCACCAATGGAAAGTTCGTTTTCTCGATGTCCGAGGCCTACATGATCGAGGACGGCAAGGTCACTTACCCGGTCAAGGGCGCAACGCTGATCGGCAACGGGCCCGAGGCGATGAATCAGGTGTCGATGATCGGCAACGACATGCGCCTCGATCCCGGCGTCGGCACCTGTGGCAAGGATGGACAAAGCGTTCCGGTGGGTGTGGGTCAGCCAACCCTGTGCATTGACGGCCTGACCGTGGGCGGTACGGCGTAATACCTCTCGGCCAGAGAAGCGCGTCATTCGGCGGTCTTCGAGCAGCTTGCCCAATTACCTGCTGAATGCGGGTGTCTTCGGATACGCTACGAATGCGGCCGTCTTCCTCAGGCAGTCACGCCGGATGGCAAGGCGTTGTTTTCAGGCGAGACGCTTATAATCCACGGCATTTTTCAACCCATACCTTTTCGGAATTAACCATGGCGCGAGTATCCAATCGTTCGTTTCTTCGCCTTGTTCTGACGGCCTTGTTCGGCTTGTCAATGGTCAGCGGCTCTGGCGTGATGGCCGCCGACGCGCCCTTGAAGGAGGCGGCGCTCGAGTTCAACTTCCGCCAGGTGATAGTCTTCCGAGCCTCGTTTCTCGGCACCACGCCGGAAGTTCGCGTACAGCGCGCGCGGGCACGTTTGAACAAACTGACGCCCAGCCAGAAGGTTGCGCCGATCGAGCAGGATCCGTTTGTTTTTGAAGGTGTGACGGGCATTGGTTTACGAATAGAAAACGTCGTTCTTTTCAGCGTACTGGCTGGCGATCTCGACCCCGATGAAAGGCTGTCGCTGGAAGCCGCAGCCAAGCGTGCTGCCGCTGCGCTTTCTGAAGCGCTTCGTTCTGAAAGTGCACAACCGCCTCCGGATGATCTGCTCAAAGACATTGCGCTCACGCTCCTCGCCACCGTGTTGGCAATTGCTCTGCTCTGGATGGTTCGGCGAGCCACTCTCTTTATGGTCAGCCACCTGCAAAAGGTCATCGAGCGGGGAGAGGGCACTGCTAAGTGGCGCCTGGCGCGCCATGGCGTGTCGCTCGTGCATCGGCTTTCTCAACTGGTGATGGTCTTGCTGTGGTTTGGTGTCGCCGATCTCTGGTTGACCTTTGTTCTCGATAGTTTCACCCGGACCAGACCGCTCGGGGACAAACTGGGCTCCTTCATTGGCGACTTGCTGGGTGACGTGGGGGCAGGTTTCCTGAGCGCACTCCCTGGGATAGCGACGGTATTGATCATCCTTTTCATGACCATGGCCGTGAATGATGCCATTTCCAATTTCTTTGTGGCCGTCAAGAAGGGACACACAAGAGTACGCGGTTTGCACAAGGAAACCCTCAGCGCCACGCAGCGCATTGTCAGCATTCTGGTCTGGGGGTTCGGGTTTGCCCTTGCCTATCCTTTTATTCCCTTATCCAGCAGCGATGCCTTCCGGGGGCTGTCGGTGATGTTCGGCTTCATGCTCACGCTCGGCTCGGCCGGTATCGTCAACCAGTTGATGAGCGGGTTGGTGCTGGTCTATTCGCGGGCACTGACGATCGGTGATTTTGTCGATATCGGCGGCACCGTGGGAGTGGTCAGCGAGGTGGGTGTGTTGTCGACCAAGGTCATCGACTCACGCAATGAGGAAGTGACCATTCCCAACGCTGTGCTGGTTGGCAACCCGATCCGCAATTATTCACGATTGTCCGGTGAGCGTGGTTCGCTGGTGTCTACCCGGGTGACGATTGGCTACGACACGCCGTGGCGTCAGGTACATGCCATGCTGATTACCGCTGCCGAACTGACGCCGGGTTTGCGCAAGACGCCGAGCCCTTTCGTATATCAGCGGGATCTGGCGGATCACTACGTCGAGTACGAACTTCATGCCTATATGGATCAACCGCTCGACCGCGTGCCCATCCTGTCGGCCTTGCACGGCAATATTCAGGACCAGTTCAATACCTACGGCGTGCAGATCATGTCGCCACATTTCGTTTCGCAACCGCAAGATAACGTGGTTGTGCCGACGGAGAAGTGGTACGCGGCTCCGGCTGAGCCAAAGCCATAAACTGAATGCAGTTTCCACGCGGCCTCGACGAGCTGCAAAGCTATAATCCGTATCTCGCTTTGAGACAACTCTAACGGGTGTTGATCATGAAGAAACACGTCTTCCTTGTGCGCTTGCTGACCGCGGTATTGGGGCTATTGCTTCTTTCTGGCGCTTTGGTTTTTGCGGCAGACAACGAGTCGAAGGACGCGGAGGCAAAGGAAGCGACTCTTGAGTTCAATTTCCGGCCCATCTTTGTTTTTCGATCAACTTTCGCCAATGCGGCGCCAACCCGTCGCGCCGAGCGGGCACTGGAGCGCCTGGATAAACTGACTGCAGAACAGATGCAGGAACCGGTCGAGCTCCTTCCGTTTGATGCCAAGGGGATTGCGGCCGTGGCTGTGCGTATTGATTCGCTATTGATGTTCGTTGTCGCTCAGTCCGATATTGACCCCGGATCCAAAACAACGCTCGATGAGGCGGCCGAACGGGTCAGAACGTCCCTTGACGAGGCTATTGCTGCGTTGCGCGAGCAAAGACGCCCCGAGGTGCTGTTCAAGGGAATCATATTTTCGCTGGTGGCCACCGTGTTGGCGTTCGCCCTGGCCTGGGGAATTGCACGTACCAGGTACTGGGCGGCCGCGCGTCTGCAAGTATTCATTGAGCAGGAGTCACGCATACCGGGTTTGCGTCTGGCGCGCTACGGCTGGGTGTTTGTCCAGCGCGCGGCACTGCTGCTGACCGGGGCGTTGTTCCTGGCGGTAGGCTACCTTTGGCTATCTTATGTGCTGGAGCGTTTTCCGGTGACCGCGCCGCTGGGGCGCAAGCTGGGCAGTTCGCTGGTCAGTTTGTTGTCCTTGATCGGTGACGGCCTGGTCGAAGCCATCCCCGGCATGACAACGGCGCTGGTCATTCTCTTTTTGACCAAGGCCATGAACGACGTGATGGTCAATATCTTCAAGGCGGTACGTGAGGGGCGTACCGAACTCATTGGCATTCACAAAGAGACGGCGAGCGCCACGCAGCGGATTGCCAGCGTCATCGTCTGGGGTTTTGGCATCGCCATTGCCTATCCCTTTATCCCGCTCTCCAACAGCGATGCCTTCAAGGGTTTGTCGGTCATGTTCGGATTCATGCTGACACTTGGCTCGGCGGGGATTGTCAATCAGCTGATGAGCGGCCTGGTGCTGGTTTACTCGCGCGCGCTTTCGGTGGGCGATTTCGTCGATCTGGGCCAAACCGTGGGCGTGGTCAGCGAAGTGGGCGTGCTGGCGACCAAGATAGTCAATTTGCGCAACGAGGAAGTGACCGTGCCCAATGCGGTGCTGATCGGCAATTCAATTACCAATTACTCACGCCTGGCCGGCAAACGCGGCGCCATGGTGTCGACCAAGACGACAATTGGCTACGATACGCCATGGCGACAGGTGCATGCCATGCTCATCGCCGCGGCTGAAGCGACGCCAGGCTTGCGCAGCACTCCGCCGCCCTTCGTCTATCAGCGCGGCCTGGCTGATTTTTACGTCGAGTATGAGCTTTTCGCCTACATGGACAACCCTCTTCAGCGTGTCGCAGTGCTGTCAACCTTGCATGCCAATATCCAGGATCAGTTCAACTCCCACGGCGTTCAGATCATGTCGCCGCATTTTGTCGCGCAGCCGCAGAATAACGTGGTGGTCCCGCGCGAGAACTGGAATGCCCCGCCCGCTGAGCCGGAGTGAGCGCACGAGCAGGGCGCCAATAGAGGTCTTCGCGTAAAATCGACCGCTTTGGACCTGCGGGTCTATCAGAGGGTGCTACATGGCCGTGCAAAGCAAGCCGAATACCGACGACATTCGTATCAGAGAGATCAAGGAACTGATGCCGCCAACTCACGTTTTCCGTGAGTTCCCGGTCGGGGTGCGGGCCGCACAGACCACTTTTGGCGCACGTCAGGCGATTCATCGCATACTGCATGGTGCCGATGATCGACTGCTGGTGGTGATTGGTCCGTGCTCGATTCACGATGTCGACGTCGCGGTCGATTACGCCAAACGCCTGAACGACGAAGTGCCGCGTTTCGAGAAGGATCTGCTGATTGTGATGCGCGTCTATTTCGA
>NZ_FLQY01000046.1 GCF_900089945.1 Candidatus Propionivibrio aalborgensis | reverse complement strand
GCATGCGAGATGCAAGAATGCGGTGAAGCGATGGGCCAATTTGTCGTAACGGGTGGCGAGGCGACGAAACTGCTTGAGCCGATTGAAGAATCGCTCGACGAGGTTTCTCGCCTTGTAGCGATGCCAGTCGACGTTGCGTTGCGTGAGCCGATGGCTTCGGGGCGGAATGATGGCCTGAGCGCCCGTGGCTTCGATGGTCGCGATCAGCGCATCGCTGTCGTATCCCTTGTCGGCCACAACCGCTCCGGTTGGGATGGCCGCCACGAGGGCCGCGCCTTGCGTGACATCGGCGACCTGGCCGTGAGGATCAATCGAACCGGATTGCCCAGTGCATCGACCGTCGCATGGATCTTTGTGGTCAGCCCACCCCGCGATCGGCCGATCGCTTGATCGCCACCGTTTTTTTTGGTGTGCCGGCTGCATGTTGGTGGGCGCGAACAACGGTCGAGTCAATGAATAACTCCTCCAAATCGGCCTCGCCGCTCAGCGCTTCGGCGACCCGATGCCAAACCCCATACATTTCCCAGCGGGCAAATCGTACATACACCGAGTGCCAATTGCCAAACTCCGCAGGCAAGTCGCGCCAAGGGTTGCCAACGCGGGCGGTATATAGGACCGCTTCCACGAACTGTCGATTATCAGCATCCCGCCCCCTTTGTCTGTCGGCTTGCCCGGCAACAGAGTCTCAATTCGCAACCATTGCCCATCGCTCAACATTCGTCGATCCATCGCTCACATCCAAATTCCAGAATGTGAACACAAATCGGCTACTGTGAACAGGCCCTAGTGAAGTCCTGTCCGGTTGCTGCCGAACAGGCGAAATACGATGCTTTGGCCTGTTTCCGCGCCCAAACGTTTGGCAAAGCGCTCCGCGATATTCTCTTTGACTGAATAGTCGAGTATGGTTTCAGCCTTGATCAAGTCTCTGGCCACTGAATCAACCGTCCCGAAATCATCGGCAAGCCCCATCTTGATGCTCTGACTGCCGGTCCACATCAATCCGGAAAACATATCGGGCGTCTCTTTAAGTCGATTTCCACGACCGTTACGGACGACTTCGATAAACTGCCTATGTATCTCGCCCAGCAGTATCTGGGCATGCTCTTTCTGTCTTTCGTCCTGTGGAGAGAAGGGGTCGAGGAACCCTTTGTTCACTCCGGCGGTCAGCAGGCGCCGTTCTACGCCAAGCTTGTCCATTGTCCCGGTAAAACCGAATCCGTCCATCAATACGCCGATGGAACCAACGATACTGGCCTTGTCGACAAAAATCTTGTCGGCGGCAGAGGCAACATAGTACCCACCGGAAGCACACACATCCTCGACTACGACGTAAAGCGGAATTTGAGGATGCTTGGTCCGCAAGCGGCGGATTTCGTCATAAACAATGCCGGATTGAACCGGACTGCCGCCCGGGCTGTTGATCCGCATGATGACGCCGGCCGTTCCCTTGTCTTCAAACGCGGACTGCAGCGCGCCATTGATTTTGTCCGCGCTGGCATCACCGCCGGCGTCAATCGTTCCGCGCAGGTTGATCAACGCTGTGTGCCTTCCGTCTACAAGCTTTTCGGGGCCTCCCCAATCGACCACCATAACCAGAACGGCAACAAGATATGACAGGAAGGCAAGCTTGAAGAAAATACCCCAGCGACGTTTCGCCCTTTGCTCTTGAAGCGATGCAAGAGCAATCTTCTCCAGCAACTGCCGCTCCCACTGCGGATCGTTATCAGGCATTTCCAAGTTAATTACTCAAGTGGTATGTATTAAGCAGAACGGTCACACTGATCAATGAATGAGGTTGCAGTCCATTCGTTCCAGATACTTTTCGCATGAATACCGGAGAAATGCTGCGTCCCAAGTATCAGCGTCCAAGTATAGCTTGGAATCAGTAAAAACTCGTGATGCAACTGTGTCTCAAGGCAGGCGGTAACGTTGTTCGTTGTAGACAAGGTCTGGCAACAATACGTTGGCCAGCGCGCGCTGCTCCAAAACCTTTGCATCAGCAGGTGGCGCAGCTTCACTCAAACGTTTTGCATTTGCATCATATACACCATGCGCAGGAGCCTTACCAGAGCGTAGCACCACAACTTGCTTGCCTGCGGCGCTTTCTTCCATCCAGCCGAAGTTGTCGTTATATTGCATCATTGCACGCCCTGGGCTGTTTGGCGCGATGCTTGAGAGGTCGCGCCCCGTCATCGGGTGTTGCGCTTGTATGCCCATAAGTGACAACAAGGTAACGGGCAAATCAATTTGGCTGGCAACGCCTGTATGGCGCAACGGCCGGATATCGGCCCCCAAAATCAGGCCAGGGATATGGAAGCGCTCAATAGGCACCAGGGAGTCGCCGCGCACACGAATATCGTGGTCAGCTACAACCAAGAACACGGTGTCTTTCCAGTACTCGCTTTGTTTTGCTTTCTTGAAGAACTCACCGATTGCATAATCAGCATATTTGACGGCGTTGTTTTCTGTGTCTTTTGGCTGTTCGTACAATTCAATGCGCCCATCTGGAAACTCAAATGGCGCATGGTTCGATGATGAGAAAGCCAGAGTGAAAAACGGTTGCCCCGTTTTGTGGTGCGCTAATAATTGCTCATGGGTTTTGTTTAGCAAATCTTCATCGGAGGCACCCCAGCTGCCTTTGAACACCGGGTTCTCAAAATCTTTCTCGTCGACGATGTTTTGAAAGCCATTGCCGGTAAAGAAGCCGCGCATATTGTCAAAGTGCGACTCGCCACCGTAAATAAACTCTGTACTGTAGCCATTCTTTTTCAGCAATGCGGCAAGGGTGAAGAAGTTCCGTTGTGACTTTGAAAGTTTGACAGTGCTTTCTGCAGGTGTAGGCTGAAAACCTGAGATGACGGCTTCAATGCCTCGGACTGAGCGTGTGCCTGTCGCATAGAGTTGCTCAAACCAAATACCTTGGTTTTTCAGCTTTTCGATGTTGGGGGTAACCGGAACGCCTCCCAAAGATTCAACAAATGTAGCGCCGAGGCTTTCTTGCAGAATAATCACAAGGTTAAGCGGTTTTTTACGATGTTGGCTGGGCTTTAGGGTGGTTAAGGTTGGAATCTCCGTATCTTGGGCACCTGTCAGTTTGAATATCTCTTCACGCGGCATCGTGCCGTAAATGTCGCTGGATTTTGTTTCTTTGAGCAAAGTATAAGTTGCGTAGACAACGGAATAGCCCGAGTTAAGCACCAAACTGTTGACCATGCTATCTGCGGTAATGGCAAACAATGCAGGGTTGGCTGGGCGATGGCCTGTAGTAGAACGGATACCGAAAGCCACTAAGAAGAGAACCAACGGCCAAGTGAGAAGTGTTTTTTTGCGCGACCAATGTGCTTGTGTAGATGACGTCGAGTTCTGCGCCCACGGTTTCATCAGGCCATGCATGAAGAAAAGTGTTACTGCAACGAAGATCAGTGCTGCAAAAATATGAATTCGGAAGCCAACCCACAACATACCCATGACTTCATGCGGATACTTCAAATACTCCACAAAAATGCGATTGGGGCGTACGTCGAACTCGGCAATGAAACCTGGTGTAGAAACCTCCAGAAATATCAGCAGCACGATGGCTAATGTGACCCACACGTAAGTAAAGCGTTGCCAGCTGCGCCAACACTTGGTAATGCTGAATACAGGCGCCAACAATACGGGAATCAGGCTTAAAAAGCAGAGTTGCATAATGTCCACACGCAAACCTTGCATGAAAATACTAGCCAGTTCACCCGTATTGTTCACGCGATCGAATTTCCACAGCACTAGCCCAAAACGCGACGCGGAGAGCACCACTATGCCAATGATGAACATTACGGCTAATGGCGCATAAACATCAAATTTGTAGGCGAATTGCCATAGTCGTTGTGCCAGGTTGTTGATAGGCGAGCTGGACAAAGCCGCTCCGTGGCGGTAGCCGCGCGGTTTATTGTTTGATTTCACGTCTTCGTTCATTCAGCTTCCTCTGTTTTTCGTTTTCCAACCCATCGGCGCCAGGGCGCTACTTCGCGTTCATGCTGAGGCCGGATCCAGCTCACTAGAAAATCCTGTTCATCAAGTTCAGCATCACCGACAGACTGTCTTTCGAGTTTGTCGCTGCCTCGAATCTCCGTTTGTCTCGGGTGTCAATGCCGTTTCCGCTCACCTGTCGCCCAACCCCCTGTTTACCAGCAGGAAAGCTTGGCCCACGCATTCCATCGGCCATGCGTGAACGAGGTGGGGCATGGGGCCACCTTCATGTCAGAAATACAGCGAACGGCGTTGGCACCGGCCGCACTCTAGCGGCGCAATTTTAAACCAGTCTTAAAACCACGCTGTCGTAAAGAGGCACACAAATCGACAGCAAGGGCATTCTGCACGCGCATCTTAAGGGTCATTTAAGGTTCCGACGCAACACTGCGGCCACTCAAGTCATAACGTCGATCACGAGGCCCCCATGAAAAAAGCATCGCCCCTGATGCAGAACCCGCAACAGGCAATTGTAGACATCACCCTGATCATGCTCGTTACCGCCACCGCCATCGTCATCCTGGCGCAATACACGGATCTCGATCAGATCATTGCCAATTATTATTTCGACCCCGAACGCATGATTTTCCCTTGGGACACTACCTGGTTCGGGAGGAAGCTGATGCACGGCTACGTCAAAGCCACCATCGTCTGGTTTGGGTTTCTGCTCATTGTTGTCACCGTGTTCGATCTTGTGCGCCCCCTGCGCCGCTTCACTCCCCTGCGCTACCTCACTCCCCTCGGCCGCCTTAAACTGCGCTTCCTGACGCTGGCTGCCGTCCTTGAACCGAAACTGATCCTCTCACTGAAGGAAGCATCCAACATGCACTGCCCCTGGGGTGTAGACCTCTATGGTGGCAAAGCGCCGATGCTGAGGTTACTCGACTGGGTGCCGGAGGGGTGGGAGGCAGGGCAATGCTTCCCTGCCGGCCATGCCAGTGCCGGCATGTGGCTCTCCGCACTGGCCATTCTTTGGCTACCCACTCACCCGCGCAAGGCACTGGCAACCTTTGTCGCCGGACTCAGTGTCGGCCTGTTCATGGGTTGGGTACAACAGATGCGTGGCCAGCATTTCCTGTCGCACACCCTGGCTACGGCCTGGCTCAGTACCGCGCTGTTGTTGTTCATGCTGGCCGTATTCTGGCGCCCGATGCAGCGCGCTCTGATACGGGACAGCGATGCCAATTCCAATGAAAACACGCCCGCTCTGGTTTGGCAGCAATGACAACAACCGCCCTCGATATGGGATTAAAGCCGGCAAGACCCTTTCTGGCACAACTTGCAAAGCGGCCGTCGCTCGGTGTTGAAACACTGATCCTGCTCGTCTGCCTGTGGTTCACCGCCACCAGCAATTCGCTGTTCTGGCAAGCCACGCTGGATAGCCGCGCGGGCTCCTGGGCCAGTATTGCCTTCCATGGTGGCGCCCTGGCACTGCTGCTGACTGCCATCCACTTTCTGCTGCTGGCAATCTTTATCCCTCGGCGGGCCGCCAAGCCACTGTTGGCGACGCTGATCCTGGCGACATCCTTTGCTGCCTACTACATGGGCAAATACCATGTCTATCTCGACCCGGACATGCTCCGCAACATAATGCGTACGGATTATCGCGAAGCGTCAGAGCTGTTCACATGGGGAATGATTCCGGCGGTAGCCGCCTATGCTCTGCCACCACTCCTGCTTCTGGCCCGCACCGACATCCGTCCACGGCCGTTGATGCGCGCCGTCGGCATCCGCCTCCTTTGCTTGTTCACTGCAGTGGCGGTTACCGGCGCATCCGGGTTTGCCATCTTCAAGGGCTTGTCATCGCTGATGCGCGAGAAGAAGGAAGTGCGCTATCTGATTACACCAGCCAACTACCTCTACTCCGGCGTGCGTGCTTTTGCCAATGACTCAGCGGCCACCGCCCGTGAAAAAATCCCGGTCGGTGCCGATGCCACCCTCTCGGCCGCCTGGGCACAGCACAAAAAGCCGGTGCTGATGATCGTTGTCATCGGCGAAACGGCGCGTGCCGCCAACTGGGGACTATCCGGCTATGCGCGGCAAACCACCCCAGAACTGGCCAGGCTCGATGTCATCAATTTCAGCGACGTCACCGCCTGCGGCACCAACACCGAAGTCTCGGTCCCCTGCATGCTGTCGCCCTACGGACGGAACAGCTACGACGAAACGAAGATCCGCAGCAGCGAATCGCTGCTCCATGTGCTGAAACACGCCGGCCTACGCGTCTCCTGGATCGACAACCAGTCCGGTTGCAAGGGCACTTGCGACGGCCTGGAAAGCCTGCACCCGGATGTCAAGGCGTCGCCCGCCGACTGCAATAGCGACGGTTGCATGGACGGTGCCATGCTGACCGGCGTCCGCCAATTGGCCGAGGGCAGTCGCGAAAGCCAGGTGATCTTCCTGCACACGCTCGGCAATCACGGCCCGGCCTACTCGAAGCGCTATCCCGAGTCATTCAAAAGATTCCTGCCGGCATGCGAGTCGTCGGATCTCGGCAAATGCACGCAGCAGGAAATCGTGAATGCCTACGACAATGCCCTGCTCTACACCGACCATGTCCTCGCTCAAGCCGTCGAATTCCTCAAGACCCAGCAGTCCAGCTACGACACGGCCCTCCTCTACGTATCGGATCATGGCGAATCGCTCGGCGAAAACGGCCTCTTCCTGCACGGCATTCCCTACGCTATCGCCCCGGAGATACAGAAGAAAGTCCCGATGGTGGCATGGTTCTCCGACGGCTACGCGAAGCGCTTCTCGCTCGACACGCAATGCCTTCGCCAGCGCGCACACAGCGCCGTCACGCATGACCACCTCTTTCACACGACACTGGCGCTGCTTGATGTTCGTACAAGCGCGCTCGACGACAAGTACGATTTCAGCGCCGGTTGCAAAGCCAACTACAGGCAACAGATCGCGGCAAAATGATTGCGCTTGCTTTAGCCAATCAGTCAGCGGCAAACTCCCGAGTGGGTACGCAGCAGGCTTCGGCGTTTGCCATAAGAGTTGCCCAGCGACGGTTCTTACGCGCCCCGGCAGAGTAAGAGGATTGACCCTCGTTGAAATTCCAGTAAGTATCCAGGCATCTCGCCGAAAACGCCGGCCACCCCTGTATTTCGGCATACTCCCCTACTCCGGACCCAAGGACAAAGCAATGCGTGTTCTGCTCGTGGAAGATGACACCCTGCTCGGCGACGGCATCCGTGCCGGACTGAAACTGGCGAACTATGCCGTGGACTGGGTTCAGGACGGCGAAGCAGCCCGATTGGCCATTCTCAGCCACGACTACGACGCCTGCGTACTCGATCTTGGCCTGCCGAAGAAAGATGGACTCACCGTATTGAGAGATTTGCGCAGCCGGGGCGATACCCTGCCCGTGCTGATCCTGACGGCTCGCGACACCAACGCCGACAAGATCGCCGGACTCGATGCAGGTGCGGACGATTACTTGGCAAAACCCTTCGACCTGGGCGAGTTGCAGGCGCGGATGCGTGCACTCATCCGCCGCGCCTCCGGCGCCGCCACCCCGGTGCTTGCTCATGCCGGAGTTACGCTCGACCCGGCGGGCAAACGTGTCACCAAAGACGGGCAGCCCCTGCAGCTGTCAGCCCGGGAGTATGCGCTGCTGTTCGACCTGATGACCAACAGGAACCAGATGCGTACTCGCAGTCAACTCGAAGAAAGCCTTTATGCCTGGGGCGAGGAAAAGGAAAGCAACACGGTGGAGGTCTATGTCCATCACCTGCGCAAGAAACTGGGTAGCGATTTCATTCGCACTGTGCGTGGTCTAGGTTATCAACTGGGAGATGCTACGTGAGCGTCGCTGGATTGGCGCCACTCAACGCCCGCTCCCTGCGCTGGCGACTGCTGCGCTGGGTGACCCTGACCACCATCGTGATCTGGGGTCTGGCTGCCGGGCTGAGCTACCATCAGGCACGTGCCGAAGTGCAGGAGCTGATGGACGGGCAGATGGCCAAGATGGCACGCCTGCTGCTCGCACAGATACATGAAGACACCAGCTATCTGAAAGATTTGCCGGAAAACATGAACAGCCTGCGCGGCACCAAATCGCGGCGCAGCGAACTGGCGCTGGAGTTCCAGATCGGTTATCCCGACGGCACAGTGCTCGTGAACTCAGCCATGGCGCCGGAAACGCCGTTGACCCGGCCACTCGGTTACGCCAACGTCGAACACGCCGGCCACCCCTGGCGCAGCCTGATCCTGGAAACAGCCGATGGCCGCTACCGGGCGCAGGTTGCACATTCTTTCCATACCCGTGACAAGGAAGCGCTGGAAATCGCCTCCAAGACCGTGCTGCCGCTAGGGCTGCTGCTGCCACTGATGGTTGCGCTGCTCTATTTTTCGATCCAGCGCTGCCTGAAACCGCTTGATGATCTGGCCGAGGATGTAGCTTCGCGCTCGCCGGATAATCTCACGACGCTCCAGCCGGAAACAACCCTGCTCGAAACCCAGCCTCTGGTCAGGTCGCTGAACCACCTGCTGACACGGCTGGCGACCACACTCGACAACGAACGACGCTTCACAGCCGATGCCGCGCACGAACTGCGCACCCCACTGGCCGCACTGAAAATACAGGCACAGGTGGCGATGGCCACAAAAAACCCCGAGGAACGCGATCACGCAATGGCTCAAGTGCTGGCCGGAGTCGACCGCACGACGCGGCTGGTCGAGCAATTGCTTCGCCTGGCGCGGCTAGACCCGATCGTTCAGCTATCCGACACACAACCAATCGACCTGCTTGAACTTGCCCGTGGGGCGCTCGAAAGTGCTCACAGCGCGGCAGCAACGCGGCGACAACGCCTTCATCTCACTGCTCCGATGGACGCTCCCCGAATCACCGGCGACCCGGACCTGCTCGGTGCCGCGCTGCGCAACCTGCTTGACAATGCGGTGCGCTACGGGCCTGAGCAGAGTACTGTGACCCTCACCATCGACAACGACTTTGGCGGGTTACGGCTTGAGGTCAGTGATGAAGGGCCGGGCACTCCGGAAGAGGATCTATCACACCTAACCAATCGCTTCTTTCGCAGCAGCGAAGCCGGCTGCGAAGGAAGCGGCCTAGGCCTCTCCATCGTGCAGCGCATTGCCGAGTTACATGGCGCTCGGCTGGAGCTCGAGAACAGGCAGGGCGGGGGTTTTGTTGCCCGCCTGCGCTGGCCAATCGATGGCAAGACTGGCGGCTTGGCTACCACCTCTGGCTGGAAGATATAGAGACTCATCGGTATTATTCAAGTATGTTCTCGGACGGGTGAGCGATCATTTCGCGTCAGTTGAAAAGCGCTGCCCTGACACTTTCCGGCGGCACCATTTTGCAAGGAAACCGGCATGACCCACGCTGCCCAGGCAGGCAAGCTTTCGAACAAGACCGACTGGCACGGATTACTGCTGGTCTATTTCTTCTTCTGGTATTTCTCTGGCGTGCACCACCTGCTGCTACAGGTAATTGATGCCATTTCCTTCGCGTCGTTCAGGCTGGCAACGGTGGCCAGCACGCTCTGGCTGATCCCGGTACTGCTCGCCCCGAAGTACACACGCCAGATAGCCGCGCTAATCGGGATCGTACTCTGGGTCTTTTCACTGGTCAGCCTGGGCTACTTCTTCATCTATCAAAACGAATTTTCGCAGAGCGTCCTGTTCATCATCTTTGAATCGAACCCGGCTGAGGCGAGCGAGTATGTCGCGCAGTATTTTGTCTGGTGGATGATCCCCGCATTCGTCATCTACTCGCTGGCTGCGTGGTTGATCTGGCGAAAATTGCGACCGGTGGCCATTTCCCCGAAACGCGCCTGGTTTGTAATTGCAATAGTGGTGACGACACTCTTTGCATACCCGCAGTTCAAGAATTTGCGCGGCGGCGTCATTTCTTCGGCGGTCGCAGCGGACGCCATCATCAAACGCATTGAGCCGGCCGTACCTTGGCAGATCTTGGTCGGCTACTCGGAGTATCGCCAGCAATTGGCGGCTGTCGAGGAGCTGGTGGCAAAGAACCATGATATCCCGCCACTGAAGAATCTGATCGACCGTAACGGAAGCACCCCGACCACGCTGGTTCTGGTGATTGGTGAATCGACCAACCGTCAGCACATGAGTCTCTACGGCTATCACCGCCAGACCACACCTCGCCTCGATGCCCTGAGCAAGGAGCTGACCGTCTTCGACAATGTGGTCGCCTCACGCCCCTACACCATCGAGACACT
This sequence comes from Candidatus Propionivibrio aalborgensis, assembly GCF_900089945.1. GTDB lineage: Bacteria > Pseudomonadota > Gammaproteobacteria > Burkholderiales > Rhodocyclaceae > Propionivibrio > Propionivibrio aalborgensis. Next base: position 3,222 of record NZ_FLQY01000046.1, on the reverse strand, counting down.
CCAGCAGGCGTTGACTTTTGCCGATCAGGAAAACCCCGATCTCTATCTGAGCACACCATCGCTGATGAACATCATGAAGCAGGCGGGCTATCGCACTTACTGGATCACCAACCAGCAGACGATGACTCAGCGCAACACGATGTTGACCAATTTTTCGAAGCAGACCGATGAACAGGTTTATCTGAACAACACCCGTGTACAGAATTCCCGCGCCTACGACGGTGCAGTGCTAGACCCTTTCGGGAAGATACTTGCTGACGGCGTGGAGAAGCGTTTCATCATCGTACACTTGCTGGGCACGCACATGCGCTACGAGTTCCGCTACCCGCCGGAGGACGAGTATTTCAAGGGTCGCGACGGCTTGCCTGAGTGGGCCGATGAGGAGCAAACCCAATTCATCAACGAATACGACAATGCTGTGCGGTATAACGACTTTGTCGTCGGCAGTCTGATCGAACAATTGCGCAGCGCACAGCTAAAAAGCCTGTTGCTCTATTTCGCCGATCACGGCGAGGATGTGTACGATACGCCACCGCACAAATTCATTGGCCGCGACGAAGCCAAGCCGACACCGGCAATGTACACCGTGCCCTTCGTTCTCTGGCAATCCGAATCATGGCGCACAGCCCATCCACGGCAGTTTGCCGGAATCACCCGCCGACCGTACCAGACGTCACACCTGATTCACACCTGGGCGGAACTGGTCGGGTTATCGTTCGACGGTCTGGACCCGACCAAGAGTGTGATCAGCACCAAATTTCGAGAGCGCCCGTTGCTAGTTGGCGACCCATCCGCCCCCAAAGGGCTGATCGACCTGCGCCCGATGCTCAAGCCATCCGAAAAGCCCGTCAAGTAGCAGCCGGTTGCCGCGGCATTGTATGTGCGCACCCACGGCAGTAGTGCCGGAGAGCTCAAACAGGCTGCCAGTGTCCTTCAGCGAAGCTGGCTAGGGGCTCCCGGATGAATCCGCGGAAGCAGAATTTGCGCCAAGATCGACCACACGCCATAATGCCGCCTGATTTGACGCCCCCATACCCTGCGTGCAACGCAGTTGTTGGCACTTTCCCACCGGTATTCCCATGCATTTAGCCCACTTGATGCAATTCCATGAAGACGCCAGGGTCATTGCCTGGTGGCAGGCGAATCTTGGTGGAATGCTGAGATGTTTCACGCCATTCAGGCGAAGGACGATACTAGCGGTGGCTGGCGTCTGGGTATGTATCAAGGAATCCCGGCACAATTTCACGCCCGCCGATGTGCCGGTTCCGGCTGACCGCCTGGGTCCGGTTCTCTTGGTGCTTGCCCTGCTCGGAATGAGCTGGCTGCTCTACCGGGCGGCCACGGGATTCTCCCGCTTGCCACGGTTTGTCAGAACGCATCCTCAGCTGTCCTTGCACTCGGTCTACTGGGGATTGCTCCTGGTACTCTGGACCAGCGCACCGGACAGCGGGCTTTGGCGGCAGGTTCTGCTCGGCGTCGCGGCGACGTTTCCGTTCCTGCTCTGGCGATTCGGATACCTTCTGCTTTCAGGGCAGCACGGCCGAATGACCGGAACACGATTCTCCGACCATTTCCTCACAATCTGGCCGATCTACGGTGGATCCAATACGCCGTATGGCAAAGGCTTCGGATATTTGTCCCGATTCGAAGCAAAAAGCGAGGAGGAACTTGCCCGTTCGCAACTGGCAGGAATCAAGCTTTATATCCTGTCCAATATATGGCTTGCCTCAATGAAGGTATTCGAAGGGGTCATTTATGGCCCTGGAAATGAGCTGACCAGAATGCTCGGCGGATACACCCTGGGAATCCCCAAGCTCTCTTATCTGGTTGCGATGGAGAGTCAGGAAACCGCTGTCTGGATTTCCTGGATAAGCATCTACTGCGAGCTTGTTTATCAGGTGCTTCGCCATGCAGTTCATGGGCACGTAGTCATTGCCATCCTGCGGATTTTTGGTTTCAACGTATTCCGCAATACCTACAAGCCCCTCCTGGCAGAATCGATTGTGGAGTTCTGGAACCGCTATTACTACTATTTCAAGGAGATCATGGCCAACTTCTTTTTCCTTCCCACGTTTACCCAGTTGGGAAGGCAATTGCGCAATTGGCCCACTTTACGTCTGTTTGCAGCGGTTTTTGCGGCAGCCTTTATCGGCAACACCTATTACCACCTTATCAAGCTTGGCGATATGATGGTGCAGGGTCAGGTTTTCGAGGGCCTGTATGCGCTTCGTTCACGAATCTTCTATTGTTTGTTGCTGGCCTTGGGTATTTTTGTGTCCATGCTGCGCGAGCAACGCCGGGGAGGACGCCCGCCGGCACAGGGTCAAGCAAACCGCTTGTTGAGGATAGCCGGCGTTTGGACTTTTTTCAGCCTGATTTACATCTGGAATGTCGGCAGTGGTGCCCCCTTTATTCCCCGTCTGAATTTCTTTTTGAGTCTTTTCGGAATTGCATGAACATCTTTAGGGAGTGAGTTCGAATGTATTTTGATCTGAATGTTGGAAATCTTGCCGAACCGATCAGCGGACGGTCATGGACGCGTCAGGAGATACCGGGCCAGGTCGCACGGCGGGTCGCCCGCTTCCAGCGCCATGGACTGTCGCGGGGAGACCGCGTCTTCCTGCCCTTCGGCAACAGCCTGGAATTCTTTGCCGAACTGCTGGCCATCTGGAAACTCGGTGCCTGCGCCGTACCCATCGACGCCCGCCTGACTGCCTTTGAAATCAAGACCCTGGTCGCCGCGGCACAGCCCCGGCTGGCGGTCGTTGACCATCTGACCGAAACGATGATCAGGCAGGCGCTGGCCGACGCCAGCGTTCCGGCTGTCGAAACTACGGAAACCGGTGACGAAGAAGCGACGGCCGGGCTAAGCCAACTCGACGACGATGCCCTGATCCTGTTCACCTCCGGATCGACCGGAGCGCCCAAAGGTGTGGTGCATACCCACCGCTCGCTGCGCGCCCGCTGGATGGGGATCCATGACCAGTTGGGCCTTGTTCCCTTTGCCCGCTCGCTGTGCCTACTCCCAACGCACTTCGGCCACGGACTGATCTGCAACTGCCTGTACCCCTGGCTGGCCGGACAGGATCTGTTCATCACCCCGCCCTTCCGCCCGGAAATCATCATGCGCCTGGGCCGGCTGATCGACGATAACCGCATCACCTTCATGTCTTCGGTACCCGCCATCTGGAAACTCGCGACCAAACTCGGCAAACCGCCGCA
>NZ_FLQY01000045.1 GCF_900089945.1 Candidatus Propionivibrio aalborgensis | reverse complement strand
AAGCCGCGAACCACGGTGGGTTGGAAGGGGCTGATCAACGATCCGCGCCTCGACAACAGTTTTCGCATCAATGAGGGCGTGCGTCTGGCGCGCGGCCTGCTGCTAAACATCAATGACATGGGGCTTCCCTGCGCAACCGAGTTTCTCGACACGATCATGCCGCAATACACGGCGGATCTGATTTCCTGGGGGGCCATCGGCGCGCGCACTACCGAATCGCAGGTGCACCGCGAACTGGCTTCGGGTCTGTCGTGCCCGGTCGGATTCAAGAATGGTACCGACGGCAATATCCGGATCGCCATCGATGCAATTCGTGCCGCGCAGTCGCCACACCATTTCCTGTCCGTTACGAAAGCGGGTATGTCGGCGATCGTTTCAACGACCGGCAATGAAGACTGCCACGTCATTCTGCGCGGCGGAAAAGAGCCCAACTATGACGCGGCGCATGTCGATGCGGCCGCCAGGGAGATTGCCGCGGCCGCACTGGCTGCACGCCTGATGATTGACTTCTCGCACGCCAACTCAAGCAAGGAGTACAAGCGCCAACTTGACGTGGCCCGAAATGTCGCAGAGCAACTCGCGGCGGGCGAGTGCCGCATCGTGGGCGTCATGGTCGAGTCTCACCTCGTCGAAGGGCGACAGAATCTGATACCGAACAAGCCGCTCGAATATGGTAAAAGCATTACCGATGCCTGCGTCGGATGGGAGGATTCTGTCGCAATCCTGGAAACCCTGGCGCAGGGTGTTCAGTCTCGCCGCCTGATCAGGGCTGATCAGTAACTTCAAAGTGTTGAGCCTTTTTCCGACGCGCTTGTCCTGGGTCTGCCTGCTGTCTCTTCTGGCATTTCGTCTGTGGTTTTCCGCAGCTTTGCCATTGACTGGCGATGAGGCTTACTTCGTTTTCTGGGGTGAGCATCCGGCAGGAGGGTTCTATGACCACCCGCCAATGGTCGGCTGGTGGCTGACTGCATTGCTCGCCGTTTCACGTGCTGAATGGTTTCTCCGACTGCCGGCCACACTGCTGCCGTTAGTTCTGGCCTGGGGCGCCTGGATGATGGCGCGTCCGAGCGGTGTGGAGCGCGCAAGGGTCGCCGCATGGCTGGTTCTGATGCAGCCGGTCAATGTATGGAATGTGCTGATTACCACCGATACGCCGGTCATCCTGTTTTCGATGCTTTCGATGCTGGCCTATTTTGCGGCCTTGCGATGCGCCGGACAACCGCGGCGCTCATTGCTCTGGCATGTTGCTGCCGGTGCGCTGCTCGGTCTGGCCTTTCTGGGCAAATACTTTGCCGCGCTGCTCGGTGTTGCGTATCTGGTGCATGTGCTTTTCGCCCGGCGCGATGCTGCGCGCTGGCCCGGATTCGCGCTACTGCTTGTGGCCTCCCTGCCGGCACCGATCTACAACCTGTGGTGGAACAGCGGCCACTGCTGGGTGAATATTCTTTTCAACTTCTTGAATCGGAATGCGGAGGCCGGCCTTTCGTTCACCAACCCGGCGTTGTTCGTGGTTTCGCTGCTTTATCTGGCAACGCCGTGGCTGTTGTTCGAACTCATGCGGCGGCACAAGCAGGTGCGTGAAGCCGTGCGCGAGAATGGTGAAGCCAACACAGCTTTCTGGCTCCTGTTGGTCCCGATCGCATTGTTCGCGTTGATGTCTTTGTGGCGCTCGGTCGGACTTCACTGGCTGATCTCCTTCATTCCGCTGCTTGCGGTGTTGGCGGCCATCGTGCTGCCGCTGGCCGTATCGGCCAGACTGGTCAAATGGTCGGCAGTTTTTGCCATAGTGCATATCCTCTTTTTTGCGGTGCTGCTGTCATTGCCGACGAAGATCTGGAACGACACGCGTTTCAGCGAAGGTGTGGCCTTGCGCTTTCAGTCGAATGAGGTGCTCTCGCAGATCCTGCCCTATGAGAAGGATTATCTCTTTGCGATGGAAAGTTTCTCGGCAGCGGCATTCATGGCGTACAAGTCCGGTCAGCCGTTCGCCGTGTTCGGCAGAGGTTCATTTTATGCGCGACAGGATGACTTCGAAACGGACTGGCGTGAGCAGAATGGACGCAACGTGCTCATCCTCAGAACCAGTTCGCCTGAGGGGAAAGACTACTCGTCCTATTTCAGGCATGTCGAGTTTCGCGAATTTGCAGTTGACGGCTCACGGTTTTATCTGGTCCTGGGACAGGGATTCAATTACGCCGTGTATCATGAAAAAGTGCTGACCCGAATACGCGAACGCTTCTACCGAATCCCCGCATGGCTTCCACAGCGCGGCTGCGAATTTTGCGAACGCTATTTCCCGGACGTCAAAATAATAAGCCAACAATGAGCGCATTTCTGCCCTATCTCAAACTAATGCGTCCGCACCAGTGGGTGAAGAGCGGCTTTGTTTTCGTCGGCCTGTTTTTCGGTCACGCTTGGCATGATGCGCATATCGTTCATATGGTTCTGTTGTCCGCCGCCGCCTTTTCACTGGCCGCATCGGCGATCTATATCATCAACGATCTGGCTGATCGGGAGCGTGATCGCGAACATCCGGAAAAGCGCCTGCGACCGCTTGCGGCGGGTACGGTGGGCGTGAAGCAGGCGCTGGTGCTGGCGGGTGTCTGCGCGTTGTCGGCATTGACGCTGGCATGGGCCGCTTCGAATTCGGTGCTGCTCGTTGTGTGCGTCTATATCCTGCTCAATGTGGCGTACTCGATGGGCTTGAAGCGCATTGCGCTGCTCGACGTATTCATCATTTCGTCAGGCTTCATGCTGCGCATTGTGGCAGGCACGGTTGGTGTCGGCATCGAGCCGTCGCACTGGCTGTTGCTGTGCAGCCTGCTGCTTACGCTCTTTCTTGGATTCGCCAAACGGCGCGCCGAGGTGAATGTGATGGCCGGACGCGGTGGACACCACCGCCAGGTGCTCGATGATTACGACCCGGTGTTGCTTGACAGCCTGATCACTATTTGCGCAACAGGCACGATCGTCAGTTATAGCTTGTACACGGTCAGCCCCGAAACGGTCGCCATACACGGTACAGCGAACCTGATCTACACGGTTCCCTTTGTCATCTATGGGACATTCCGCTATCTATTCCTGTTGCACCGGCGCGCTCGTGGTGGCGACCCTGCCGCCACACTGCTACAGGATTATCACCTGCTGGGCACGTTCTCAGCCTGGTTTGTCACCGTCATGGTGTTGCTCCGTTGAGCTGGAAATCAGGTCAGAGGTCGTCGGCAACCCAGGCTTCTTTCGGCAGATCTGGAATCCCGGGAATGATGACCAGTCGCGTCATGGCGAGCGGATTCATCAGGCCGATACCCCCCTGGGGTAGCCGATAGGCCAAGCACGGTTGCTCAAAAACCCCTGTCAGATTGACCAGGCACTCGTCAAGCGCCAGCTTGGGGTCACCCTCGACACAGGTATGGATGACATGACCGCCGCGAAAGAAGAAATCAATCTGCACCTTGAAGAACTCGCTTTCGAGCCCTCCTTCGAAGGGCTCAATAGCCTCGACGGTTGTCAGCGAGGTCAATGCCAGGTTCTGCCCTCGAGGGAGGTAGACCTCGAGGTCGTTTTCGGATTCCATTTCGACGCAGGCTATCGAAGCGGTAGAAAAAATCTCGGTTTGGGCGCCTGAGCCGATGATAAGCAGATTCCCGGTGAAAATTCGCGAACTGCGTTTCAGGTTGATGAGCAGGTGACCGATCGATTCGACACTATTCAGTGCGAAATGGCGTGTGCTGTTGGCTGTGGAAATAACCGATACGTTGATTGACATGGTGATGCCTCGTCAACGAAAGACAGGAATTCATATTACCGCATTCAGCTTGCCGGTACGAGGAAGTCATGTCCAATGCCTTCGCCGAGATCGTAGATGCGATCCATGAAGTCGGTCAGATACTCATGCAACCCTTTGGACAGTACGTCGTCTATCCGGGCGAAGTGCAGTTGCGCGTGCAACATGCCGGCGCGCCGTCCGGTTTCTGCCACCGAGCTGCTGTTGGCGACCCGATTGAGCACGCGCACGATACCATCCACGCAGGAATGCAGGGAGCGTGGCATATCCACGCGCAGCATGAGCAACTCGGCGACGCGCGCCGGTGTGATCACATCGCGATAGACCTTGCGGTAGACCTCGAAGGCCGACAGTGAACGCAACAGCGCACCCCACTGGTAGAAATCTGTCGTGCCCTCATCGCCATTGGTCCGCAACACGTGGTACTTCACATCGAGAATGCGTGCCGTGTTGTCTCCACGTTCAAGCAGCCCACCGAGACGGATAAAGTCCAGCGAATCGTCCTGCAGCATGGTGCCGAAGGTCACGCCGCGCATGACGGCGGAGCGCAACTTGACCCATTCGAAAAACTCGCCAACGCCGGTAGATAGAATCTGTTCGAAGCTCTGCTCGCGCAACTCGATCCAGGTGGCGTTGCAACTCTCCCATGTCTCTGCGGTCAGCGTGCCGCGTACGGCATGAGCGTTCTCGCGCGCAGCGCGCAGGCAACTGTAGATCGACGCTGGATTGTCTGCATCCGATACCATGAAACGCAGAACGTTCTCGGCATTCACCTCGTCGTAAGATTTGGAGAAGGCGGTCTGAAGGCTGTTCAGCGCCAGGATGGCGCCCCAGTTCTGGTTCTCGGCGGCGACCGATTGCGGCACGAGCGACATCTGGTGAGTCACGTCAAGCAGACGGGCGAGATTTTCGGCACGCTCGGTAAAGCGTGACATCCAGTAAAGATGATCGGCTGTTCGGCTAAGCATA
>NZ_FLQY01000044.1 GCF_900089945.1 Candidatus Propionivibrio aalborgensis | reverse complement strand
ATCGACGACCAGATCGGTGCGCCGACCGGCGCCGAGCTATTAGCCGATGTGACGGCTCACGCCCTGCGGACAGTCGAGAATCGCACTGAACTGGCCGGGATCTATCATCTGGCTGCGGGTGGCGAGACAAGCTGGCACGGCTATGCAAAATTCGTGATCGAACAAGCCCGCCACGCGGGGCAACAGGTTCGGGTTGCACCGGAAGCCATTGAGGCCATTCTGACCAGCGACTACCCGACACCAGCCGAAAGACCGCTCAACTCGCGACTCGATACCCGCAAGTTACAGGCAACATTTGGATTGATCCTGCCCGAATGGAAGACCGGCGTTGCGCGGATGCTGACTGAGGTTATTGGGCAAGCGTAGGATTGGATCACGGAACTCGGCCCTCAATACCCTGGTTCTAGGCGAATTCCGCGCTGGCACTCATTGCCACCGATCCGTCCGGCCCATGCGCTTCCAGCGACACGCGGTCGTCGTTCGGTATGCCGACCAAGCGGAACGGCGCCAGGTCGAAAAGGGGAGCTAAACCGCGGAAGCTGAACTTGCTCACCGGCCGCGCCGCATGATGGCGCACCAGTTCCATCAGCAGAACGGCGGTCAGCGGCCCGTGTACGACCAGACCCGGATAACCCTCTTCGCTGGTCGCGTAGGGGCGGTCATAGTGAATCCGGTGGGCGTTGAAGGTTAGTGCTGAAAAGCGGAACAGCAATCTCGGGTCGGGCGTTACTATTTTCGTCCAGGCATTTTCGGCAGCGGGTGACCACGCGATGACCTGCGGGTTGGCAACTGCGGCCCCGGGTTCCCGGTAGACGATGTCCTGCTCTTCCTCAAGGCACAGCACATCATTCTGGTAATAACTGCAAACGACCGAGACGAAAGCCAGCGAGCCTGAGCGGCCTGACTTCTGCTTGATGTCGCGAATCACCGCTTCGCGGCGAGCGGGCTGACCGATGATCAAGGGTCGGTGGAATTGCATGCGCGATCCGGCAAACATCCGCCTCGGATAAGGGATCGGCGGCATGAAGCCGCCACGCTTTGGGTGTCCGTCGATATCAAGCTGCGATTGCGGCGCTCGGGGAAGAAAGTAGAACCAGTGCCACAGCGGGGGCAATGCGCTCCCATTCTCGAATCGAGTAAGCCTATCGTCGAGCGTCGCTGCCGCAGCCAGTGTAGGTGATACGCTCAAGTCGTCATCCGTAGCCTCTTTACGGCCAATCCATTCAGCGAAATCTGTTGTCGATTCGGTCATCAACCTGTTCCTTTCGGGTTTTCCGGATAAGGTTGGCAAGTTAAACACAGCCGGTTTTCTAACTCAAGTTGCTTGATGAATTTTGCTCGGACCGGACGAAACAGTAGGATAATCCGCCGTTGGGATAGCCGTTTGCTCATTTGCTATTGAATTTATGTTTTGCTATATTTCGCAACCCCGCTTGGCGGGAATTGGCGGTATTGAAGCGTTTCAAGGCATTGCAGTCGAGAGGAACTACTATGAAAAAGGGAGCTGGAAGCGCGAAGTCTGAATCTGCGACCGCTGTGGACGAATCATCCGTCAGTGCCTCAGGCACGAACACTGATGCTTCTCAGGCGGGCCCTGACCAGGATCGCTCGCCCGATACAGAGAATCTGCCGATGAGCGGTATTCGCGTCATCGACGTCGGAACCTTCCTGGCAGGACCGTATGCAGCGTCGATGCTAGGCGAGTTTGGTGCCGAAATTCTCAAGGTCGAGCACCCAATCAACGGCGACCCGATGCGAAGATTCGGCACCGCGTCGAAGCGCCACGATGCGACATTGGCCTGGCTCAGCGAAGGCCGCAACAAGAAATCGGTCACCATGGACCTGCGCCAGCGGGAAGGCGTCGAACTGTTTCTGAAACTGGTCGCCAAGTCCGATGTGCTGATCGAGAATTTCCGGCCGGGAACGATGGAGGAATGGGGTCTCGGCTGGGATGTGCTGAGCAAGGCCAATCCGGCGCTGGTGATGCTCCGTGTTTCGGGGTACGGGCAGACCGGACCTTATCGCTCGCGCTCGGGATTCGCGCACATAGCCCATGGCTTCGCCGGTTTGTCCTACCTTGCCGGCTTCCCGGGTGAAACCCCGGTGGTTCCCGGCACCACCCCGCTGGGTGACTACCTGTCCAGCCTCTATGGTGCCATTGGTATACTCTTGGCATTGCGTCACAGTGAAGCGACCGGCGAAGGGCAGATCATTGATATCGGTATTTACGAGGCCGTTTTCCGCCAGATGGACGAGATCGCCGCAGCCTATGGCATGTTTGGCAAGGTTCGCCAACGCGAAGGCGCGGGCAGTTTCGTTGCCGTCCCGCACGGACATTTTCGCACCATAGATGACAAATGGGTTGCCATTGCTTGCACCACGGACAAGATGTTCGAACGCATTGCGGAGGCGATGGGCAGGCCGGAACTTGCTTCGGCCGAGTATTATGGAAATCAGCGCAAACGCTTGGCGGCACGCGATGAAGTTAACAGGATCGTCATTGAGTGGGTCGGTTCGCTGACTCGGGACGAGATCATGAAGCTCTGTATCGATGGTGAAGTGCCGATCGGCAAACTCAACAGCATTGCCGACATCTTTGAAGACGAACACTTCCTGGCGCGCGGCAATCTGGCGCATATCAAAGAAGATGGCGTGGGTGATGTGGTGATTCCGGGAGTCGTGCCGACACTGTCTGAAACGCCCGGCCGGATTTCCAATCTCGGGCCACCACTGGGTAACGCGACCTACGAAGTTCTGCGCGAGTTGCTCGGAATTACAGGACCGGAAATTCAGCGCTTGCGGCAACGCAAGATCATCTGATCATTTCATCGCACAAGGATTCCCATGAACACAGAGCAGACCGAAACCAGGCTACCGCTCGAAGGCATTCGTGTTATCGATGCGGCCACGGTCATTGCTGCGCCTTACAGCGCCTGCATCCTCGGTGAATTTGGCGCCGAGGTCATCAAGGTTGAAAACCCCAAGGGCGGTGATCCCATGCGTTACTTCGGTACGCCGACCAAGCGCAAGGATACGCTGGCCTGGCTGAGCGAAGCACGTAACAAGAAATCGGTGACGTTGGACCTGCATTTGCCCGAAGGCGTCGAGTTATTCAAGAAGCTGATCGAGAACTCGGATGTGCTGTGCGAAAACTTCAGGCCCGGTACGCTCGAAAAATGGGGGCTTGGCTGGGAGGTGCTGCACAAGATCAATCCCCGCCTGATCATGCTGCGTGTTACCGGCTATGGTCAAACCGGCCCTTATAAGGACCGGCCTGGTTTTGCCCGCGTTGCGCACGCTGTCGGTGGAATCGCTTTTCTCTCGGGCATGCCGAGGGGAACGCCGGTTACACCGGGGTCGACCACCATCGGTGACTACCTGACCGGACTCTATGGCTGCATCGGCATATTGATGGCCTTGCGCCATCGTGAACGTACCGGCTGCGGACAGTACATCGACGCCGCACTCTACGAATCGGTGTTTCGTTGCACCGACGAGTTGGCGCCGGCTTATGGCATGTACGGAACGGTGCGTGAGCGACATGGGCCGACGCACAACGATTTTGCATGTCCGCATGGCCACTTCCCGACCAAGGACAACGGCAAGTGGGTGGCAATTTCGTGTGTGACTGACAAACTGTTCGAGCGGCTGGCAGCCGCCATGGGTCGCCCCGAACTGGCCGCCCCCCACGTTTTCGGGGACCAGAAGGTGCGCATGGAGCACCGTCACGACGTCAACGAGATTGTCCGCGACTGGTGCGGTTCGCTACATCGCGAAGAGCTGCTGGCGCGCTGCTTTGCCGCTGGTGCGCCAGCTGGTCCGCTGAACAGCATCGCCGATGTTTTCGGTGACCGTCAGTTTCACTCGCGACGCAATCTGGTGGCCATCGACGAACCGGACATCGGCGAGACGGTCATTGTGCCATCGGTGATGCCACGCCTTTCGGTAACGCCAGGGCGCATCAAGCATCTCGGTCCGAAACTTGGCCAGAATACTGATGAAGTCCTGTCCGGACTTCTCGGACTGGAACCGCAAGAGATCGAAGAGCTGCGCAAAAAGCGTGTGATCTGAAACCACTCTAGCTGAGCACCACTTCGGAATAGGTAGACAGGATGGATGGAATTCTCAAAGGTTTGCGTGTCGTCGAGGGCACGGCTTTTGTCGCCGCGCCACTGGGCGGCATGACTCTGGCGCAACTGGGCGCCGATGTCATACGTTTCGACCCGCTTGACGGCGGGCTTGACAACAGCCGCTGGCCGCTGACGCTGGATGGCAAACACAGCCTGTTCTGGGCCGGCCTGAACAAGGGCAAGCGCTCGATCGCTGTCGATTTTCGCAAGCCGGAGGGACAGGAGATATTGACTCGGTTGATCTGCGCGCCGGGTGAAAATGCCGGCCTGTTCAGCACCAATTTTCCGGCCAAGGGCTGGCTCAGCTATGAAACGCTGAAAGCCCATCGTCAGGATCTGATCATGATCAACTTTCTCGGTCGTCGTGATGGTGGTTCGGAGGTCGATTACACGGTAAATCCTCAGGTCGGGCTGCCTTTCTTGAATGGCCCGATCAATTCGTCGGAGGTTGTGAACGACGCGTTTCCGGCGTGGGATTACACCAGTGGCCACATGATCGCCATTGGCCTGCTCGCTGCCGAAAGGCATCGACGCCTGACCGGCGAAGGGCAACTTGTGCGTTTGTCGCTGAAGGATGTGGCGCTGGCGATGCTCGGCAACCTTGGCTTGCTCGCCGAAGTGATGGTCAATAACGCGGACCGGCCCAAGTACGGCAACTATCTCTATGGGTCTTTCGGACGTGATTTCAGAACGCTCGACGGTAAACGTCTGATGATCGTTGGCCTGACCGACATGCAGTGGCGTTGCCTGACCAAGGCTACCGGCCTCCAGGATGCAATTGGTGAACTCGGTGTCCGGCTTGGCCTTGATCTGACTGACGAGGGCAATCGATTTCGTGCTCGCCAGGAGATCGCGGCGCTCATGGAGCCCTGGTTCCAGGCCCGCACAATGGCTGAAGCAGCCCGGATTCTCGATGCCAATCGAGTCACCTGGGGTCCTTACCGTGGCGTCAGGGAAGCCATCGCCACCGATCCGGATTGCTCGCTCGACAATCCGATGTTCTCGACCGTCGACCAGCCGGGTATCGGTTCCTATCTGGCGCCAGCCACACCGCTTGATTTCAATTACGTACCCCGTTTGCCGGCAAAGCTGGCGCCAGTACTCGGGGAGCATACCGACCAGATTCTGCTCGACATACTCGGTATGAGCGAGGGCGAAGTCGGCCGTCTGCACGATCAGGGTATTGTCGCCGGGCCAGGTTGAAACACTGCGTGTAGCATGATCGCTCCAACCAATCCACCACCGCTGTCTAGATTAAGGAAACTGCCATGAAGCTACCCGTCCATTTCTACAAGCCGCTTGCCATTGGCGCGCCACAGCCCTTGCGTGAACTTCCGGTGAGACCGGAACGAATGATTCATTTCTTTCCGCCGCACATCGAAAAAATCCGCTCCAAGGCGCCCGAGACCGCCAAACAATGCGATGTCATGTGCGGCAATCTTGAGGACGCCATCCCGATCGAATCCAAGGACGCTGCGCGCGCCGGCTTCATCGAATTGCTGAGCAACAACGATTTCGGCGACACCGGGATGTGGGTGCGCATCAATGCCTTGAACAGCCCCTGGGTTCTCGACGACTTGAGCGAGATCATCAAGCACGTCGGAAACAAGGTCGATGTCATCATGCTTCCCAAGGTCGAGGGGCCGTGGGATATTCATTTCGTTGACCAGTATGTCTCGCTACTCGAAGCCAAGTACGCGATCAAGAAACCCATTCTGTTGCACGCTCTTCTCGAAACGGCACAGGGTGTGACCAATGTCGAAGCCATCTGCGGCGCAAGTCCGCGCATGCATGGCTTGAGCCTCGGCCCGGCCGATCTGGCCGCTTCGCGCGGCATGAAGACAACCCGCGTGGGTGGCGGACATCCCGGCTACGGTGTTCTGGTTGACGAGGAAGAAGGCAAGAGCCAGCGGGCGTTCTATCAACAGGATCTCTGGCATTACACCATTGCGCGCATGGTTGACGCCGCCGTGGCGCACGGTCTGCATTCGTTCTACGGACCGTTTGGCGATCTCAAGGACGAAGCCGCCTGCGAATCGCAGTTCCGCAATGCCTTCCTGATGGGCTGCTCGGGCGCTTGGTCGCTTGCGCCGAATCAGATCGCCATCGCCAAGCGGGTATTCAGCCCCGACGTCAAGGAAGTGCTGTTTGCCAAACGCATACTTGAAGCGATGCCGGATGGCAGCGGTGTTGCGACGATTGACGGCAAGATGCAAGATGACGCTACTTGGAAGCAGGCCAAGGTTATCGTCGATCTGGCGCAACTGGTCGCCAAAAAGGATCCGGAGCTGGCCGCAGCATACGGCTGGTAGGGCTTAACTCAGCACACGGGAGTGAGAATCGAATGAGCGCGAAGAACAGGTTGGGCAACTACTTTGAGGACTTCAGTATTGGGCAGGAGATCGTCCATGCGACGCCGAGAACGGTGACCGAAGGCGATGTGGCTCTTTACACAGCATTGACGGGCTCCCGTTTCGCCGTCGGTTCGGCGGATGCCTTCGCGCTCGGTCTGGGCTTTCCGCGATCGCCGGTGGACTCCATGCTGGCTTTCAACATCGTGTTCGGCAAGACCGTGCCCGACATTTCCCTGAATGCCATTGCCAACCTCGGCTACGCGTCGGGGCGCTTCGGACAACCGGTCTATCCGGGGGATACGCTGTCCTCCACCTCGACGGTAATTGGCCTGAAGGAGAATCGCGACGGCAAGACAGGCGTCGTGTATGTGAACTCGCGCGGGACCAATCAGCGCGGTGAGATGGTTCTCGACTACTGTCGCTGGGTCATGGTACGCAAGAAGGATGCCGCCTCCCCCGCCCCAGCGGCGGTGGTGCCGGAGCTTCCCGATTCTGTCGCGGCGGCGGATCTGGTTGTCCCGGTGGATTTAGAAATTGAAAAGTATGACTGCGCGTTGGCCGGCAGCACCGACCTGTGGAACGATTATCAGGTCGGCGAACAGATCGATCACGTAGATGGCATGACCATCGAGGAAAGCGAACACATGATGGCTACCCGGCTGTACCAGAACACGGCCAAGGTGCACTTCAACCAGCATGCCGAGAAATCGGGACGATTTGGCCGCCGTATCGTGTACGGTGGTTACGTCATCAGTATGGCGCGTTCGCTGTCCTTCAATGGACTGGCGAATGCCTTCAGCATCGCGGCGATCAATGCTGGTCGGCACGTATCCCCGGCGTTTGCCGGCGATACGATTTATGCCTGGTCGTCGGTGGTCGACAAGATGGCGTTGCCAGGCCGAAACGATCTCGGCGCGCTTCGCTTGCGCACCGTGGCGACCAAGGACCGTCCTTGCGCTGATTTCCCGTACAAACTCGACGACGGCAGCTACGACCCGAGCGTCCTCCTCGACTTTGACTACACGGTATTGATGCCGAGCAGAGCGTAGCCGTTTTTTTGGATGCTTAGTACACGCGGGTAGGCCACGCGGTGAGGTCTGCCCGGCGAGCAATTCAGGCGTGCAAGACGCAAGGGGCATGGTCAAGACTGGCCGATTTCTGCGCATTCCTCGGGGTTGGCTTCCCGGATTGACGCTCGTTTCGGCCTCCCGGGTGTTTGACCTGGATGTCCATATCATGGATACTCTGCGTTCCGGAACAGCAAAAATCCCCTAGGCGCAGGCGATAGCAAGCGCCTTTTTTACCCTGAGCGCGGCAAGCCCGCACCGATAACCATTAAGAAAGGCCTTTCATGAATCCCCAGAACGGTTACGACATTGAGGAGTTGACTGTCGGCATGAGCGCAGAAGTCGCTAAGACCATTACTGATGCGGACCTCGTCCTGTTCGCTGGCGTATCGACGGACGTCAATGCGGTCCATATGGATGAAGATTTCGCGAAGACGACGATGTTCAAGGGCCGTATCGCGCACGGCATGCTGTCCGCCAGTCTCATTTCAGCGGTGCTGGGCAATCGTTTGCCCGGGCCAGGCTGCATTTACATGAACCAGTCCTTGCGTTTCCGGGCGCCGGTTCGTCCCGGAGACACCGTACATGCCAAGGTGACGATCAAGGAAGTTGTTGCCGAAAAGGGCCGCGTCGTGCTCGATACCGTGTGTACCGTTGGTGAAACTGTGGTTATCGATGGTGAGGCGACATTGATGCCGACTTCGAGTCGCAAGCGCGAAGCGGCCGGCAAGTAGTTCGCCAATTGCAGTTGTTCATCAAGGCGACCTGCCACGCGGGTCGCCTTTTGCTTTTCGGTTCCGGCGTTCGGCCTTTGTCGGAATTGCTAATCGACGATGGCCTCTGCAGCGATCTTGCGCGTAGCTGGTCAGTGTCCGGTGAAGCGTGGCGGGCGCTTTTCGAGAAAGGCGGCGAGTCCTTCAGCGTAATCGTCGCTGTCAACGAACGCGAATGAGGCGCGTTTTTCGCCTTCGCTGAGCTGCGCCGGGTCCATCAACCGCTCAATCCACTGCTTGTGCCATCTTGCCACCAACGGGGCGCCCGAGGCGATGCGTTGCGCTGTGGTCATCGCTTCAGTTTGAACATCGTCGTCTGACACTACGCGCGTCAGCAAGCCCTTGCTCAGTGCGTCGGCGGCGGTCAGCAAACGCCCCTCCAGCAGGATTTCCTTGGTCAGCGCGGGGCCGGCGAGCGCCAGCAAGCCAGCCAGTTCGCCGGGGTACATTGAAAACCCGAGCTTCATTACCGGTGCGCCGAAGCGGGCCGATTGGCCGGCAATCCTCAGGTCGCAGGAACAGGCGATTTCCAGTCCGGCACCTGCACAGGGCCCCTGAATCGCTGCAATGGTGGGCTGGGGAAGTTGCTGGATAGCCTGCAACACCTGCCCAACCGACTCGTGATAAGCCAGCGCGCTATCCACGGTGGCACGTGCTTCGCGCAATTCCTCTATATCGCCGCCGGCGGCGAATACCTCGCCTGCGCCGCGCACGATCACGCAACGAATATCGGCATCTTCCGCAAGCCGCAACATGGTATGCCGCAGTTCCTGCCACATGGTGGCGTTCATGGCGTTGAGCTTGCCAGGATTGGAGAGTGTCACTGTAGCGATAGGGTCTGTACGATCACAATGTACGGTGGCGATAGTCATCGGTATGCGCTCTTTCATGGACTGGTTGTGTGGAAGCTACGTTCGCTCGCAAACGGGACGCCTACCGCCGCTTTTGTGGGGGCCGATCAACAGCTCTGAGCCGTTCCGACCAATCGCAACGGCGTCGATCTTTCATGGCGAATCGCGTAATTATGCGCCTTCTGACAGCTCCGCGGGCCGCTTGTGCGCTTTAACGTGATCTTGGCGAAAGGGAACCGAAGTTGATGCCCATTTTCTGTGCATTATTCTCAAAAAATGTTGCAGAGCAACATCATCAGGCGTTAGAATGAAATCGCATATTTGGGATCCACCCGACTTCAGTTGTAGTGATGCAGCCTCCCTCTTGCAGCGGCTTGTTTCCTCCGGCGCGCGAGGGTTTCTTGGCTGGTTTGTGTCATTACGCAAGCGCGCATTCGTGGCAACATGGGCCATTGTGCGTGTTGTACAGCATCACGAAGGGCGATCGAACTTCTGTCCGGTCCAGTGAAATTCTTGCAAGCAACAATCAATATGGTTTTTGGCAACGATTAGGGAGATAACACATGAAACTCACGCTCACCCATGATGAAATGAATGCCTATTGCAGCGAGCTGCACGACTCCAATGCGGCATTCAATATCCATTATCCGGCGGATTCTTTTCATCGGCAGCCGGTTCATACGGTTTACGGAGGCGCGAACCTGTTCAAGGCCGGATTTTCCGCCAAGTTGGGTGAGGTCGCGCTCAAGACTCTGGAAACCCATGCGCCTACTTACAGTGTCTTTGCCCGTGCGTTGGGTATGCCGCGCGCGGATACGTTGCCGACGGATCCCACCGAACTGGCGAATCTGACCCGCGCGCTGGAGACCAACCCCGAGCTGGTACGCGAAACCAAACAGGCCGCCTGGCTGGCATATACGGTATATAACCGCGTCGTGAAGAAGCTGCAAACCGAGCCGATCGAGGACAACCGCATCGATTTTGAGGACGGCTATGGTAATCGTCCTGACGAAGAGGAAGATGCGCATGCCATCGCGGCCGCAGATGAAGTCGCCAAAGGGATGAGCGAGAATATTCTGTCGCCCTTCATCGGTATCCGCATCAAGACGTTTTCAGATGAGTGCAAGGTTCGGTCGATCCGCACGCTTGACCTGTTCCTGACCCGTCTGGCCGAGAAAACAGGCAGCAAACTGCCAAACCACTTCATCGTTACCCTGCCGAAGGTCAATACCCCGACTCAGGTTTCCACATGCGTCAAGGTTCTCGAGAAGCTCGAAGCCAAGTTGGGCTTTGCCAAGGATTCGCTGAAGATGGAAATCATGATCGAAACGACCCAGTCGATCATCAATCACAAAGGAGAAAACACGGTTCCGTTGCTGGTGGCGGCTGCCGGCGGGCGTTGCCGCTCGGCCATTTTCGGGACGTACGATTACACAGCCTCCTGCAATATTACGGCCGCGCACCAGAAGCACACGCACCCGGCCTGCGACTTCGCACGCCATGTGATGCAGGTCAGCCTGGCGGGAACCGGCATCACCATCAGCGACGGTGCGACCACCAGCATGCCGATCGGTCCGCATAAGGCCGGTAAAGACGACGTGCTGACTTCCCAGCAAAGGTACGAAAACCGCATGGTGGTTCATGGCGCGTGGAAGCTGCACTACGACAATATCGTGCACTCGCTTGCCCATGGCTACTATCAGGGCTGGGATCTGAATCCGGGACAGTTGCCGATTCGCTATGCGGCCATGGATGCATTCTTCCTCAGTGGATTGCAGGATGCCTCGGCTCGACTGAACGCATTCCTGAACAAGGCCGCGCAAGCCACGCTGGTGGGCAATACCTTCGACGATGCGGCAACCGGCCAGGGGTTGCTGAACTTCTTCTTGAGAGGAATGGCGTGCGGGGCGATCACCGAGCAGGAGGTTCTGGCGACGGGAATTACCTTGGACGAATTGCGCTCCCGTTCGTTTGTTCGAATAGTCAATAATCGGACCAAGAAATAGTGGCCCATTGAATGTAAATCAGGGAGATCAGTCATGACCGCGGTCAAGAGTGGAATGCAAGGTGCAGTGCAGCATGTCGGATCAGCCGACGCGCTGATAAAGAAGTCGCTGAGCTGGGTGAAGCAGCAATGCCTCGGCGGCAAGGGGGTTTCGGGCGAAAAGCTGGATGAACACCAAATGGCCAGCTTTGATCTGGCCTGGTGTGCTGCCGAGGCGACTGCGGCGCGTTTTGCCTTGGAGTATGCGGAAAAGATGGCCGCTGCCAGCGCTTGCCTTGAAGAACGGATGGCTCTGGTTTTTTGTGCCGAGGCCTTGCAGAACATTCACAATCGTTTGCGGGCCCGACCGCAGAATTTCGGTCTGAGCGAAGCGGACGTCGCGTCTTTCGCTTCGCCCGCACTCAGCAGTTTCTGTCAGACGCAACTGGACGCAGGCAATCTGGATGCACTGGGCAAACTGGTCTCTACCCTGGATGGTGCCAGCGGCGCCTACCTGCTCGGCGACGATGCAACGATGATGCAGGACTCTTTCCGCAAGCTGGCGACGAACGTCGTGATGCCGCTGGCTGAGGAAATTCATCGGGAAGACCGGATCATTCCGCCGGAAATCTTGGAGCCGCTGACCGAAATGGGCTGTTTTGGCCTGTCGATTCCCGAGCGGTACGGTGGCATTCAGAGCGACGATCATGAAGACAACATGGGGATGATCGTGGTGACTGAGGAGCTTTCGCGCGGCTCGCTGGGCGGGGCGGGCAGTCTGATCACTCGTCCGGAGATCCTCAGCCGATCCCTGCTCAAAGGGGGGACCGAAGCTCAGAGAGAAAAGTGGTTGCCACAAGTTGCGATGGGTCAGCCCTTGTGTGCCATCGCCGTGACCGAACCGGATACCGGTTCGGATGTCGCTGCGATGCGCCTCAAGGCGACGAAATGCGACGGCGGGTGGGTGCTTGACGGCGCCAAGACCTGGTGCACCATGGCTGGAAAGGCAGGGCTGCTCCTGGTCCTGGCTCGCTCCAACCCCGACAGTTCGCTCGGCCACAAGGGATTGAGCATGTTCCTGGTCGAGAAGGACTCGTACGAAGGGCACGACTTTGAATATCGTCAACCGCAGGGTGGAGTGCTGACAGGACGAGCGATTGCGACGATTGGTTATCGCGGGATGCATTCCTACGAGGTGTTTTTCGACCATGTGTTCGTTCCGGACGAAAATCTGGTCGGCGGGCCGGAAGGCGAAGGGAAAGGGTTTTACTTCACGATGGCTGGATTTGCCGGCGGGCGTATTCAGACCGCCGCGCGTGCCATAGGCGTGATGCAGGCCGCTTTCGAAAAGGCTGTTTCCTATTCGCAGGAGCGGAAGGCTTTCGGCAAGCCGATCGGCGATTTTCAACTCACGCGCGTCAAGCTCGCGCGGATGGCGACGCTGCTTACCGTATCGCGCCAATTCACCTACGCCGTGGGCCGATTGATGGACCAGGGTAAGGGTCAGATGGAAGCCAGCATGGTGAAATTGTTCACCTGCCGGACAGCCGAGTGGCTCACGCGTGAAGCGATGCAGATTCATGGTGGCATGGGTTACGCCGAGGAAACGTCGGTCAGCCGCTATTTCCTGGATGCACGCGTACTGTCGATTTTCGAGGGAGCCGAGGAAACTCTGGCGCTGAAGGTTATTGCGCGCTCGTTGATTGACGCTGTGTAAGCAGGTCTTCAAACCGATTCTTGATCAGCAAAAGGGAATAGTCATGGCTTCTACCCAGAAAAAAACGGATCGACCGTGGTTGATGCGGACCTATAGCGGGCACAGCTCTGCCAAGGCGTCAAATACTCTCTATCGAACCAATCTCGCCAAGGGCCAGACGGGACTCTCGGTTGCCTTCGATCTGCCGACGCAGACGGGCTATGACGCTGACAATCCGTTGGCCAAGGGCGAGGTCGGCAAGGTTGGCGTGCCTATCTCGAACATCGAGGACATGGATCAGTTGTTCGATCAGATTCCGCTCGATCAAATGAACACGGCCATGACCATCAATGCCACGGCGCCATGGTTATTGTCGCTGTACATCGGATTGGCGCAACGGCGGGGCATCGATCCTAAACTACTGAGCGGCACAACCCAGAACGACATCATCAAGGAGTATCTCTCGCGCGGTACCTACATCTATCCGCCGGGCCCGTCGATGCGTCTGATCGCCGATACGATCAACTACACCGTAAAGAATGTTCCGAAGTGGAATCCGACCAATATCTGCAGTTACCATTTGCAGGAAGCGGGTGCGACTCCGGTTCAAGAGCTGGCCTACGCCCTGTGCACTTCGATGGCGGTTCTCGACAGGGTGATGGCTACCGGCGAGATTGCAGCGAGTGAATTCTCGCAAGTGGTCGAGCGGATCTCTTTCTTCGTTAATGCCGGCATACGCTTCATTGAAGAGTGCTGCAAGATGCGGGCGTTTGGCGAAATGTGGGACGAGCTGACCTTGACCCGATACAAGGTTGAGGATCCCAAGCTGCGCCGTTTCCGTTATGGCGTGCAGGTGAATTCACTGGGGCTGACCGAGCCGCAGCCGGAAAATAACGTGCAGCGAATCGTTCTGGAAATGCTGGCGGTGGCGCTCTCAAAGAACGCAAGAGCGCGCGCCATCCAGCTTCCGGCATGGAACGAGGCCATGGGCCTGCCGCGCCCCTGGGATCAGCAATGGGCTCTGCGGATACAGCAGGTGATGGCATTCGAAACCGATTTGCTTGAGTACGCGGATATTCTGGACGGGTCGCCGGTGATTGCCGCCAAGGTCAAAGAACTGATCGAGGGCGCCAAGGCGGAAATCGCGAATGTTGAAGCACAGGGCGGGATAATCGCGGCGATTGAGTCCGGTTACGTCAAGCGGGAACTGGTTGCCAGCCACATGAACAGGTTGCGCGCCATCGAATCGGGCGATCTGAAAATCATCGGTGTTAACTGTTTCAAGGAAACGGCCGAGTCGCCACTGACCATGGGTGGCGATGGCAGCATCATGAAAACCAATCCGGCGGCCGAGCGAGAGCAAATCGAACGGCTGCAGGCACATCGGAAAAACCGTAACGACGCCGATGTTCGGGCCGCCTTGCAGGGCCTCGCCGATGCCGCCAAGAGTGACGAAAACATCATGCCAAGCTCGATTCGCTGTGCGCTGGCAGGCGTCACGACGGGCGAATGGGGCGATTCATTGCGAGCGGTTTTCGGCGAGTTCAGGCCGCCGACCGGAATCGACATTGCCATCGACAGCCGCGAAGTTCTGGGCAAGAAGGACCAAGTCACCGAGCTCAGGGCGCGCACTGCCAATACTGGCAAGGCGTTGGGCCGACCCCTGAAATTGTTGGTCGGAAAACCGGGGCTGGACGGGCATTCCAACGGCGCGGAGCAAGTCGCCGTCAAGGCCAGGGATGTCGGCTTCGAAGTCGTCTACGATGGCATCCGGCTGACCCCGCAACAGATTGCCCAGGCGGCCCAGGAGGAAGGCGTGCATATGGTCGGTCTGTCGATTCTTTCGGGAAGCCACATGGAGCTGGTGGAATCCGTTTTGCAGGAACTTCGTTCGCGCGATCTGGCGAATGTGCCGGTGATTGCCGGGGGGATCATCCCGCAGGAGGATGCCGAGAAGCTCAAGGCACTGGGCGTACGCGCGATTTATACGCCCAAGGATTTCAATCTGAATACGATCATGGCGGATATGGTGGACGTGATCCGTGAAAGCAACGGGCTCGAACGGCTTGGGCTGCTGCAGTGACGGAGAAATGAGCCTAACGAATCTTCCCGATCCCGAGCAGTTGGCATTACGGATACAGCGCGGTGAGCGAGCGGCGGTTGCCAGTGGCCTGAATCTGCTGGATAACAAGCTGGCCGACGCGCGTGCCTGTTCGGCGCGGCTCTTGGCGTCATTGTCCGGCGAGCGATGGTTGAATGAAGGCCACCTGATCGGGGTTACCGGCCCTCCCGGCGCCGGGAAGTCTTCTCTGGTTAGCGCGATGATTCGCGAATGGCGCTCATCGGGCAGGACGGTCGGCGTGCTTGCGGTGGACCCTTCAAGCCGCCCCGAACAGGGTGGTGGTGCATTGCTCGGCGACCGCATCCGCATCAAGAATACGACTCATGACGAGGGTTTGTTCATCCGCTCGCTGGCCAATCGAAACCAGATGGGCGGGGTAGCGACCGAGGTATGGCCGATGAGTTGGCTGATGTTTTCCTGCTTCGATATCGTCGTGATCGAGACGGTCGGTGTCGGCCAGACCGAGATCGATATTGCCGAGATCGCCGACACCGTTTGTTATGTGGCTCAACCCGCCTCGGGCGACGCTATCCAGTATCTGAAGTCTGGTATTATCGAAATCCCGGATGTTTTCGCGGTCAACAAGTCCGACCTTGGCGCTCCAGCTCGCAAGACGGCCGCCGAGCTTGGTCGTAGCGCGCCTCGGCAGGATCGTCGTGAGGACTGGGACTACCCGGTGTGCCTGGTGAGTGCGACGATGAATACTGGGATCAAACAGTTCCAGGACCATATCGACAGGCACCGCAGTTATCTCGTCAATGCCGGCTTGTTGGGCAAACTGCGCACCCGCCATCACAACGCCTGGGTGATGCGCTTGTTGAAAGAGGAGTTCGGAACATTTGGGCTGGATCTGGCTGGTGGCCCCGCCGCCATAGGCATACGCCTGAGCGAAAATCGATCCGGCCAGTTCCTGGAGTATGAACGAATGCGGCAGCACATTATGTCCAGTTTCAAGTCGTCGGATTGATCAAGTAGTTCAACCAAAGAAGGAGCATCCTGATGAGTAAGCAACTGTATGAAGTAGGTGAACAGCCCCCCGTGGGTGAAGTTCCGGAAAAAATGCACGCCTGGTTGGTCCGTGCGGACCGCTTTGGCAAGCCCACCGAGGCATTCCAGAAGGAAGTGGTAGCTACGCCGTCAATCGCCGATGACGAAGTGCTCGTTTACGTGATGGCGGCGGGCATCAACTACAACAACGTTTGGGCGGCCATGGGCATTCCCGTCAATGTTATTGCCGCGCGCAACAAGAACGGCGAACCCGAAGACTTCCATATCGGCGGCAGCGATGCGTCCGGTATCGTCTACAAGATCGGCAAGGACGTGACCAACGTCAAGGTCGGCGACGAAGTGGTGATGCATTGCGGAACCTTTGACCGCAATTGCGCGTGGGTCAAGAAGGGCGGTGACCCGATGTATTCGCCTTCGTTCAAGATCTGGGGTTACGAGACCAATTACGGCAGCTTCGCCCAATTCACCAGGGTGCAGGGCCATCAATGCATGCCCAAACCCAAGCATATGAACTGGGAAGAGTCTGCCGCCTATGCGCTGGTTGCGGCAACCGCCTGGCGGATGCTGCATGGCTGGGAAAGTAGTTCGGTCAAGAAGGGCGACGTCGCCTTGATTTGGGGCGGTGCAGGCGGCTTGGGTTCGATGGCGATTCAGATCGCCAAGGCCGTCGGCGCAACTTCGGTGGCCGTGGTTTCCGGTGAGGACAAGTACGACTACTGCATGAAACTGGGCGCGAAAGGCTGCATCAACCGTAATGAATTCGATCATTGGGGTATGTTGCCGCACTGGAAGGACAACGCCGGTTACGCGAAATGGCTGAAGGGCGTGCGTGGCTTTGGTGCCAAGATCTGGGAAGTGCTGGGTGAGAAGAGGGCGCCGAACATTATCTTCGAACACCCCGGCGAAACGACCATTCCGTCTTCGATTTTCGTTTGTGAAACCGGCGGTATGGTGGTGGTTTGCGCCGGCACCACCGGTTACAATGCAACGGTCGATTTGCGCTACCTGTGGATGCGGCAGAAGCGCTTGCAAGGTTCGCATTTCGCCAATACCGTGCAGTGTAACGAGATGAACCAGTTGGCATTGAGCGGTCAGCTTGATCCCTGTATGTCGCGGGCGTTCACCTATGAAGAATTACCAGTTGCGCATCAGTTGATGGCTGACAACAAACATCCACATGGCAACATGTCGGTGCTGATTGGCGCCCCCGGGTTTGGTCTCGGTGCGAGCGGCAAGCCGGCTGTGACGACTGTGCATCCGACCCTGCCCAAGGGCGATGTGCATACTACGCCGCATCCGTACCCGATGTCCGAGCCGTTGCCCAGTATTGAGCCTGCCGAAGCCTTGACCATTGCCGACGACGGCACCAAGGTTCGCGACTTGATGCATCGCGGCATTATTTCCTGTACGCCGGATGATACGGTTGGCGCTGTGGCCAAGATCATGGTGGACAAGGAGATTCACGCGGTAGTGGTTATGGAGCAGGGCAAGGCCACCGGTGTCGTATCGCAGACCGATATGGTGCTGGCGCGTCAGGGCCGGACGCCGGATCAGGCGCGGTCGATGAAGGCCAGCGAAGTCATGACTCCCGGCTGCGCGACTTGCGATGCGGATATGCTGCTCAGCGATGCAGTCAGTCTGATGACTGGCCGTCGCATGCATCGCCTGGTAGTAACCGAGAAGGATCAGCCGGTCGGCGTGATTTCCATGACCGACGTGGTACGCAAGATCATCGGCTAGTAGTGCGGTTTTGCCGCGGAGCCCGATACAGGCATTCTGTATTGGGTCGTGGTGAAGTAGTTATAGGGCGCGGGCTGTCAGACCGAAGGAAGATTTCGGGCAGGCAGCCCGCGTTGTTTTTGAAGCGGCGAATCAGTTAGCGTGGTTTCCGTCGTATGGCGCCGTCTCCGCAACGGCTGGAATTGGTCGCTGGTCGAATTCAAGTGCAGTTGACAGGTTGGACTTCACTGTTTGCAGCATCTCGGACAGGCTCTGTTGCTGTTCGGCTGACAGGCCGTTCAGCATTTCCGTGCGACTGTGGAGAATGACTGTTTCGACCTGCGCAAGCAGTTGTCGCGCCTGGTTGGTCAGATAAATACCCCACACACGACGGTCCCCGACAATCGGACGTCGTTCGATCCATCCGCTTTTTTCGACCTGATCGATCAACCGACCTGCAGTGGACTTCTCGATTTCCAGTTTGCTGGATATCTGCGACTGGGAAAGACCTTCTTGGTTGGAGAGGATCGCCAGGATTGACCATTGCGCTCGTGACAAGCCTAGCGGCTGCAATCGACGGTCGATCAGTTTTCGCAGCAATCGGGCAGAGTCAGTGAGGAGAAAACCCGTGCCTCGCTGCGAATCGTGGATGATCATGGATGCGACCTCAGTGACGATCAAGTGATGGCATTCGTCTGCCGTCGATTGGCGCGGCTTTTAGCGCAGGCATTACCGGTAGACTAACCCAGAACTCTCGTCAGGCGGCGAGCGTGCCCAGACCGGCAAGGTGGATCATAGAAGCTTCCGCAAGACGATTGAGGATTGAGGGCGCGTCTCGTCGGTCCCAGAAAGCCAGAAATCTTTAGTAAGCTTGCTTATTGTATGTTGACTACTGGTTAGTTGAAAAGGTAAAATTTTGCGTCAGATGAAGGAGATACCGAGCGCGTTGCTTCATCGAAGACCGGTTCGACGTTCTACCCGCCGGTTTCTGTCGCGATTGCCATGGCCGATGCGTGATTGAAGGCGGGGAAGCGCCTGATACCCGGTGTTTCCTGTCTGAACCGGCGCCCGGACGATCATCGAAATCTACCGGACGCCGAGTAGAAAACGAGGTTTGACCACTCGGACAAGGTAGTCGAGAAGCTGACCGAGCTTGCCAAGCGTTTCCCTTTAATCATGGAATGACTTCAACATGAAATACCTGCCGGAACTGTTTGCCGCCAACACCCGTTGGGCAGAAGAGACACGAGCAGCCGATCCCAATTTCTTCTCGGGACTGGCCAACCTGCAACGTCCGGAATATCTGTGGATCGGTTGTTCCGATAGCCGGGTACCGGCCAATCAGATCACAGGCCTGAAACCGGGCGAAGTCTTCGTGCATCGCAACGTCGCCAACGCGGTCGTGCATACCGATCTCAACTGCCTGTCGGTGATGCAATACGCGATCGATGTGCTCAAGGTCAGGCACATCATTGTCTGCGGTCATTACGGCTGCGGCGGTGTCAGGGCAGCTCTGGAAGGGCCTTCGCTGGGACTGATCGACAACTGGTTGCGCCATATTCAGGACGTGCGCGATCGACATATGGAATTCCTCGCCGCGCTGTCGGACGATACTGCCCGCTGGTGTGCCCTGTGCGAACTGAACGTCATCGAGCAGGTGCGCAATGTTGCCCGCACAACGCTGGTCGGCGACGCATGGCAGCGCGGCCAGCCACTCATGCTACATGGATGGATCTATGGTCTGGAGGACGGACGTCTGCAAGACCTGCAGGCCTCGTTGGACAATGCCGGCGAAGGGGATACGGTCGTCGCTCAGGCGGTGGCTACGACCCGCTCGCGTTATTCAGCCAGCTGATATGCCAACGAGAATCTACCTGGTGCGTCATGGTGCCACCGATCTCACTGCAGAAGACCGGTTCGCGGGTTCGTCGGATGTGGCTCTGTCCGACGAGGGCCGCAAACAGGCGGCGTGCCTCGCGGAGCGCCTGAAGGGGCAGCAACTGGACGCCGTCTATGCCAGTCCGCTACAGCGCACCATGGAAACCGCGCGCACTCTAGCGGGTCCGCACGGCCTGCAACCGATCGCCGAACCGGGATTGCGCGAAATCGACTACGGTCACTGGGAGGGACTCCGCCGATCCGAGGTCGAGAGCGCGTTCCAGGCCGAGTACGCCATCTGGCAGGAGGATCCGTTCACCATAGCGCCATTGGATGGCGAATCCGGGGTCAATGTGCTCAATCGTGCATTACCCGTGATGCGGGGGATCGTCGAACGTCATCGCCGCCGCAGTGTACTCGTCGTATCGCACAAGGGAACCAATCGTTTGCTGATCAGCAGCCTGCTGGGTTTCGACATGCGGGGCTACCGCGACCGGCTGGACCAGAGCCCGGCGGCATTGAACATCCTCGACTTCATGAGCGAGGTGCGCGCCCGCTTGCGCTTGTTCAACGATGTTTCACATTACGAGAATTTACCGGAGCGTATCCTGACTGAACGCTTGTCAAGCTGGTGGGGAAATCCCCAAGGGACAAAGTAAACGTAGCCCCGGTCTCGACTCAGACCGCGATTGGAATGGAATTCACTAGCCCAGTCATGCACGGTTGGCCATATCGCAGTCCAAGGATGGCGCCGAGCGCCTCCCCTCCTGTTCCGGAACGGATACACTAGTCGTCTGCCTCGTCCCGCAGGACGAAGTACGGTCTTTTGTTCAACGATGGAGGATTCACAACCATGCGAGCCGTCGTCTGCCATGAATTCACCGGGCCAGCTGCCCTGCGGCTGGAGGATATCCCGGAGCCGCGGCCCGGTACCGGCCAAGTGCGTATCCTTGTGGAGGCCTGTGGCGTCAATTTCGCCGATAGCCTGATCTCCCGCGGACAATATCAGAAGCAGCCACAACCGCCGTTCAGCCCCGGCTTTGAAGTCTCTGGCAAGGTGCTGGAACTGGGGGCAGGAGTGGAAGAGCTGAAAATCGGGGATCGAGTGATCGCCATGACGCCGCACGGTGGCTATGCCGAGCAGGTTGTCGCGGACAGCAAGCGCTGCGTGCAAATGCCGGCGACAATGTCCTGGCAGGATGGCGCCGCTTTCCCAGTGGTGTTTGGTACGTCCCATATCGCCTTGTGGCATCGGGCACGCTTGCAGGCTGGAGAGACGCTGGTGGTGCATGGTGCGTCAGGCGGCGTTGGACTGACCGCCGTAGCCGTCGGCAAGCTGTTGGGCGCGACGGTCATCGCCACAGCTAACGGGCCGGGAAAGCTTGAAGTCGCGCGGGAACACGGAGCGGACCATCTGATCGATTCCGGGCAGGAGGACGTGCGCTTGCGGATTAAGGAACTCACCGATGGCCGCGGTGCGAACGTGGTTTACGATCCGGTCGGTGGTGAGTTGTTCACCGCGTCGCTGCGCAGCATCGCCTTTGAAGGTCGCATTCTGTTGATCGGTTTCGCGAGTGGCACCGTGCCGCAGATTCCCGCCAACCATCTGCTGGTCAAGAATGTGGATGTGATCGGCGTTAACTGGCCGGCCTATGCGGAACTGCATCCCGAGGTGATGACCGAGAGCTTCCGGACGCTGATTCAATGGTATCTGGACGGTGCGATCAAGCCGCACATTTCGGCAAGTTATCCACTGGAACAGGCGGTAGAGGCGCTCAATCAGGTTGTGAGCCGCAAGTCCACCGGTAAGGTCGTCATCGTTCCGAAGTAGGGCTGTTGAGCAGTAGAGGAGTCATTCGTTTTCGGCTCTTTTCCCGCTGCATCAGGGCCGACGCCGCCGATGCCGACTTCCTGCATTGGACGTAATATCTTAGAATCGCTTATATACCCGACAACAGACTACGGACGCGAGGAGCAAGATGCAACGAGAATCCATGGAATACGATGTCGTTATCGTCGGTGGCGGCCCGGCCGGGCTGTCTGCCGCGATCCGCCTCAAGCAACTTGCCGCTGAAAAGGAAGGTGAGATCAACGTTTGCCTGATCGAGAAAGCGGCTGAGATCGGGGGGCATATTCTTTCTGGAGCAGTTCTCGATCCGCGAGCGCTGGCCGAGCTCTTTCCCGATTGGGAGTCCCTGGGCGCACCGCTCAAGGCGCCGGTCAGCGAAGACCGCTTTCTGATGCTCAAGGAAGGCGGTGGCTTTCAGATACCGAACTGGATGTTACCCGGCTGCTTTCACAATGCGGGCAACCACGTGATCAGTCTGGGCAATCTCTGCCGCTGGCTCGGCGAGCAGGCCGAAGCGCTCGGCGTCGAAATCTATCCCGGTTTTGCCGGTGCCGAGGTGCTCTACAACGAGGAAGGCTCGGTCAAGGGCGTGGCCACCGGTGACATGGGTGTGCTCAAGGATGGCAGCCAGGGCCCGGCCTACCAGCCCGGCATGGAACTGCTCGCCAAATACACCTTGTTTGCCGAAGGTTGTCGCGGCCACTTGGGCAAGCAACTCGAAGAGAAATTCAATCTGCGCGAGAACGCCGAAGCGCAGGTTTACGGCATCGGTCTCAAGGAACTCTGGGAAGTCAAACCGGAGAAGCATAAATCCGGGCTGGTCATTCATACCGGCGGTTGGCCGCTTGACCCGCAGACGTACGGCGGCGGCTTCATGTACCACATGGAAGACAATCAGGTATCGGTCGGCTTCGTCGCCGGACTCGGCTACAGCAACCCCTATTTTTCGCCCTATGAGGAATTCCAGCGTCTGAAAACCCATCCGGCGCTGCGCACGTTTCTCGAAGGTGGCAAGCGCATCGCCTATGGTGCCCGTGCCCTCGCCGCCGGCGGTCTGCAATCGCTGCCCAAGCTGATTTTTCCCGGCGGTGCGCTGATTGGCGACGATGCCGGCTTCCTCAACGCCGCTCGCATCAAGGGCTCGCATTGCGCCATAAAGACGGGTTCATTGGCAGCGGAGGCCTGCTTCGACGCCGTTGCGGCCGGCCGCAGCAGTGATGAACTGGACGCGTATCCCGAAGCCTTCCGCAGCAGCTGGCTGTTTGACGAGCTGCACAAGGCACGTAACTTCAAACCCTGGATGGCAAGAGGCTTGCATCAGGGCAGTCTGCTATTCGGCATCGACCAGATCGTGTTCCGTGGCAAGGCGCCGTGGACATTGCACCACAGTGCCGCAGACCATACCAAGCTGAAAAAAGCGGCCGATTGCCAGCCCATCGCCTACCCCAAACCCGATGGCGTCATTACCTTCGACCGACTGTCGTCGGTCTATCTCTCGAATACCAACCATGAGGAAGACCAACTCTGCCATCTGACGCTCAAGGATGCCGCGCTGCCGATCACGGTCAACCTCGCGCTCTATGACGCGCCCGAGCAGCGTTACTGCCCTGCCGGGGTGTACGAAATCGTACGCGATGATGCCGGCGACAATCCCCGCTTGCAGATCAATGCGCAGAACTGTGTGCATTGCAAGACCTGCGATATCAAGGACCCCACGCAGAACATCACGTGGGTGGTACCACAAGGCGGCGAGGGGCCGAATTATCCGAATATGTAGCTTTGGTTCCTCAGGCCGGTATCAGCGTTGACTTTCAGTCTTCGCTGACGCCGTCCCCTGCTCACCCCAGCGCGTTGGTCAATGCGGGAGCCAGCTCGAACAGATCGCCGACGAGGC
>NZ_FLQY01000043.1 GCF_900089945.1 Candidatus Propionivibrio aalborgensis | reverse complement strand
GCGAATCGGGCAAATGCGGCGCGGCGCGAGATGATTTACGGCGGGATGGACGCCAACAAGGTATTGCGCGTGCTTGGCTTGTCCTCATCCGTTTTGTTTGATAAGAACGATCCTTTGAGCTCAGCCAACCGCCGAATCAATATCGTGGTTCTGAACAAGCGCACTGAAGAGGCCATATTGCAGGAAGACGGAAACGCGCCGATCGAGACGGATAGCGCAAGCGACACCGAAGCATCTGCGTTGCCGGATAGACCCGATGCCAAGAATTGAGTCGTAGCTTGTCAGTGACGGGGCCGGGCGTTGCTGTGCTTTGATACCCCGGTTTGGAAGTGAAGAATCGAGGGTTTGATGATGGACGAGCGAAAGTCAGCATCAGGCGCGACAACACTGCTGCGTGAGCCCGGTGTGCGCGAGTTTACGTTTTCCGCTGCTGATTTCGAGCGCGTTCGCAAGCTGATCTACGAGCATGCCGGGATTTCGCTTTCGGCCACCAAGGAAGACATGGTCTATAGCCGTCTGGCCCGCCGTTTGCGCGAAACCCGCCTGGGTTCTTTTGGTGAGTACCTTGCCATGCTCGAGCGCGGGGATAAAACAGAATGGGAAAAATTCGTTAACTCCTTGACGACGAATCTCACGTCGTTTTTTCGTGAGCCGCATCATTTTCCGATTCTTGCCGACCATCTGAAGAAGTTGCAGGGAAACTCGCCGATAAAGATCTGGTGTTCTGCGGCGTCGACGGGCGAGGAGCCATACAGCATCGCGATGACTGTGGTTGAAACCTTCGGCGGTTTCAGTGTGCCGGTGTCCATTGTAGCTTCCGATCTGGATACCAATGTTCTGGCGATTGCCGCGAAAGGTGCGTATCCATCGGATCGTGTCGACAAACTGTCTCCATCGCGATTGAGCCGCTTTTTTCTCAAAGGATCGGGCGCTCAGGAGGGGTCGTATACGGTGCGACCGGAATTGCGTCGAATGGTCAACTTTCAGCGCCTGAATTTGCTGGAGCCGAATTGGTCGGTGCGTGGCCCGTTCGATGCTCTCTTTTGTCGCAACGTCATGATCTATTTCGATAAGCCAACCCAATACAAGATATTGTCACGATTCGCTCCCCTAATGAGCGGCAAGGGGCTTCTATTTGCCGGGCATTCCGAAAGCTTTCTGCATGCAGCCGATTTGTTCCGCTCGCAGGGAAGAACGGTCTATGAACTTGCGCCAAAGCCCGGCTAGTATGGCCAAAGACCCCAGCATCCTGGGCAAGGTGCCACGGCCAATGGCGGAAGGCCATAAAGTTATCTTCGTCGGGGCATCAACCGGTGGAACGGAAGCGGTCAAGAGCTTCTTGCTCGGGATACCGTCGGATTGCCCGCCGATCCTCATTGTGCAGCACATGCCGGAATCGTTCACGGGTTCGTTTGCCGCCCGTCTCGACAGCCTGTGTCGCCCGCGAGTCATCGAGTCGCAAGGCGCTGAGTCGCTTGAATCAGGCACCGTTTATGTTGCGCCGGGCCATTCGCACTTGAGAATCAGACGTGGTGCCTCCGGCTATGTCACTGAGTTGTTAAAGACGCCGCCCGTCAATCGTCATCGTCCCTCGGTGGATGTGTTGTTCGACTCTGCCGCCGAGGTAGTCGGGCACAACGCTATTGGCGTAATTCTCACTGGCATGGGCAAAGACGGCGCGTGCGGTTTGCTGCGCATGCGAAAGGCCGGTGCGCGTACTTTTGGGCAGGATGAAACGAGCTGTGTCGTCTATGGGATGCCACGCGAAGCAGCCGTGATTGGCGCTGTCGAAGAAGTGTCCGGGCCGAACGACATCGCCCGGCGCGTGCTCGCAGTTCTTGGCAGGGCAGATAGACCCGAAGGCTTTCCTGGCAGGTAGATTTTGCGTCTCTGAATGCAGGATCAACAAGCCATTCCGCTGTCGGCAGGTATGTTCTGCGTGGGCCCGGAGCCGCTTGGGCCATCGAATAGTATGGCGTGCAGTCATAAAGGAAAGAACTTCTATGGCACAGCACTTGTTTCCTTGGTGAAATGATGCTGAAATGGGCCTTCAGTAACAACAAGTGCTAGGTTTGACGCGGTATTGCGCCCTTTTATTTATACCGATGATTATGGTGAAATGACATTTGTTCGATTAAGATGTGCTTGCATAGCTATAGGGGCATTTACCCAAGAGGGAGTTGAGGCATGTCAGAGCTGCTAAAAAACATAGATGCTCGTACCAAACTCGCTGGCACCAACAAGCTCGAGATTTTGCTGTTTTCGCTCGGCACGAATTCGAAAACCGGACGGAGTGAAACGTTCGGTATCAATGTCTTTAAAGTGCGTGAAGTGATGCGTACCCCGGTGATTACTTCAGCACCGGAGATGCCGTCGTCGGTCGAGGGAATGGTCAGCCTTCGAGGCGCACTGGTTCCGGTTGTCGACTTGGCCCGCTATGCCGGTGTTGCTACCGATACACCTCGCTCGATCATGATCGTTACGGAGTACGCCGGACACACGCAAGGTTTTCTGGTCGAGGGGGTAGACACCATTCTTCGCCTGGACTGGAGCCAGATGAGGGTTCCTCCGGAGATGCTGGTAGCTCAGATGGGTGGCTTGGTTACAGCGGTTACCGAGTTGCCTGATGGCCGCCTCGTGATGATGATGGATGTGGAAAAGGTACTGTCGGAGACAACAAATTACGATGAGGAAATCGTATTCCGCAATATCAAACCGCTCGATGATTCATCGCTTACTGTTTTTTTTGCGGACGACTCGGTCGTTGCTCGCCGACAGATTACTCGCACGCTCGAGGCGATGAAAGTCAAGTACGTCGGCGCAATCAATGGCCTCGAAGCCTGGAATGAACTCGAGAAGATTGCCACCTATGCAGAATCTTCCGGCCAGAAA
This sequence comes from Candidatus Propionivibrio aalborgensis, assembly GCF_900089945.1. Taxonomy (GTDB): domain Bacteria; phylum Pseudomonadota; class Gammaproteobacteria; order Burkholderiales; family Rhodocyclaceae; genus Propionivibrio; species Propionivibrio aalborgensis. Next base: position 11,147 of record NZ_FLQY01000043.1, on the reverse strand, counting down.
GTGACCGATCTCGTTAGCCTGGTTTTGACTGATGTCGAGATGCCGGAGATGGATGGGTATATCCTGACCAAGAAGATAAAGACCGATCCGCGTTTTATTGGCGTGCCGGTGATCATGCACTCGTCTCTGTCCGGGATGTCGAATCAGCAACTCGGGAAGTCGGTTGGCGTTGATGAGTATGTGCCCAAGTTTGAAGCACAGAAACTCTCTGAAACGCTTACGAGGCGCTTGTTGGGAGCTGAACCTGTCGTGCAACCCAATACCTGAAGCAGTGAGCTCGTTGGAGTAAGACGATGACGATGGACTTGGTGGAAAAGAAAAGCCTGCTTGATGGCGTTGATGCGCGAACCCGGTTGGCAGGCTCCAACAAGATGGAGATTTTGCTGTTTTCGCTGGGAACACGCGAGACCTTCGGGATCAATGTGTTCAAGGTGCGCGAAGTGGGGCGCACGCCGCATATAACCAAAACGCCAAACATGCCCAAGGGTGTTGAAGGTTTGGTTTCCCTGCGTGGAAACGTTATTCCCGTGCTTTCCCTGGTCAGTTTTCTGGACCATAAGGATGTTCCCGTCGAGCGTGGCGCGACCATGATGGTTGCCGAGTATTCAAAGCGCACGCTCGGCTTCCTGGTTCACGAGGTCGATCGCATCATCCGTGTGGACTGGGAAAAAGTAAAAGCACCGGAAAGCATCCTTTCCTCGAATCAGGGGCTCATCACGGCGATCACCGAGCTTGAGAACGGCACTCTGGTTTCACTTCTTGACGTCGAGCAGATCCTCGCCAATGCGTTTGGCGAGGCGCTCATCATCGATATACCACCGGCGAAGGTGGACGAAGAAGTCAGCGTATTCTTTGTAGATGACTCCATCGTTGCACGCCGCAAGATTTCCGAGGTTTTCGACAAGCTTGGTGTGAAGCACAAGCACGCCACCAATGGCGCGGAAGGATTGAGTCGCTTGCAGGGATTGGCGGCTCACGCGCAGCAAGCCGGGACGCCATTGCGCAATGACGTTCGGCTGATCCTCGTGGACGCAGAAATGCCCGAGATGGACGGCTATGTCCTCACAAAGAATATTAAGAGTGATTCACGTTTTGCCGGCATCCCGGTAGTCATGCACTCATCGCTTTCTTCAGAGGCCAATAGAGCGATGGGGCAGGCCGTAGGCGTGGACGCTTACGTGGCAAAGTTTGATGCAGAAGTTCTGGCCGATACCCTGCGCCCCATGCTTGAACGATAAGAAGTTATTCAGGAGTAAGGAATGGCAGATCCAAAATTAAGAATTCTAATCGTCGACGATTTTTCCACGATGCGGCGCATTGTCAGGAACCTGCTCAAGGAGCTGGGCTTTACCAATGTTGACGAGGCCGAGGATGGCGCGATTGCGCTCCAGAAGCTCCAGGCCGGTGGTTTCGAGTTTGTCGTGACGGACTGGAATATGCCGAATATGGATGGCCTGCAACTGCTGCAGGCGATACGTTCCGCCCCGGACCTGAAGCATTTGCCCGTAATGATGATTACGGCAGAGGCCAAGAAGGAAAATATTATTGCTGCTGCTCAGGCGGGTGCCAGTGGCTATATCGTAAAGCCTTTTACTGCGGCGACGCTGGCTGAAAAGCTGCAGAAAATCTTCGACAAGATGAGCGCATAAGATGAGCGACGCAAATTCATCCGGGGATTCCAACGAGCTTGAAGCCTTGTTTGACAGTATCGCCGGCGGCGGTGCGAGTGCGTCAATTTCGGCAGCACCCGCTCCCGCTCCCACTCCCAAAACTCCGGCGCCTTCTGCAGCGGCACCTAAGTCTTCGTTGATGCAGCAAGCGCGTGAGGTTGACGGTGCCACCGACGACTCGAAGGATTTGCAGGCCTTGTTTGATTCGATCGCTGCCAAGAAGTCTGCCGCCGACAACAGCGCAGCCGGCATTGAAGAAGGTGCAGGAGAGGAATCGGGCGATTGGCCGGTTCAGGATAAGGTGTTCAACCAAGTTGGCCAAATGGCCAGGCAGTTGCATGACACGTTGGGTAGTCTGGGTTACGAGAAGCTTCTCGAGAAGACCGCATCAGCGTTGCCGGATGCCAAGGACCGACTGGCTTACATCGCTAACCTTACGGAACAGGCCGCGTGCAAGGTTCTGAATGCCACCGATATTGCCAATCCGCTGCAGGAAGAATTGGAGGCTGGAGCCGCCTTGCTCAGTGCGAAATGGGACACGCTTTTTGCCAACAACATGGGTGTTGAGGATTTCAAGCTTCTTGCTGCTGAAACACGAGCTTTTCTCAAGACCGCTGTGCCGCAGAGGACTGGAGCGACCAAAGAGCAACTGCTAGAAATCATGATGGCGCAAGACTTTCAGGATCTGACTGGCCAGGTTATCAAGAAAGTTGTTGCGGTTGCGCAGGATCTGGAGTCGCAGTTGATGCAGGTGCTCGTTGTAACGATGCCTGGAGAAAAGCGCACCGAGTCTGTGAATACTTTGCTTAACGGCCCGGTAATCAATGCCGAAGGGCGTACTGATGTCGTCGGAAGTCAGCAGCAGGTCGATAGCCTGCTTGACAGCCTAGGATTCTAGGGGGTTCAGCATGAGTGATTTTTCCGGAATGGAAGACCTGCTGCAGGATTTTTTGCAGGAGGCCGGTGACCTTCTTTCAGATGTTGACAACAAACTGGTTGATCTTGAAAGGAGTCCGGATGATCGGCGATTGCTGAATGATATCTTTCGCGGATTTCACACGATCAAGGGTGGAGCGGGTTTCCTTAACGCTACGGAACTGGTGACGCTTTGTCACTTGACCGAGAATCTCTTTGATCAGTTGCGCAATGCCGAGATGCACCTGACGCCGGAGTTGATGGATACCATCATGGCGGCCACTCAGGGTGTTCGCAACATGTTTGGCGAGCTCGGTCAAGCGGTGCAGCCCCGGCCGGCGGAAGCGGATGTGATTGCTGCCTTACGCGCTGCGCTTGAAGGGGAGGCTACCGCCGAGCCGGTAGCTGAAACTGTGGTAGCGGAAGCTCCCGCCGCCAAGCCTGAAGAGCCGGCGCCCGTGGCCAATACCGGCAAGGAACCTGATTGGCAGGTGTTACACGGCGCGCTGACTGGTCAGCCGGTTCCTCCCGCTCAGACTGCAGCCGCTTCTCCTCCGGTGACGAAACCTGAAGCGAGCAGTCCAGCAGCGTCCGCGGTTCAGATTGCACCCCACTATCCACCGGAAGGGCGGCGAGAGACTGACAAGCCCGGCGCTGCCGTCTCGGGCGCGACTTCGGGTCGGCGCAGCGAAGAGAAAGCGGTCGCGCGCGAATCGACAATTCGAGTAGATACTTCTCGACTCGATCAGGTACTTAATCTTTCCGGCGAGATTGGTCTGACCAAGAATCGTCTGACCAGTCTGCGCGCAGACATTCTTGCTGGCCGGAATGATTCAGAGACCTTGCATGCGCTCGATCAGGCGGTAAGCCAGCTCGATCTGCTCGTCTCCGATCTACAAAATTCCGTGATGAAAACACGGATGCAGCCCATCGGTCGTCTGTTCCAGAAGTATCCACGGATTGCTCGCGACCTGGCACGACAATTGGGCAAGGAAGTTGAGCTGGCGCTTGTCGGCGAGGAAACCGAGGTCGATAAGACGATGATCGAGGATTTGGCCGATCCATTGATTCACCTCGTTCGCAACGCGGTTGATCATGGCGTTGAATCGGCAGAAGAGCGTCTGGCTGCCGGCAAGCCGGCCAAGAGCGTCGTACGGCTCGAGGCACGCCAGGAAGGCGATCATATCGTCCTGATGATTGCAGATGATGGGCGCGGAATGAATCCCGAGCGCATTCGGGCCAAAGCGATTGAAAAGGGGATCGTCAAAGAGGAAGAAGCCAATACGCTTGACGACAAGCAGAGCCTCAATCTGATTTTCCTTCCCGGCTTTTCGACGATGACGCAGGCGTCGGCGGTCTCGGGGCGCGGCGTCGGCATGGATGTGGTCAAAACCAATATCCAGAAACTGAACGGTTCGGTCGAGATTCGTTCTGAGCTTGGCAAGGGCTCGGTATTCGTGATCTCACTGCCGCTGACTTTGGCCATCCTCCCGGTTTTGCTCGTTCTCTTGGGAGATCAGCCATTTGCTTTGCCGCTTTCGATGGTTCGCGAAATACTGCCCATCGAGAAAGACAAGATGCAGGAGGTGGGTGGCAAGGAAACGCTGGTCGTGCGCGGCGAGATTTTGCCAGTTGTGGCCCTCTCCCGCCTGCTCGGTTGGCCGCAAATGCAGACACCGGAATATGGCGTGTTGATGCAAACTTCGGAACGAAGTTTCATTCTCTCCGTCGACAGTTTTGCCGGGCGAGATGACGCGGTTATCAAGTCGCTCGACGACTTCCGGCCGCGTGGTGTGGCAGGTGTAACGACGTTGTCGAATGGCCAGATCGTGCTGATTCTGGACATGAAAGAGCTGCTTACCGATCTAAATGCCCACATCGAGCAGGAGTTGGGCGTCAAGCCAGCCAAGTCACTCGAGCTTTCCATCTGAATAGCAGAAGAATAGGCCGAATAGACAGGGAGCTTTGGCTCCCTGTCTTGTTTTACGCATCAGTTAACGCGGATTGCTGAGATTATTCTAGAATCAATGTAAATAAACACTCATACCCCTTTATTTTTTAAAGATTTTTCATATAATAGGTCGAAGTCAATTGGAAGCCGCTGATGGCCGAAGAAAGCGATCTCGAAAAAACTGAGCCTGCGTCGTCCAGACGCCTTGAGCAGGCGCGTGAGGAAGGGCAAGTTCCCCGCTCACGGGAGGTCGGTGCTTTTCTGATCTTGATCGTTTCTGCAAGTGCATTCTGGTTTGTCGGTTCATGGATGCTTCAACGCACGATTGCCATTGTCAGGCGAGGCTTGATTCTCGAAGAGCCCCTGATGCGCGATCCCCAGTTCATGGTAGTGCGCCTCGCGGATCTTTCCATTGATGCTTTGCTGTCCTTCACACCATTGCTGCTGGCACTTGTCCTTGCGGCGCTGGCTTCACCCTTCTTCCTTGGTAGCTGGAATTTCTCCGTGAAGGCGCTGAATCCTGACATGGGGCGTCTGGATCCCATCAAAGGCTTGGGCAAACTGGTTTCGTGGAACGGCGTTATTGAACTCGTCAAGGCAGTCGCCAAAGCCTTGTTGGTCGGAGGCGTCGCCATATGGGTCTTGTGGAGCGAGCGCAACGACATCCTCGCAATCTTTGGGCAGCCCGTCGAAGTCGGCTTGGTCAGCGCCGGACACCTGATCAACTACAGTTTTCTCGTGATAGTTCTGACGATGCTGTTGATCGTTGCGGTAGATGTCCCTTTCCAGCTCTGGCAATACTACGACAAGCTGAAAATGAGCAAGGAAGATGTAAAGCAGGAAGGCAAGGAAATGGAGGGGAACCCCCAGATCAAAGCGCACATCCGTCAATTGCAGCGAGAGGCCGCACGCAAACGCATGATGAGCACCGTTCCAACTGCCGATGTGATCGTTACGAACCCGACGCATTATGCGGTTGCGCTGGCCTACAAGAGCGGTATGGGAGCTCCAAAAGTTCTGGCCAAGGGCATGGGCGAAATCGCCCTGAAGATTCGTGAGATTGGCGCCCAGAACGGCGTGCCCATGCTTGAGGCGCCACCTTTGGCTCGGGCGCTTTATCGTCATGCCGAGCTAGATCAGGAGATTCCATCGGCGCTCTATGCCGCCGTGGCGGAGGTTCTGGCCTACGTCTATCAGCTCGTCGACTGGCGCCAGGTTGGTGGTAACCACCCGCTGCCGCCGCGTGAGATCGCTGTTCCCTCCGAAATGCTCCAGGAGTCGGTAAATGGCTGACTCGACCTTAACACTGCAGAGCTTCCTCGGACGAGCGAATCTTCAGCAACTGGCAGGTCCAATACTCATTCTGGTGATCCTGTCGATGATGGTGCTGCCGCTGCCACCGTTCATGCTCGATCTCTTCTTCACCTTCAACATCGCGATTTCCGTGATCGTCATGTTGGTTGCGATCAAAGTGATGAAACCGCTCGACTTGTCGGTCTTCCCGACAGTGCTGTTGATAACAACGCTCTTGCGCTTGTCCTTGAACGTGGCTTCAACACGTATCGTGCTGCTTGAGGGACATACCGGTCCTGGCGCTGCCGGGCAAGTGATCGAGGCATTCGGGCACTTTCTGGTCGGTGGAAACTATGCTGTCGGCATCGTCGTGTTTGCGATTCTGGTGATCATCAATTTTGTAGTGATCACCAAGGGTGCTGGACGGGTTGCCGAAGTGGCGGCACGCTTTACCCTTGATGCGATGCCAGGCAAGCAGATGGCAATCGATGCGGATCTCAATGCTGGCTTGATCGGAGAAGACGAAGCTCGCAAGCGGCGCGCAACGATTGCCGAGGAGGCGGATTTCTTCGGCTCGATGGATGGTGCTTCCAAGTTCGTTCGTGGCGATGCTGTAGCCGGCATCCTGATTATGTTCATCAACGTCATCGGCGGCCTGTTTGTCGGTGTTCTGCAACATGATATGGATGTCGGAGCCGCCGCCAGGACGTATACCCTGCTCACCATCGGTGACGGACTGGTGGCGCAAATTCCCGCGCTGATCATTTCGATCGCCGCCGGTATGGTCGTTACCCGTGTAGGCGACACTCAGGATCTCTCGCAGCAGTTCCTCGGCCAGCTATTCAACAATCCCAGGGTGATTGGGCTGACGGCAGGCATTATCGGTTTGCTTGGCCTGATTCCAGGGATGCCAAATTTTGTTTTCCTGTTGTTGGCAAGCAGTTTGGCCGTAATGGCTTGGACCATGGACAGGCGTTTGCGGGCCGCCAAACCTGTGCCGGTGACGATTGTTCCGACGGTGTCGAGTGAATCCCAGGAGGCAAGCTGGGCGGACGTCTCTCCGCTGGATGTGCTCGGACTGGAAGTCGGCTACCGGCTAATTCCTTTGGTCGACAAGTCTCAGGATGGCGAGTTGCTGAGACGGATTCGCGGAATACGCAAGAAGTTTGCACAGGAAGTAGGTTTTCTCGTTGCCCCGGTGCACATTCGCGACAATCTGGAGTTGAAGCCCAATGCTTACCGGATTCTGCTAAAAGGTGTCGAGATCGGCCAGGGCGAAGCATTTCCGGGCAACCTGTTGGCGATCAACCCGGGGCGTGTTGCCGGCCAGTTGCCGGGTGCCGAAACCAAGGATCCGGCCTTTGGTTTGCCTGCTGTCTGGATTGACACTGCGCTGCGCGATCAGGCTCAAGCGTATGGCTATACCGTGGTCGATGCCAGCACTGTTGCCGCTACGCATCTAAATCACCTGATTCTGTCGCATGCGGCAGAACTGCTTGGACGTCAGGAAACGCAAGCGCTTGTCGATCATCTGGCGAAGGAAATGCCCAAACTCGTTGAAGATCTGGTGCCCAAAGTGCTGCCACTTGGCGTTCTACAAAAGGTCTTGCAGAACCTTCTCGAAGAAGACATCCCCATACGCGACATGCGTTCCATCATTGAGACGCTTGCAGAAAACGCGACGCGCTCGCAGGAGGCCGAAGTGCTGACTGCACAAGTGCGCGTTGCACTTGGTCGCTCGATCACTCAGCAACTCTATCCGAGTGGAGCAGAAATGCAGGTCATGTCGCTTGATCCGCAGCTTGAGCGCATTCTTCAGCAGGCCATCGCGGGTGGTGGCGACAATGCCAGTATCGAGCCGAGTCTTGCTGACTCACTGATTCGCGAGACATCGACAGCGGCGCAACGTCAGGAAGAACTTGGGCTGCCGGCCGTATTGCTGGTTTCAGGGAATCTTCGCCTACTTCTGTCCCGCTTCCTTAGGCGAGGCATTCCTCAATTGAAGGTGCTAGCTCACAACGAAGTACCTGAAAGCAAAATAATCAAGGTCACCTCGATCATTGGAGGCAGGGTATGAACGTCAGAAAATTCATCGCGGCTTCCGCTCGGGACGCATTGCACAAGGTCAAGGAGTTACTGGGCCCCGATGCGATCATCCTGTCCAACCGGGCGATTCCGGGGGGCGTCGAAATCATGGCGGTTGCCGCCCGCGATATGGAAATGATTGTGCCGACCCCCACCAGGGAGAAGCAGAGTCCCAATCTGAATCCGAAGCCAAATGATGACTATACGGTACGTCTTTCGACTACGACGACCAACTTGCAACCCAAAGCACCTCCCAAGGTAACTGTAGCCGCGCCTCAGCAACAGCCGCAGCGCTTTCCGCCATTGGCGCCCCGTGCTGCACCGCCGCCAGTTGCCGAGACGGCAGCTGCCGTCAAGCCGCAGGCTGAAATAGTTCCGGCGGAAGTGATGGACGAAATTCGCTCGTTACGAAAGATGTTCGAGCAACATCTGGCTGGTGTTGCCTGGGGAGAAACCGCGCGCTCGGAGCCCGTTAAAACGGAAATTCTGCGTCAAATGCTTGACGCGGGCTTCTCTCCACAATTGGCTCGCGAACTGCTTGCTGCATTGCCCAGCGAACTCAATGCGGCGAAGGCACTGGCTTGGGTTAAGGTCGGTGCTGATCGTTCCTTGCTGACCATCGCACCCGAGAACGATATCGTCGACCGTGGCGGAATCTACGCACTGGTTGGCCCGACCGGTGTCGGCAAAACGACGACTACCGCCAAGCTTGCGGCCCGCTGCGTTCTGCGTCACGGAGCGAGCAAAGTGGCGCTGGTCACGACGGATGGTTACCGAATCGGAGCTCACGAACAGCTGCGGATTTATGGTCGCATTCTCGGTGTGTCGGTGCATCTGGTAAAAGACGCTGAAGAGTTGAGCCAGACGCTGTCCGATCTTCAACACAAGCATATGATACTTGTCGATACGATGGGTATGAGTCAGCGTGACAGAATGGTTGGTGAACAGGTGGCGATGTTTGAAAACAGCAATGTCAAACGTTTGCTGCTGCTTTCAGCCACGGCGCGTGGAGACACTCTCGACGACGTAGTGCGCGCCTATAACGGTTCAGATCTTGCCGGGTGCATTTTGAGCAAGGTTGACGAGGCTGCAGGGATCGCATCGGCGATTGACGTCATTATCCGTCACGGTTTGCGTCTGCACTACGTCTCAAATGGCCAGCGCGTGCCGGAAGATCTGCACTTGCCCAATCGTGCCTATCTATTGCACCGTGCGTTCAAGGATGTGCCGGAATCTTCCCCGCATCGCCTTGGCGGCCTCGAGCCGGGCCTGATGATGGCCAGTAGTGCCGGTTCCGGCATGGTCGCCGCCGGAGGCCGTCGTGGCTGAGGCCCACAGGGATCAGGCAGCTGGGCTACGCCGTCTTTTTAGCCGAGAGCAGTTGCGTATTGTCGCTTTTGCTGCTGGTAGTGTCGGCGTTGGGAAAAGCATACTGGTAGCCAACCTTGCCGCTGCCTTGGCTCGTCAGGGCAAGGAAGTTCTGATTCTGGACGAGAATACCAAGAAGAATGTGGCGTCCTGTTTCGGAGCGCTCGCTTGCCATGACCTTCTCCATGTGATCAATCGAGAGCGGGCGCTCTCCGAGGCGCTCGTATCGGTGGCGCCTGGCGTTCGAATCTTACCCGCCGCGCGTGCGGTAACGAAACTCGGGAGATTGAGCCTTGCTCAACAAGAATCCTTTTTGGAGAGCATCACCGGCATGGAGCGTCGGGCTGATGTGATTCTGGTGGACGCGTCCCTTGACCATCCGCTTGGCTTTTCGCCCCTTGGCCTCGCCGCGCATGATACGGTGGTGGTTATGTCGCCCACCGGCTCATCAATTACCGACGCCTACGCGCTGATCAAGAAGGTCAGTCTGGGCTACGCGCGCAAGAACTTCCGGATTCTAGTGAATAAGGTACGCAGTCTGGATGAAGCCAAGTCGATATATGGCAATATATCCAAGCTTTCTTGCAGTCGAGGCTTGGCGCGCCTTGAATATACCGGTTACGTGCCGTTGGATGAGTGCTTGCGCCAGGCATCGCGCCTGTCCCAGCCTGTCGATGGTCTCTTTCCCGATGCTCCGGCTGCAAAGGCGTATCGAACGATTGCCAGTGACCTGCTCACCTGGCCTTCGCTCGGCGAGGAGTCCGCCGGGCTCGAAGAATTCGTGCAACAGCTATTTCACGTGAGCAAGCAGATCGATCCGGTAGCGATTTACGCTTGACGCCTCCAACACATGTATAACGCTGCTGGGCAGATCAACAAGGATCAGTTGATACAGCGCTTCGCTCCGCTCGTTAAGCGCATCGCCTATCATCTGATGGCCCGATTGCCTTCAAGTGTTCAGGTCGACGATCTGATCCAGAATGGCATGATGGGTTTGCTTGATGCCATCAACCGTTTTGAGGCGGGAATGGGCGCGCAGTTTGAAACCTACGCCGCTCAGCGCGTGCGTGGTGCCATGCTGGATGGCCTGCGCGAGAATGACTGGCTACCACGCAGTTTGCGGCGCGATTTTCGCCGCATTGAAGTCGCCATTTCCCAACTCGAACAGGAGTACGGGCGCACGCCAAGCGAGTCGGAGCTTGCCGAAACGCTCGGCATGACACTTGCCGAATATCAAAAGATGCTACAGGATGCACGAGGGCATCAGCTTATTTCCTTCGAGGATATGATTGATGATGGCAATGAGGATTTTCTCGAACGGCATTTGTCTGACGACTCGAACGAGCCGTCAAGGATTCTTGAGGACGAGGGCCTGCGTAAATTACTGGTGCAGGGCATCGAGTTGTTGCCCGAGCGTGAGAAATTGATGATGGCGCTCTATTACGAACAGGATCTCAACTTGCGCGAGATCGGAGAAGTCATGGGTGTCACGGAATCACGTGTTTGCCAGTTGCACAGTCAGGCCGTAGCCAGACTGCGTGCACGGGTTTTTGGCGATGCGGGTCTCAGCAAGAAAGCCAGGAAGAATGGATAAGATCAGCGTTCTCGGACTGCTGTTCGGTATTGTCGCGATCGTTGGTGGTCAGCTGCTCGAGGGCGGCCATATCGCATCGCTGTCACAGCCAACGGCACTGCTGATCGTGCTTGGCGGCACGATGGGTGCAGTCATGCTCCAGAGTCCCTATACGACGTTTATGCGCGGGATGCGGATGGTTCGATGGGTGTGGTATCCGCCGGTCGTTGACCACCAGCAATTGATCAAGCAGATATCCAACTGGAGCCAGGTTTCCCGCCGTGAGGGCTTG
>NZ_FLQY01000042.1 GCF_900089945.1 Candidatus Propionivibrio aalborgensis | reverse complement strand
CGTCTGGCCCTGGCTGCTGACGATGCTGGTGTACCTCATGATAATCACCTACGTCCCGGCGATTACGACCTGGCTGCCGACGATGCTGGGAATGATGTAGCGATCCCGGGTTCTTCAGAAGTTCAAACGCGCGCAGGTAATACCTGCGCGCGTTTTCATTTGTGGCTCGGAACACTCGGTTTAGGCAATCCCGGTGGAGTGTTGGTACAATTGAGGGTTTCCAGTTCATGCAGTCGTTTTTTGCTGTCTTTTCCAACTTCTTTCTTTATGGAGAATTGATTCATGGCTATCGAACGCACCCTGTCCATCATCAAGCCCGATGCAGTTGCCAAAAACGTGATCGGGAAGATCTATTCCCGCTTTGAAACGAATGGTCTGAAGATCATCGCTTCAAAAATGGCCTGGTTGTCCCCGCAGGAGGCCGGCGAATTCTATGCGGTGCACAAGGAGCGTCCGTTCTTCAAGGATCTGGTTTCCTTCATGATTTCCGGTCCGGTCATGATCCAGGTGCTCGAAGGCGAGAGCGCCATCGCCAAGAACCGTGACCTGATGGGCGCTACCGATCCGAAGAAGGCCGATCCGGGAACAATTCGTGCCGATTTCGCCGAATCGATCGACGCCAATGCCGTACATGGTTCCGATGGCGAAGAAACCGCCAAGAACGAAATCGCCTTCTTCTTCCCGGCAATGTCGGTCTACTCCGGCCGCTGAGTTGAAGTAGATTTTCGGGATGTCTGTCAATCTGCTCGATTACGATGCGGCCGGCCTGGCCGCTCTCTTCGCCGAACATGGCGAGAAGCCGTTTCGTGCAAGGCAGGTGCTGCGCTGGATTCATCGTTTTGGGCGGAGTGATTTCGATGCCATGTCCGATATTGCCAAGAGCCTGCGTGAAAAGCTCAAGGCAGTGGCATCCGTCATTCCGCCAACCATTGTTTCAGACAAGCTCTCGGACGACGGCACGCGAAAATTCCTGTTTGATGTCGGTGGTGGCAATGCCGTCGAAACAGTTTTCATTCCCGAAGATGACCGAGGAACATTATGCATTTCGACCCAGGCGGGTTGTGCGCTTGATTGTTCCTTTTGTTCGACCGGCAAGCAGGGCTTCAACCGCAACCTGACGGTGGCAGAGATTATCGGTCAGCTCTGGCAGGCGGAGCGGGCCCTCGAAACCGGGCTGAAGGACGAACGCATCGTCAGCAATGTTGTGCTGATGGGTATGGGCGAACCCCTCGCCAATTTTGAAAGTACGGTGACCGCGTTGCGTTTGATGCTGGACGACAATGCCTACGGGTTGTCGCGTCGCCGGGTGACCGTTTCCACTTCCGGTCTGGTACCGGCGATGGATCGTCTGGGCGAGGAGTGTCCGGTTGCTCTTGCCGTATCGCTGCATGCTCCGAATGACCGGCTGCGCAACGAATTGGTGCCGATCAACCAGAAATATCCCCTGGGTGAACTGATGGCCGCATGCAATCGTTATCTTCAGTATGCCCCACGAGATTTTGTTACCTTTGAGTATGTCATGCTCGACGGCGTAAATGACGCTGATAGCCAGGCGTACGAGTTGCTTGATCTGACGCGCAAGGTGTCCTGCAAGATCAACCTGATACCGTTCAATCCGTTTCCGGGCTCACCCTATCGTCGTTCGCCGGCTTACCGCATCCGACGCTTCGCCGAGGTACTCATGAATGCCGGTGTGGTCACCACAACACGCAAGACGCGTGGTGACGATATCGATGCGGCTTGCGGCCAGTTGGCCGGCCAAGTGCTGGACAGGACGCGTCGTTCGGCACGCCGGATTATCGATCTTCACGAGGTTACACGATGAAAGTACTTCACCGGATTTTTGCTTCTTGCTGTTTTCGAGCTGTGGCACTGACCCTGGTGGCGGTTTCGTCCGCATTGGCTCAACAGTCGGTTGCTCCGCCAGTCGAACCGCTTTCATCAATGACGCCGAAGGATGCACACACGCGCGCCAAGCTGCATACGGAACTGGGTTCGCTGTATTTTCGAAATGGCGATTTGATTGTCGCGCTCGAGGAGCTGACCATTGCCATTTCGATCGATGCAAACTACGCGCAAGCCTACAGTACGCGAGGGCTCGTGTTGTACCAAATCAAGGAGTTTGCGTCCGCTGAAAAGGATTTTCAGCGTGCTTTGGACCTGGCTCCCAAGGATCCTCAGATCAGTAATAACTATGGCTGGTTTCTCTGTAATACCGGGAAAGAGAAGGAGTCCATTGAATACTTCCGGCGAGCAATAAATGACCCCTTGTATCAGACGCCTGCGTTAGCTCACCTGAATGCCGGTACATGCTATGCAAGGATCAACGAGCTGGATTTGGCAGAGGATTACATTCGCAAGACCTTGCGCTATATGCCGGACAATCCGCAAGCCCTGCTGCAATTGGCCAATATCAGCTACAAGCGTGGCAACTACGATGCCGCCAAGGAACATCTGAAGAAAGTGGTTCGTTTGAGCAATCCTAACGCGGAGGCGCTTTGGCTGTTTTTGAGGGTTGAACGCCGCTTGGGTAATAGCTCGGACGAGATCAGTCTGGCGGCTCAGTTGCGGCGGAAATATCCTGATTCACCGGAATATCAGGAATTCCTGAAAGGCAACTTCGAATGACCAGCGTAAATGTTCCGTCTTCGGGATCGGACAACGAGGCCAATGTCGAACCCGATATGACCCAGACTCCAGGGTCGTTTGAAGCGACTCAGGACTCCGTGGTGCTGAGCGTCGGTCAGCAACTCCGTGCTGCCCGTGAAGCCCGGGGTCTGACTGCGGATGATGTTGCCAAAGCGATCAAGCTCAGTTTTAGGCAAGTGAAGGCACTTGAGGCTGACGACTGGCCGAATTTGCCCGGAAAAACGATCATCCGGGGTTTCGTGCGCAATTACGCTCGCCTGCTCAACCTGAATTCGGATCAGCTGATGACTGAGCTTGACCGGCTTCATATGCCACAGGCTCCGGAACTCGACATTCCAACCGGCCCCACCGTAAACCTGCAAAACGACGGGAAGACGGATCGACGCGACTTCTTCACGGTGTTCGCGGGCCTTTTTGTTCTACTGCTGGCTGTCTTGTCGTACTTTCTTGTTTCGCAGGATTTGTGGCAATCAGCCCTCTCCGCACTCAAATCGGCCACTCAATCCAGCGAGGTTGTCGTCGAGAAAGTCGGTGCGCCTGCCGCATCCGGGACAACGGCGTCCGTGGCAGTACCCGTTTCTCCCACTCCGCTTACTCCTCCGGCTGCAACGGTTTCTTCTGCGGGCGCGACAGCGTCACCACCGGCTGATCCTGCGCCTGTTTCCGCCGTAGCCCTGGTGCCCGCCAACGGCTTGAAGTTCAGCTTTGACCAGCCTTCGTGGGTGGAAGTCCGCGATCGCAGCGGCGAGGTCATATTCTCTCAGCTGTGCCAGGCCGGTAGTCAGCGGGACATTGAAGGCCAGCCACCGTTTTCACTGGTCGTTGGCAATTCCTCCCATGTAACCTTGCTTTACAACGGCAAGGCGGTGGATTTTTCCAAGCACCGCAGCAAGGATGATGTGGCTCGCCTGACCCTCGAATAGCATGAGTGATGCATCAATATACGGCGAGCACTCTGTGAGCAAGCGTTGCGCAATGCGTCGCCAGACGCGAGCCGTCCGCATCGGCCATGTGACCGTCGGTGGCGAGTCGCCTATCGTCGTTCAGTCGATGACCAATACGGACACAGTCGATGTCGTGAAAACGGCCGTGCAATGCGCTGAACTGGCACGAGCCGGGTCCGAGCTGGTACGTATCACCGTGAATACGCCGGAAGCAGCTGCAGCTGTGGCAAAGATCCGGGAGCACCTCGACACCATGGGAGTCGAGGTGCCGCTGATTGGCGACTTCCATTACAACGGCCATCGCTTGTTGGCCGATCATCCCGAATGCGCGCAGGCACTGGCCAAATACCGCATCAACCCGGGCAACGTCGGTCACGGCAGGAAGCGCGACGAGCAGTTTGCCCAAATGATCGAGATCGCCTGCAAGTTTGACAAACCAGTACGCATCGGGGTGAACTGGGGGAGCCTCGATCAGACGCTGTTGGCGCGCATCATGGACGAGAATGCCAAACGCAACGAGCCGAAAGATGCCATTGAGGTGATGCGCGAGGCGATGGTGACTTCTGCGCTCGAATCGTCAGCCATGGCCGAAAGCCTGGGACTACCGGCTGACCGCATCATTCTGTCGTGCAAGGTTTCCGGGGTTCAGGATCTGATTGCCATCTATCGCGAGTTGTCCGGACGCTCGGATTATCCGCTCCATCTCGGATTGACCGAGGCAGGAATGGGCTCGAAAGGTATTGTCGCTTCGACAGCCGCGATGTCCGTGCTGTTGCAGGAAGGAATTGGCGACACCATCCGAGTCTCGCTGACCCCGGAGCCGGGCGGCAAGCGTACGCAGGAAGTTGTCGTCGCACAGGAGATGCTGCAGACGATGGGCTTGCGTGCCTTCACGCCGATGGTGGCGGCCTGCCCAGGTTGCGGTCGGACAACCAGCACCTTTTTCCAGGAACTTGCGCACTCGATTCAGGAGCATGTGCGCGACAACATGCCGCAATGGCGGATAGAGTACGATGGTGTTGAAAACATGACGCTGGCGGTCATGGGCTGTGTGGTCAATGGTCCGGGCGAAAGCAAACACGCCAATATCGGCATCAGTCTGCCGGGAACCGGCGAAGCGCCGGTAGCGCCGGTCTTCGAAGATGGCGCCAAGACGGTCACACTGCGCGGCAACAAGATCGCCGAAGAATTTACCGCCATTGTGGATCGCTATGTGGCGCGGAAATACCAACGGAAGTTCGCCGTAAAAGCATGAGTCAACATATCCAGTCCGTGCGCGGTATGAACGATATTCTGCCGGGCGAGGCCGAGTTCTGGGATGTCTTCGAGGAAACCGTCCGCTCGTGGTTGAAGAGCTACGGTTATCGGCCGATCCGTTTGCCTATTGTCGAGCCGACACCCCTATTCAAGCGTGCCATCGGTGAAGTGACCGATATCGTCGAAAAGGAAATGTATTCTTTCGTCGATAGCTTGAATGGCGAACCGCTTACGCTGCGTCCAGAAGGCACCGCGGGCTGTGTGCGTGCGCTGATTCAGCACAAGCTGGCGGCACAGCAACCGCAACGCTTATATTACCAGGGGCAGATGTTCCGGCACGAAAGGCCGCAGAAGGGACGCTATCGCCAGTTCAATCAGGTCGGTGTCGAGTCGTTCGGCTTTTCCGGTCCCGATATCGATGCCGAGCAAATTCTGATGGGCGCCCGTTTATGGGCCGACCTCGGGCTGGACGGCATCAAATTGCAGCTGAACACACTGGGTCAGCCGGAAGAGCGTGCCAATCATCGCGCCGAGCTGATCGCCTATTTCGAGAAGTACGCCGATGTTCTTGATGAGGATGCCCGGCGTCGCCTCTACACCAATCCGCTACGCATTCTCGACAGCAAGAACCCGGCGTTGCAGGAATTGATTGTTATGGCACCGCTTCTGACCAATCATCTGGGTTCCGATTCAATGGCGCATTTCGAAGGCGTGCAACAGGTTCTGCGTGACGCCGGGCAGCCTTTTGAAATCAATCGGCGACTGGTGCGCGGGCTCGATTACTATAACCTGACCGTCTTTGAGTGGGTGACCGACCGTCTCGGTGCGCAAGGGACGGTGTGTGCAGGTGGTCGCTACGATGGCTTGGTCGAACAGCTCGGCGGCAAGTCGACGCCTGCCTGCGGTTTTGCCATGGGCGTTGAGCGACTGGTCGCGCTGATTCGCGAATCAGGCGGCGAGCCGGCGCTCGAAGGGATCGATGTCTATCTCGTGCATCAGGGCGAAGCAGCTTCAAGGCTTGCACCCCGAGTGGCCGAAGGCTTGCGTGATCAGGGTATCAATGTCCTGTTCCACTGTGGTGATGGAGGCTTCAAATCCCAGATGAAAAAAGCTGACGCCTCGGGCGCGGCCTTTGCCGTGATCATTGGTGACGATGAGGCGAATGCCGGACAGGTTATGCTCAAGCCTCTGCGTGCCAACGGAGAAGTGCAGAACGAACAAAGACGCGTTGGTGTTGATAGTATCGCCGACGAAATCATGAATTCATTTTTGGATTGGGAAGAAGCGTAATGGCTACTTACGACCTCGAAGAACAGGAACAACTCGCCGAAATCAAGGTGTGGTGGAAGCAGTACGGCAATCTGGTGATCAATGTCTTTACGGCCGTCATGCTGGCCGTTAGTGCCTGGATGGGCTGGAACTGGTATCAGCGCAGTCAATCGGCACAGGCATCAATGGTCTTCAATGTCCTGCAGAAGGCAGTTCAGGACAAGGATTCGCAACGAACCAAGGCAGCGAGCGGCGAGTTGCTGGATAAATTCGGAAAATCGACCTACGCGTCGCTTGGTGCGTTGACCGCTGCCAAAGAGATGGTTGACGCCGGCGACGTCAAAACGGCCAAGTTGCAGTTGCAGTGGGTTGTTGAACATGCCGAGGGCGAGTTGCGCGACCTGGCACGTTTGCGCCTGGCTACCGTACTGCTCGATGAAAAGGAATACGACCAAGCGTTGAAACAACTCGACGGGAACGTCAGTCCGGGTTTTGCCGCGCTCTTTGCCGATAACCGTGGAGACGTGCTCAGTGCGCAGGGCAAGAAGGCGGAAGCATTGGAAGCCTACAAGGTAGCGCTGGCCAGGCTTGATAATTCGGACGCCAAGGGAGCGAAGTCCGCGCAGGACCGGCAAAGCCCTTCAAATACGGTCTATCGGGAACTCCTGCAGCAGAAGCTTGATTCGCTTGGTGGAGGAAAGCAATGAAGCGGTGTTTTGCCGTCGTTTTTGTGGCAACAATGCTGGCGTTCTTGCTAGGCGGTTGTTCGACGCTGGACTCGCTGAATCCCTTTGCCAGCAATAGCCCGAAAATGGCTGAATTAAAGCCAATCCAACCGACCGCGGACGCGCGTGTTGTATGGCGTGAAAGTGTCGGGAAAAGCGATTTGTATGCGTTTGCGCCGGCCGTAGTGGGCACTTCCGTATATGCCGCCAGCAAGGGTGGCGATCTGATGCGCATCGATGACGGAAAGCTGGCCTGGAAAATCAACGCAGGATTGCCGCTCTCCGGCGGCGTGGGTGCCAATGAGAATTTGGTTGTGGTCGGCTCGCCCAAGGGGGATCTACTGGCATTCTCCAGTGCCGATGGCAAACTTCTATGGCAAGCCAAGGCGACAAGCGAGATTCTTGCTCCCCCGGCACTGGGCGAGGGGATCGTCGTCGTGCGTAGCGGAGACAACCGCTTGGCTGCCTACGACGTGCTCGACGGCAATCGGAAATGGATATTTCAACGCCCGACGCCTGCGCTTTCCCTCCGCGTTACCGCTGGTCCGGTCATTGCGGGCAAGTATGTCTTCGCCGGTTTTCCGGGTGGCAAGCTGATTGCCGTCAGCACGGCCAACGGCGCGCCATTGTGGGACGGCACGGTTGCTCTGCCAAAAGGTTCGACCGAACTTGACCGCGTTGCCGATATCACCAGCGCTCCGGTTATTGCCGGGCGTGCGATCTGCTCGGTTGCGTTTCAAGGGCGCGTTGCCTGCTTTGATCTTGGCAACGGGAATCTTGTCTGGGCGCGGGAGATGTCGAGTGCCGTTGGATTGGCAATAGATTCCGGCAACCTATACGTTACCGACGATAAAGGTTCAGTGCATGCACTTGACATGGCGAGCGGCGCCAGCATCTGGAAACAGGACAAGCTTTCACTGCGTCGCGTAACAGCGCCTTTGCCGCGTCGCGGCATGGTCGTCGTTGCGGACGCCCAGGGTGTGGTGCATTTTTTGAGTCGTGAAGACGGCTCGTTCGTCGCCCGTATGGCGACCGACGGGACTCCGGTCATTGCGCCTTTACAGGCGCTGGGCAATGACTTCGTGGTGCAGACCAGCGGCGGTGGAGTCTATGCCATCGAGGCCCGATGAAACCAATCATCGTTCTTGTCGGACGCCCGAATGTAGGAAAATCGACGCTTTTCAATCGGCTGACCCGAACGCGTGACGCTCTGGTAGCCGATATTCCAGGGCTGACTCGCGATCGTCACTATGGTCACGGAAAGCTGGGCGGAAAACCCTGTCTGGTTGTTGATACGGGGGGGTTTGAGCCGCTGGCGAAAGACGGCATCATGCATGAAATGGCGCGTCAAACCGAACAGGCCATAGCCGAAGCGGATGCGCTCATCTTCGTGGTCGACGGGCGTACCGGAATCACCGCGCTCGACAAAGAGATTGCCAACAAGCTCCGCCGAGCGGTGCGCCCGGTCTTCGTCGCCGTGAACAAGGTCGAAGGCATGAATCAGGGTGTCGTCATTGCGGATTTTCACGAGCTTGGGTTGGGTCAGCCGTTCGCCATTTCAGCAACGCACGGTGAAGGTGTACACGGCTTGATCGAGCTGGCACTTGAACCCTATCCCGTGCCAGTAGAAAGCGAATCCGAAAACGATGACTTGAAGGTGGCAATTGTCGGCCGGCCGAACGTTGGCAAGAGCACGATGATCAATGCCCTGCTCGGCGAAGAGCGCGTGATCGCTTTCGATCAGCCGGGAACAACGCGTGACGCCATCTACGTTGATTTCGAGCGCGCAGGAAAGCACTACACACTGATCGATACGGCCGGTTTGCGGCGCAAGGGCAACGTTTTCGAAACTGCCGAGAAGTTCTCCGTGATCAAGACACTGCAATCCATCGAGGATTCCCATGTGGTGATCCTTGTGCTTGATGCCCAGCAGGACATTTCCGATCAGGATGCACATATCGCCGGCTTCGTTGTCGAGTCCGGTCGTGCGCTGGTGGTTGCCGTCAATAAATGGGATGGCCTGGATTCCTATGCGCGCGATCAGATCAAAGCTGCGCTTGAAGGCAAGTTGAAATTTCTTGATTTCGCCGATTTTCTCTATGTCTCGGCGCTCAAGGGACAGGGGTTGGAGCGCGTGTTCCGTTCGGTTAACGCCGCGTACAGGGCGGCGACGGCAGATTTGTCGACACCGCAATTGACGCGAACGCTGATTGACGCGGTGGCCAGGCAGTCGCCGCCGCGCAACGGGATTTTCCGCCCCAAGCTGCGCTATGCGCACCAGGGCGGACGTAATCCGCCTGTCATCGTGATTCATGGAAATGCTCTCGACAAGGTGCCGGAATCCTACAGGCGTTATCTGGAACATGTGTTCCGAGAGGTATTCAAGCTTCAGGGAACGCCTTTGCGCATCCAGTTCAATGTCTCGAAGAACCCCTTTGCCGATCGCAAACCGCCGGAACAAAACCGGCGAAAACCGAAACCGAAAGTCCCGATATCGGGGAAGCCGAAGCCTAAAGCCGCTTCAAGAGCAAAGGCGGGACCGCAAGCGAAGGCAGGTTCGACTCCTGCCTGAATATTCGGGTTGGTATGGCAAACCTGTTAAAAATCAATTATGCTGAGCTGCCATACACCGACCACGAAACATGGAGTCCTAACCATGAGTAATAAAGGGCAACTGTTACAAGACCCCTTCCTCAATGCGCTGCGCCGTGAACATGTGCCAGTCTCGATCTATCTGGTCAACGGCATCAAGTTGCAAGGGCAGGTCGAGTCGTTTGATCAGTACGTCGTTCTGCTCAAGAACACCGTCACCCAAATGGTCTACAAACACGCGATATCCACCGTGGTGCCTTCACGCCCGGTCAGCATCCCACAGGATGGAAGTAGCGAGGCTTGATCTGCCTTCCACCGAGTTCCTTCAGTCTGCCCTATAGGACCACCTACTCGAGCAGTCCCGATAGCGAGCTTCGGCCCGACTTTTGCACTCACTTCGTCATACGTAAGCGCTTTGATGATTGAACGTCTTGCCACGGGCGAACGTGCTGTCATCGTCCAGCTCGATTTCGGTTGCGGTGCCATGACTGAAGAACTGGAAGAGGTGCGTCTGCTTGCTGAGTCGGCCGGCGCTTTGGTTTGTGCAGAGGTATACGGACGGCGACATAGTCCTGATGCGGCGACGTATGCCGGCAAAGGCAAGGTGCAGGAAGTGGCGGCCGAAGTCACTGCGCACGAAGCCGATCTCGTCATTTTCAACCATGAGTTATCCCCCGCCCAGGAACGCAATATCGAGCGCGTACTGCAGTGCCGTGTAATTGACCGGACCAGCCTGATTCTCGATATCTTTGCACAACGAGCACAGAGCTCCGAAGGCAAGCTGCAGGTTGAACTGGCGCAACTTGATCATCTGGCGACCAGGCTGATTCGCGGCTGGACCCATTTGGAGCGTCAAAAGGGTGGAATCGGACTGCGCGGCCCCGGCGAGACCCAGCTCGAAACTGACCGCCGCCTGCTTGGCAAGCGGGTCAAGGTGCTTAAGGAGCGGCTGATCAGACTCGAACGCCAACGTAGTGTACAACGCAGGGCCCGCGGACGCGGCGACGTGCTGAATGTTTCCCTTGTCGGCTATACCAACGCCGGCAAATCAACCCTTTTCAACGCGCTGACCCATGCCGGTGCCTATGCTGCCAACCAGCTGTTTGCCACACTTGATACGACATCCCGTAAACTCTGGCTTGGCGAAGCCGGGAATATTGTTATTTCCGATACGGTCGGTTTTATCCGCAATTTGCCGCACGAGTTGGTGGCGGCTTTTCATGCGACGCTGGAGGCGACAGCCCAGGCCGATCTCCTGCTGCATGTTGTCGATTCGGCAAGCCCCGCCAGGGACGATCAGGTTGCCGAAGTGGACAAGGTCCTCACTGAAATCGGCGCAAGTGAAGTTCGGCAGGTGGTCGTGCTCAACAAGCAGGATCTCACGGGTCTGTCGCCAGCCGTTGAACGGGATGAGTATGGTAGAATTACGCGCGTTCGGCTCAGCGCGAAGTGTGGCGGTGGTTTGCCTCTGCTGCGCGAAGCACTCACCGAGATTGCACTTGAGAAGCTTCGCAATCCGCGTGCTCAGTCGATGGACAGTGATACTTCGTTCAACCCAAATATTACGTTGGACTCAGGTTTATCCCTATGATTTCATGCATTGGAACACTCATGTCGCTTAATGATCCGCAGTGGGGCAATCGCGGTAACGATAACGGCGGCGGCAAACGACCGAATCAGGGGCCACCGGACCTCGAAGAATTGTGGCGTGATTTCAATCGCCGCCTGTCCGGCGTATTCAACAAGAAGCGCGGCGGCAATGGTGGCGAAGGCAATCGACCGCCAGTCGAGTTCAATCCCAAGTTTCTCGGTGGTGGCCTCGGCCTGCTCGTTGTTCTTGTACTGGTGGTCTGGATGGCCAGTGGGTTCTATATCGTGGACGCTTCGCAGCGCGGTATCGTCCTGCAGTTCGGCAAGTACAAGCAAAGTACGGAGTCCGGTTTGAACTGGCGTTTTCCTTACCCGATCCAATCGCATGAACTGGTCAATATATCCGGTGTGCGTACGCTTGAAGTGGGCTATCGCAACGACCAGAA
>NZ_FLQY01000041.1 GCF_900089945.1 Candidatus Propionivibrio aalborgensis | reverse complement strand
CGTGGACACGATGGTCTCCTGCGGAACACCCCCTCAGCAATGTGGTGGCGTAGAACGCTTACCGTCAACTTGCTCGCCGAATACCGGCCATTCACCAGGGCTAGCGGAAGCCTTGGCTATTGAAATTGACGTGTGGCTGTGACCAACTTTGGACTGGAGTAGCTGGCCGGGTTTCAAATGGAACGAATGGTAGGGTTTCCGAGTGGAACGGGTGCAGGTTTGGGTGGAATCTGGATCAGCACGTGTGCAAATCGGAATTACTTTTACTTCGTATCAGAACCGGAACTTTTCACCGAGTTTTCTTCAGGTATGTATTCGGCAATGTCTCCCACTAAACAACCGAAATAGGCACACATCTTATCTAGATTGTCTGTAACGGTGCTATACCCTTTGGTATTGATCATGCGGGAAAGGGTCATCCTATTAATGCCCGTGGCCTCGGCCAACTCCATCAATGTAATGCGACGTCCTTCCTTGAACTGTTTATCCGCAAGCAGTTCAGTAATTCTGAATCTAATCATGGTTGCACCGACTAAATAGTTTCTTATGAAACAAAATAGTTGCATCTGTGTTTCTATATGCTACTATATTGTTACAGATGAGCTGATAACGGCTTGTCTGAGACATTATTTATATGGAGATTACCATGAGCAAGACGTATCTATCTACTGATCAATTAGCACAACGCATTCCATACGCTTCTCGAACAATACGTGATGTTCTGAAAGACAGCGTACTTCTTGAAGGAGTCCATTACATCCGTCCGTTTGGTCGCCGGAAGATTTTCTACATATGGGAAGTCATTGAACGTGACCTGCTCATCAACAGAAGCGACAGTTTCGGAATTCCCATGGCTGCTCAAGGGGTTTCTCATGGCTAGTATACGATCAATTAATGGAAAGCTTTTCTTGGATTTTCGCTTTAAAGGCAAGCGCTGTCGCGAATACACCTCTTATGGTGACAATCCAGAAAACCGACGCAGAATGGAAGAAACGCTCCGCCAGATCGAAGCAGAAATCGAGAAGGGTACGTTCTCGTACCGTCAGCGCTTTCCGGAAAGCAAACTTGCTGCAAAGTTTGATTCTCCGGAGACCGTGGCGATGGCAAAAAGCCCCGTAGCCGAGGCCATAGCTGCACCTCAGGATACCCTTGCGCGTAACAGCACGCCTCTGTTCTCATCCTTCGCTGATCAATGGTTTGGCCAACAGTCAGTGGAATGGCGGCGTACCTATAAGGCCACCAATCGGCAGATTCTCGATCTTCATCTCATTCCCGCCTTTGGCCTAAAGAGGGTCGGCGAAATCACCAAAGATGACATTCTAAATTTCCGCTCAGTACTCGCCAAAGTCCCAGGGCGCAAAAAGAATGCGACGTTATCTTCACGCAGGATCAACGCTGTTATGTTGGTTCTGCGCCAAATCATTGACGAAGCCGCCGACCGTTTCAAATTTACCACGCCTTGGACCCGCATCAAGCCTCTGAGAAACAAGAAAAGCGATGTTGAGCCTTTCTCGCTTGAAGAAGTGCAGCGGGTTCTAGCGACCATCCGCCCCGATTTCCGCAACTACATGATTGTTCGCTTCTTCACAGGAATGCGCACCGGCGAAATTAATGGCCTGAAGTGGAAATATGTGGAATTTGACAAGCGTCTGATCCTTATTCGCGAGGCGCTGGTTGACGGCGAGGAGGAATACACCAAGACAGATAGTTCGCAGCGCGAAATCCAGATGAGCGAAATGGTTTTCAGCGCCCTCAAGGAACAGCAAAAGGGTACGGGTCATCTTTCCGCATTTGCTTTTTGCAATCGGGACGGGAAGCCGCTCGATTCAAACAACTTTACCAAGCGAGTCTGGTACCCACTGTTAAGGTATCTCGGGCTGTCGCCAAGGCGTCCTTACCAGACCCGCCATACCGCGGCAACCTTATGGCTGGCTAGTGGGGAAAATCCACAATGGATCGCTCGGCAATTAGGGCATAGCTCAACCGAGATGCTGTTCAAGGTCTACTCCCGGTTCGTCCCCAACCTCACCCGTCGCGACGGTTCGGCCTTTGAGCGTCTGGTTAGCGGGGCCTTCGGTACCAGTCAACAGCAAACGCATATCAACCCCATTAATCAGCCTGACGCGGAGGAATATCATGCCTAAACAATTCATTTCACCACCTCCTGCCGGGCAGGGTCTCGTGGCTGAACGACTTCCATCTACCTTTCGTTTAACCGCTTTTGGTCATCGTCCGCTGGATCACAAGACAACGGAATGCACCGCCAGCCTCTATCATGATCAAGCCAGTTTGCAGGTTGCGTGGTCTTGCAATCAACCCGACCTGCGCCTGCACATCGGCGCGTTGGTGAGTATTCGCTGGCAGGGGCAACCGACCAATCTCGACGGTTGTATCCGCATCAACCGTTTGGTGTTGCTTGAACGCCCGGAAGCTTCACTCGACCTCTTCGAAACGATTCTGCCCCTGTGGGTGACCGACCGAGAGCTGGTCAAGCGCGCGAATGCCTTGTTGAAGCCGCTACCCCTGGCGTTCAAGCAGCTCTTCAATGCAATCTTTTGGGACGACCATCGATTCCATCGTTTTCTGGTCGGACTCAGTTCGATGGCAGGGCACCACAATCGCCGCAACGGCAATCTGAAGCATTCCGTGGAAGTGGCCGAATTCGCCATGCGTATGGTGCCAAAGGATAAGCTCGTCAGCCAACCGGTGCTGACCTTGGCCTGCCTGCTTCACGATGCCGGAAAGGCGGACGAGTACTGTTTCAACAATCGCCGTCTTCGTTTCGAGAGATCGACAAGGGGATCATTGCTCGGACACAAGCACATCGTCGTCGAGTGGATTGTCGAAGCCAAGGCCCGCCATCGCATCCCCCTTCCGGAAACGCACTATCTCGCCCTGATGCACGCACTGACCGCCGTCAAGGGCGCGCCGGCATGGACCGGTCTGCGCGAACCAGCCAGTCTGGAAGCATCGATTCTGTCGATGGCCGATCGCCTGTCGGGGCAAGGTGATCTGACTGAAAGCCTGGCGCCCGAAGAAGACGGCTTCGGTGGGTATCACAAACACCTGAGGGGCCGGCCGTACGTCGTCAGAAATGAATTTTCCGGCCCCACCACTTCGCCCTGAGTGGAATCAGCTTCTGGGGGTCAGCAGCACGTGTGTGGGAATGCCAAGCGCCTTGGCGAGCTTTTCGATGTTGTCCAGGGAGATGTTTCTCGAAGCACGCTCGACATGCGCGACAAAGGTGCGATGCAATTCGGCCTCTAGCGCCAGATCCTCCTGCGACATTCCGCGTTCGGCGCGCAGGTGTTTCAGGTTTTCGGCAAGAGTCGCACGCGCAGTGGGCATCGACAGGCATGACACAGGAAATGGAGTCACCTGATGGTGCGGTCGATGAGCTTTTAAGTCAGCCGTGTTTGCGTCACAATCACATCGATCTACGCAATGTGCCAAATGAATTGATCGACTCAACGTTCGGAGAATTTATGAACTACCGTAGCTTTGCTTTTCTCATCGTCGCACTGCTGGTCGGATCAACCGCCCATGCGCAGAACCCGATTCTTGATCTGCGCGGCACGACCTATAGCCAGAAGATGGTGTTCGCGGTCTACGATTTGCGCGGTCCGGCTTCGGTTGAGGCCATCGAAACCGCCGTCGTCGAAGCCATCCGCCTGTACGCCCGGGATGCATCCATCCGTAACGGTATCCCGCCGATGCCGCTGCCTGACTATCCGAATCAGATGCGCATTGTCGAACAACCTGGCGGTGGTCCCAGGTCGGATTGCCAGGGCTACCTGTTCTCGGTCTCCGGGCTCGACACCTCCATGGCCCAGTACGGGGAAGTGACCTACCACCGTGGGTGTCTATTCCCCTATGCCGGCGGTTACCGCGTCAACTATCTGGCGATCTACAAACAGCAATCCGGTCTGGGTGCGAAGAATCCGAATGTCTTGGCCGCTATGCTCGGTCGTGTCATGGCCAAGGCCGTCGGGATGGGGGACAGCAGCGGCTTTGTGGTCAAGATACTGGATCGGATGGAAGAAGGGTTCAAGAACGCTAACCTTGATTTCCGGCTGGTTCAACTGCACCCGCAGGATATGGCCGGAAGGACGCTGGTCAAGGATGATCTGATCCCGCCGATACCTGTGGCCACTACAGCCCCGGCACAGGCTGTGCCAGCCTCGCCGGCGACACCACAAGCACCGACTCAGGGGGCTGAATCCGCTCCGGCAACGCTGACGCCAATCGAATCCATCGCGGCCCCCAAGGCTCAAACCCAAGGCACGCCGGTCGTATCCAATGAACAGCTGCAGAAAATGCTCCTTATTCAACAGATGAGAGAAGCGTCGATGCGACAGATCGCGGCGATGAATCCCGATCTCGTCGAACCCCAAACGCCCAAGGCGATGACGGCCGTCGAGGCCCGCAAGGAGCTGACTGCCATGGGCTTGCAATACTTCAGTCAGGAACAGTTTCTGGCGGCGGTAAAGCGCGGCGACATGCTGGCGGTCGAGCGGTTTGTTACCGGTGGCGGGGTTGATATCAATACCGGCGATGGAGACAAGTCCGCCGCCGTTATTGCGGAAACCGCGGGACATCAGAATATCGCGGTATTTCTTCGTGGCAAGGGCGCACGGTAGCTAACCCGCGTCGATCCACACGATCATTGATCCAGACATCAGTACTTCAGCGACATTTTAAGGAGCGAATTCATGGGAAGCTTTTCAATCTTGCATTGGTTCATTGCGGCGGGGCCATTGCTCACATTGGCGGTTGTCATTGTGGCGATTGTCTGGATCGTTCGCAGGTTGGACCATTCGTCGGACAAGCAAGGCAAGAGTGAAGCTGATCCTGTACCGCCTGTAGCGGTTGCGCAACCGCTATCCGATGCCCAAGCCGACAAGGTGCGCTGGTTGGCGGCAGCAGGATACATGCTTGTGTTGGCGGATGCTTACCTGACCAATCTTATGGGTTTTTATCAGTTCTATCTCGTTGGGCTCCTGATCTGCCTTCCGACGCTGATGCCCTTGCTGATCTTCTATCTGATCAACAAATCGCATGTTCAGCCCGTCGTTGCCCGGCATGTGCGATCGGCATCCCGGTTGTACGGTATCTACCTGATTTGCTCGGTTGTCGATGGCGTCCTGCTTTCAGTGATTGGCATCACTCTGGTTCACACGGTACTTGGGGTCGGCCTAAGCCTCTTCATGCTCGGTGTTCTGGTTTGGCTGAGCTTTCGTTGTACTCAGGGAATCGTCGCGGCGTTCGGGTTGGCGATGCCGGTGACCGCGTCCGGCTTTTTCGGCCGAAAAAGTTTGCCTGTAAAAGAGGGTGCAGATTGAGCTGGGTACGTTGTTTAATGCCCTAGAGATATGACTTTAGCAAGTAAATGGTGTGCGCGGACAAGCATCACTCCTCAGAAAATTGAAGAATCCCGGTTTCAGATCAGTCGCACATATGGATCCAAAAAATTCATTCGGGGGCATTTGCTACCTAGGAAATACTTATCTTTGCACAATATTTTTGCCAGGGCAGACCATTACCGCACCTACACCCCCTTTTTTGGCGGGGTTTCTTCATTGCATTGTTCGGCGGTAGGATCAAGAATTTCTCACTTGATCCTACAATGTGAGAAACAGATGAGAATAGAAATTTACGATGAAGCCATCGGCATACCTGCGCTGTTTAAAACCAACTATTGCGAAGCCCCTATATGCAATGCGCATGACCCACTTGTTTCACTAAAATCTTACTTGGGGTCGGCGATTCAAAAATTCGTTGTCACGAGGCAATTTTTTTGCAACGTCACGACCGAATTTATTGAGCGCATTGACGCCAGCCGCGGAATCTGTCTCCAGGCTTTTTTAGTTACTGAGGGGCCTGGCATGATTGACGTAAAAAAAGGGGGCCCTATTACTTTGCGCGATGAGTTTACTGCTTTTTTAAGCAACGCCTTGCCAATCAATTCAACGACCTCTCGCAATGAATCTGAAAATAAAGTAAGTAGGATTGAACAAGAAAGTTCCGAGGTTCACGATCAAAAAGGGCCTGATGCACCATCCCAAGGGGCATTCTCAAACGAAGGCTTTGTGGTTTCCGACGCAGCTTTAGCCTACCTTCCGACCGATGTTATCACTGGCGAATGCTACAAAATGGACCGATTTGCAAATGTTGTCGGCATACGCATTTCAAGTGGAAGAACTTTTGAACTGGTAAGCGACAACGCAGCCTATCTCAAGAGACTCTACGACATAGCTGGGCAAAAGAATTCGGTGACCCTTGAAATTCAGGCACTTCCTGACAACCGTATTTCACACCGTGCGAGGACGCTCTCGTCATATTCACGCTTTCGAATAATTTATGCGCCGTTGATTCGAGTAATTGATCAGATCGAGCCTGATTGAACCATCATCACCCTCGGGTTGAATTCGATTTGATTTCTTGCGCGATGATAGATTGGACCGGTGCTGTCATTAAGTTCGATTCGAACCGGAGGATGAACCCCACGACCAGAAAGGAATTCCTGGATCTCCGGCCCAAATGAAAAGTCTGGGTGAAATGGGACGGGAGCGACTTGTGAGAGATAAGAGCGGATTAACTGCTCGTTCATCAAAAGATCGTTCTTGAGGCGGCCGACCTTCCGAAGTTCCACTTCAAAATAGCGCTGTTCCTTGTCGCTTGCAGGCGTTTCTTTATAACTTACAACCTCACGGATTAGGTCCGTCAAGCTTCCCGAATAATTCAAGTCCCTGACCTTTTCCTTTAGAGCACGGCTGTTCCAGCTTACCTCGACGATCTTTGAATCACCCTCGGCCTTGCCCCGAAACACCAACTCTTGGCAATAACCGAGCCCCGATAGTCGGCCTACTCCACGAAATCCTCTAAGATTTCTTCCACGTTTATGGCTGGCACCAATGGCAGTGATTCGCTTTACAAACTCAGCATTGGGAATGCTTTCTCCGTTGTCCCTAATGCGAACGGTTCGATTGGAATGATCCAGTGATATTTCAATTTTGGGTTCATCTACGGAAAGCCCAACTTGCCGGGCTTCGTCAATTGAGTCTGCAGAGTTTTGGATGTATTCCCGATAAATCGTCAACGGATCGATATACATCGCGTTGGCTAATAGCTCCAAAATGTCTTTGCCAACGACAATATCGTCCTCTTGGAGAACCTTAGGCTTTGAAGTAACGCTAACAATAGCGAAATTCTTATTCATTTAGTTACCAAAAACAAATTGCAAAAAATGGGGCAAGGAAACCAGTGGCGTGCCGGAATTCTTTAGGTCATGAAACTTCTGCCAATCCTGCATCTTCAACTAGTTCATCTTCAGGAATGACGACGCTTAACTTTCTGCTTTCCTGCAAACGAATTTTCATTATTTTCCATATTTCGGCTTCCTTCTCATGTGGAAGCGGTACGTAGTAACTAAGGATTCGATTTACGGCTGGGCTATCCTTGCACAGGATTCGCGCATCGACACCCTGGTTGAAGTCTACTCGACGCAGGGCTGCTGGTCTTCCTGGTCGTCGAAATGTTGCCCCTTTCTCAAAACCACTATCCCTTATTTCAGCAATTATGTTTTTGTAGTTCGCAGAGGCCACAACATTATTGTCCATAAGCATCAGGTCACGTTTTTCACCGTGCCGTTCGGCGATAGCCTTGATCAAAGAAGTAATTGATTGGGCGTCACGCTGTTCACCCTCCAGTTTCGGAACACCACAGAAGTGGCACTTCCGAACGCAGCCGCGAGATGCATATGCAAAATAAGCATCGTGTACAGGATAGACATAATCATCGGCGATTTGATTCAGGATCGAATAGTCTGGCACCAAGTCTTCAATAGGAGTGCCAGTCATATCGTCGGAGTAAAACTCCTCCGCGAAATCGTCGAGCTGCAACGCGATGGCTGGCGCATTTGAGAGAAGACCACTAATGACTCGAACACCGCGCCAGCGAAGCTCGGCAAGAAACCGCTCATGCATTAAGGATGCCGCGATTCCACCTACGAACACCTTGGTCGTATCGCCCTTTGCAATGTTAATTGCATGATCGATGGACTTTGAGATCTCCTTCCATTCGAAGGAAAACAGCGTCGTGACGTAGATGCGATCCCAACTGACGTTATGGATGGAACGATCTTTGTCGCCCTTAATGAATCGTAGGGGGATTGGGCTTGACTTGCACCACCGCACCCAAGAACTTATTTTCTTTCAGGCCATCCGTGAAGCTAGCCATACCCACCCTTACCACCAAAAATATTTCTTATTAGTCCATAATGCTCCTATGGTAATTATGCCATTGAAAAGAAGAATGATTTCAAGGGGCACATGTCGTGCTCCACAGCATTCCGCCATAGAGCTAAAACAATAACCCCCTCTGTGCGCATGGCTCAGCGGGGCCATCGTCTAGTCTAAAACTGGTTCGCTAAGGTAGATGGTGCGGCGTCTGGTTTTCGGAGACTCGTCAGGCGCTTCGCGGCCCATTGCCGACGCTCAATGGTTCCGGCAAGCAGTTATCCAGACGACTGCTGTACTTCGAAAACTGCCGGAACCTGTATTGCTGCTGCCGCTCAGCCCATCGGTTTTCAACTGATGGCGTAGACCGTACATGGTTCGAGGTACGCATGCAGCCTAACGCGCACGAACAAACCGATCCTTGTTGGTCCACTGGGCATCACCAAGGACGCCGTAGAGGGTGTCCGGGTTGGCCTCTTCTCGACCTCGCGCATGGTGCGCTGCAGCGAATTGCCGACGTTGGTCGACATGGCACACACATCGTTTCAGCGGCAGTCGTCTGGCATCTGGAAACGATGGGATTCGGGGAACAGGGCCAGTTCGGCATCGCCCGTGTCGGCGACAATCTCTTCGTATTCTTCGTCCCAAACATCGCAAGTGCGCTTGAAGAACAGTAGCGGGAAGATGTAGGTCTTGAAATCAGCCGCATCTACAGGGCCGCGTAGGATGTTGGCGGATTCCCAGAGGTGTGACTCGACCTGGCTGAGGGTGACGGTTTGAGCAGACAAGGCTGGATTATCACGCGAGTTCAAATTCGAAGTGCAACTCTGATTAACAGGTTGGTTGGGCGAGATGCGCTAGCAACAGGTGACTTTCGAGCCACAAAGCTAATGAAATAGAAATGGGCGCCCTTCTTTCTTTTCCAGAACAGCAGGCAGGAAGTCAGCCCACCACGAGTTGCTCGCGATCCCTTATCGAGATACTCGAACTGTTACAGACTTTCTTGTGAATATCACCTGATTTTCATTTATTTGCATCTTGCCGACCATTACCGCACCTACACCCCCCATTTTCATCGACATTTCTGCATTGATTTGCAGTTCTTGGCGAATAAGAATGGCAAGGACATTTACAGATAAGAGAAGGCAATGAAAATCGAAATCTTTAATGAGGCACTTGGCAGACCTGCAGCCTTCCATGAGAATTGCTGCATAACAAAAATTCTAGAAGCGCATGACCCGCTCGTCATGCTTGAAGATCGATTGTCGACTTCAATTAGAAACTTTCTAACGCATATGAGATTTGCTAACGATTTCGAAATCGAGTTCGTCGAGCAGATTGACTCGAATCGAGGAATCTGTCTGCTTGTAAATCTGCATATACCCGACTCGGGTTTGATCGCTAAGTTTTCCGAATGCACACTAAAAGCACGATTTGTTGCATTCCTTTGCGAAACGGAGCGCCATGGCAAAGTAACTAGCCAAGAACATGCGAACGGCATTGCTGAGAATGTGGATTCGGAGCACGGAGATATAGGTAATGATTGCTCCTCTCGCCAGCTTGGATTTTCTGCCGCCTCTTTTTCGCGCTCGGAGGATTTTCAACACGTACTCCCCCATGGTCTTGTCGACGGAGAGTGCTATAAGTTTGATCGATTTGAGCGATCAGTTGGCGTGATGATTTCCAGCCGCCGGACACTCAGTATTTCCATAGGAAATGCTCAATGGTTAGACGCGCTGGCCAATGCTGCCCGGGTATAAAATGCCGTACGCATCACAGTTACGGCGGTAAGTGACGAGAAAATATTTGAGAAAGCGCGAACTCTTTTGTCATACTCGCGTTTTGAGCTTGTTGATGCGCCAGTCATAAAGGTTCTGTAAAGATTTTGGCGCGTATCGATATCTTCACGGATGCACATTCCACGGTTCCGTCTTGTTTTTCACAATCGCTTGGCAAGCAACCGCAAACATTAGGCGATCCCAGACCCGGTGGCGCTTGAATTTGCTTTTCCCATTTATTAGTCGCAGCCCTACTTGGCCAGCACGCGTGCCCAAGTGGAAGTTGTTTCGTATTGCTAGTCCTTGTGCTGAATACTGATCCCTAACACCTTGCCACTCCTCGTCACCCTCCTGCGCAGGAATCAGTAGTTCAAACATGTCGCTTGTCATCTCGAAAGTTCGCAACAAGGAATCGATGAAATTTTGAAGATCAGAGACCAATTCAAATATGAGTACAAACTTTGTCTTGTCCCGATAGTCCAGCCACAGATTGGCACCCGTAGCAGCATCATCCGAAAGAAGTCTCAACGCTGATCTCAAGCGCACTGAATCGCTATCTATCCTTTCATGTCTCGAGAAAACTTTAGCTCCTGGAAACCGGTCTGCGTCGGGGGTCGCGTCCAATCCGTAATCTCTAAACCCGGTATCCCTTTGTAATTTACGCCCGGTTTCTACAACTTCTCTGACTGTTGCTTCGCTGACAAGAAATCGCTCAGCCAGCCCGTCCAGCTCATCACGAATCCCGGCCAAGCAAAGAATCCGATCAATCGCTTCAAAACTTAGACCGGCAGATTCGTGCACAATCAAATAAGACATCGCCTGTGGCAGGTCTGTTTCGTCAATCAATTCAGAATCCTTGATATCCGGAATGTTTTTCGCGACATGAAAGAACAACATTCCATCTTTCATTGCGGCATCTTTGTTTGCGGCGCGGATCGTGCGAATGGTTGCGTAGGGACAGCACAATACTTTTCCCAACGCCTTCTGCGACAGATCAATCTTTTGTTTCCATAGTTTTGCGGCACGGACGAAGTCCATCAAGTGAACATAGTGTCTGAAGGAAACGGATGGACTCACATGTCCCAGCGCCAGCGCAATTGCCCAAATGCTGCGCCGTGAAATTGACGAATTCCCTACGAGAATTTTCCGTATGTCTTCAGGCGTGGCATTGGGCCAGAGTTGATTCCAGACCGTCACCAATACCATATCCGATGTCGATGACTCAAGAATCATGGCCAGCCACAGACGCGAAGCAAAGCTGTGCCGAAGATGTCGCGGCCGGATAGATTGATCACCACTTGCCGCACGCAGGGCCTCTGTAATTTTTTTCATGGCCAGACTGCGGTCAAGCGCGGTACGACAGTGGTCTTCTTCACCAAAAAGAAGGGCGAGGCTGTCCTGATTCCCGTACTCCTTGGCGTGGGCATGCCACTCTTTAACTAGATGAAGATCCTCACCCTCTTCATTTCCCATCCAGGGGATGGCTCTTACACCATTGTCACTTTTGGTCTCGCCGTAGACTGAATTGCATATCCTGATTACGATTCGATTCGTGCTGCTTAGATCGGCTGTTTTGAGCAAAAACAATTCACCAGGTCGCAAACCAAAACGGTAGAGGAGCACGAGCATCGTAGTCGTTGCGCGTTGATCTCTTTCACTCATTGACGCATCCGTTCTGAGAAAGCGAAATGCGCGCCAGTATTCTTCATCGGTAACCATTCCCACATCGACGTTCTTTGTTGGAATGGGAAGGTCCGCGACGATGTCGGTCCAGTCGATGTCCGGCACACCGTAAGTGTCGATCAGAAACTCATGAAACTCCATCAGGCGACTGACCACAAAATCGGGATGTTTTACGTTTGCACAGGACACTTCGGCAACATCAGCATATATATCCTCGACCGCGAAATCTGGCAGGGCAAAGAAATTGGTATCGCCCGCACGCTCGAGAAGTCTTCTGCCGATTGCGTCGACGTAACGAAACACCGTGTTTGCCCGAATTTCGCCTGTAGAAGGCGTGCCTCGAGTTGAAAGCGCGTAGGCCCAGCTCACCAGAGCTACGCCAATCGGCGGAATGTTTCCTGGCTGGTTGAGTATCTTTTTCAGTACAGGCTCAAGCCGTCTCTTGATATTTCTGGACCGCTTGTCAAACCGTTCTTTTTTTTCTCCACCCTTTTCTTCTTCAAAAGGGGCTCCTGATTCTTTGGAGATATTCTGCCGATTGTTTTTCCCAACATTTTCCGCTTCGTAAAATATCTTCACCACTCTTTTCCAGAATCCAGCAGCAGCCGAATAGCCGTGCTGTGATGGATCGAAGGCGACAGCTGGTGTCCAGAGCGGCGACTCAACTTGCTCCGGTTCAATTAGTTCTTCATCTGTTGTGAGCACTCGCTTACCGGTCATCAGGCGTACTAGCGAGGGTTCAGTCAGTGATGTCGTTTTTTGCTTGCCGGTGGCTACCGCATAATCCATACCTGACAAACGAAGACTCCAGTACCCCTTCGCCGGCTTTACCAAATCGCGCAGCAAGGTGGCCAAAACAACATGTTTTGAATTGCGGCTTTTCAACCATCCAATTTCATTGGCCAGTATCCCCAATGCGGAGGCCACCACCGATCCAGAACATGACTCTCTTTCTCCTTGGCTGAATTTACGGTCATAACCGATCAGCAGTCCTGCACTCATCGGATCGAATTGCCAGACCACACTTCCTGCCGATTCGGAGCTGTGAATAAGTATGAACCGGTTTTCGATACGCACCAGGCGGGCACTGCGTAAAGCATCAAGAAAACTTTGCAGCCGTTTTACATCCAGTTCGGCACCAAAGAGCACGGCACTTGCAACGATTTCAGCGACGCGCTGCGCACAGGTAGGTTCGTTCACCATTCGATCGAAATATTCCAGAAAAGCGGCGCGCACCTTGTTGATGTGCTGGCTTTGCGGAAATGTGTCAGGTGAAAATGGAGAGGGCTCACTTAGGGCCGGAGCTACTCGACCAGGAAGCGCGACTTTTACCCCGGCCCGTCGCAGAGACGCCAGACGCCTTCGCAATAGTGCGACCCAGATGGAAAATCGCCCGAAGGGGGATTTTTCTGCTATTCGGTTTAGCCACTCCTTGAGCAAGGCATCCTCGATGACGCCTTGTTCTATCTTTGTGGCCAATTCAGGTATCAACGCATCGACAGCATCTGCTTCGCGCGACAGCTCTGCACTTCGCTTGATCCTGCGCTTTTCTGGGCCAAACGCCACGGCGGTTGTCTTGGCCAGAAGCTTAGGATTGAGTACGGGGATTCGTTTTCCTCGAGTTGGCTTCCATCCAGGCAAAACCGATATCCCGAGTTCTTCGACATGCTTTTGGAGAAGCGGAGTCCAATACTCAGCAAGTTCAATTGGCGATATTGGGGAACATGACCCGTTGGGTTCGCAACCGACATCCTGATGGCCGAGCTGCGCATCAATGAAAAAAGACGGGCACCCTGCCACCCTGCCGCCTGTGGCGATCAGGTCACGATTTACGTTAAGCGGCAACATCCAAACGTTGCCAAGATAGGCTTCCAGAGTTGCCGGTCGAATCGAGTTCCACTGAGTACCGCTTTTGTCCAGATAAAAGAATAGAGGGATCAATCTTGGACCAGCCGGCTGAGTTGCCGAGAGTATCTGCATGGCGAGTTCTGGCGCCGACCATTGCAGGCGCAAATACACTGATTGCAAATGCATCAAATACAATTCGAGTTGCTCAAAAAGCATCGGCGGTGCAGCAACAACGCGTATTTCGTGTCCTTTGTCGACAGCCTTGTCTTCTATCGAAACCAGTCCTGTTTCTTGATCAAAGCAGTCGAGCGTCGAAAAAATGTCAGACACCGGCCGATGACCTGTCGCGAGCATCATCAAGATGACAACATAGGTGACGTACAAATTATGCGCTTCGATCGAGCTTTCTGAATCATCAAGCATCGTAGCCGCCGCGCGTTGACGGACGCCACGGATCATTTCCGTCATAACACCCGGCAACGGATAGAGGGCTGAGCCCGAGAATTTTTCGCTCACGGCGCTCTCGACTCAAAGATCGCTTCGATCGCTGCTCGATACACCGATCGCAGGTAGGAGTGCGTGAAAGTTGCGTAATATAGTCCTGCGCTTGGCAAATCAGTTGGCAGAGCCGTCAGCAACTGTGTCAGCACAGGATCCTCTGTCAAACGGATGATCTGCCTGCCCAGTACGCTATGAATTCGACCGAGCAAAAGTCTCGGTGCATCAGTGGAGCGAACTGTTTTCAAAAAGTCCCTGACCATCGCCTCAGCACCACCTGCATCCCGGTCGATCAACTTCCCCACTGAAATTTGGTCTGATCTTCCTTCAAGGAGCGTCTTTATCGGCGCGGCTACGATCTCCGGCAATCTAAGCGCGACCAAGTAGTTTACTGGGTGAAGCAAAGGTTCTTGATGGCTATCTGGTATGAACGCATTTTCCGGAGTGATCACCTGACGATTCCAGATGTCAGGACGGACGATAGAATGTGAATCTCCTGACGCATCGTTAAGCATGACATCGACCAGCAGGCGAGTCGGTAGTCCCGTCGCCAGAGAAAGGCTCGCTAACCAGGCGCCAATTTTGTGCTCACCGTCCTTGTGTACTTCAGCTTCTATTGCTGCTACCAGAAATTGAATTTCCTGATCATGCAGAACATTCCAGGCCCAGGGCAGAAACTGATTGTCGATCGCCGTTCTGAAATTTGTATATCCGGCTTGCTGCTTTTGCAAGCCGATCGAAGCCTGTGGCGCATCAACTGGGGTTGTTTCCGCTTGACCAAATACAAGGTCTTCAGGTTCGGCGGCTTTCGTATCCCGATCATCGCTCCCCTTCGGAAAGTTTCGGATACGAATCGACTTAGGCTCGGGCGGACGTTTCGGTATCGGTTTATTGCGTACTGGCAACTCATCTTGCACAGCAGGTTCTGACATCCTCACTGAAATGGTGCTGCTTGCTTCCCGAGTTATTGTTGGAGGAGGTTGAGCAAGAACAGGATCTGATGCTCTCCGAGTTTCTTTGAAAAGAATTTCGCTGGGTTGGTCAAAGCCGAGAACAACAAGTACCTTCTCCAACGAAACGCATAAACTTCGTGTTGGCTCAAAAGTCTCAGTTGATTTTCCTGAACGTACGGCGAGAAGCAGCTTCCTTGGCCAGCCGCGATCAGTATCACTTGTGGCAACGGGTAGTTTCATGAGCAGGTCAATTCGCTTGCCGCCGCTTGAGCAGAGAATGCGTGCGTTATTGGCAAGGGCGACAAGCATGCTTTTTGAAAATTGCGCCTCGCCTAACCGGAATGCAATCAGAACGAGGGCAAGGACCGGAAGATAACGCTGAGGGTTTTCGGATACGTCTTGAGTCAGACAAGCCAGCAACGGCTGCTCGGAAATTTTTTTGTGCCAGCGTCCGCCGTTTCGAATCTGCGAGTTTGGGACTTTTTGCCACACAGCTTTTTTTTGCCGTTCAAAATCAGCAATCGCGCTCAAAATGCGCGGGAACGCTATTTGCCAAGCGAGCCAGATGTCAGAATTTTCGTCGGCGATCTGGCAGTAAGGCAAAATCCTGCTTGTGAGCCGTAGAGACTCAGGCAGATCTATTCGGTCTCTCGGATAATTTGCGAGTATGAAAAATTTTTTTAGAGCGGCTTTGTCCTCGAAAGACAAATCCAAAGAATCTTCAGGGAACTGAGAATAGTGCACTGTTCGTTTGTCGCAATATCGATATCACTATTCTGTTTTGTTTGTCCTCGATTGGCAAGCGGTTTTAAACTAACACCTTAGAAACAAAACATTTATTATTATACAATAAATAATATAATCAAATAGTTATGTCTAAGCGTAATGATCTTATTATATAAAGCGCCTATATTTACTATAGAAAGTTTATCGCTGATTTGGTCTCTTAATCGTAGTACAAGAACAAAGAGATACACTGATCATTGCTGCGACATAGTTACGTCTTGTTCTGACGGCTAGGCGACTCCACTGCCCCGGAAATTGTGTTGCCCATAACGCCTTGCTCCCTTGAAATCCACCTTGCAGTGCGCCTTCTGAGGTGCTCTTTACCAGCCGCTCCACATAACCTCGGTGTCGACTTGAACCTGCTTGTCTTTTGAGTCTGCGTATCAAAAGCTGGCGGAGTCAACGCTTATGCCAGTATGATATTGCTTACGAAGAACAACTAGCAGCTCGACACAGGGTGGAATCAAGGGGATGAGCAACCATAACGACGCGCAAACAATCGTTGATTACGATTCGGATCTCATCGGCACCATTAAGTCGCATCTCGAGGCGCTCCAAGGTTACGACGTTATGGCCCTGGAGCTCATCCAAAATGCGGATGACGCCGAAGCCGATGAGGTTGTTTTCGATATCACGAAGGATGGGCTCCGGGTCTGGAACAGCGGCACATTCAGCTACTGTGGAAACCTAAGCGATCGAATTTGCCAGCTCCAACAAACAGAAAAGTACGCCTGTGATTTTCATCGAATCAAGAAGGTCGCCAGTGGCGGCAAACTAAAGAAATCAGAGAATATCGGTCGATTCGGCATTGGCTTTGTATCGACATATCAAATCGCTGACCACCCTGAAATCCAGTCTTCTGGAATCAAGCTGGTCTTGCTACCAGAGACAGAAAACGCCGCTGTTCAGTCAGTCCCTGAAGCTGACGGAACCACGTTCTTCCTTCCCTGGGCAACAGATCCCAATACCGATGCGCGTCAGGCGCTCGGGGTATCCCATGTCAGCCCCGCACATATCGACCAACTAACAGACGACATTCAGAGCGTTCTGCGGAAGAGTCTGCTGTTCCTCCGCCATGTCCGAAAGGCAGAGGTCAGGCGAGATGGAAAACTACTACTTGGCTGCGATCTTGACCGAGGTGACGACTCAAGCCTCGTCGTAAGTTTTCGCCCGACTGAAGTTGTTGAGCATTGGCGAATTTTGCGTGCTGATGCCAAGGCTGCTGCCGAGAAACTGTATCCAAGCCATCCTCGGCTCGAGGCATTGAATCGTGGGACAAGCATCAGTATCGGGCTCCGGCTTGATCCAGAACCATTGACAGAGGGGTATCTGTACGCATTCCTGCCAACGGAACAATCGACTGGCTTGCCTCTGCACATAAATGCAGACTTCTTTCCCGAGTCCGACCGAAAAGCCATCGTTTTTGCTGGCCACCAGCATCAGCAAGCATGGAATGAAATGCTCATCGATGCGGCAGCAGCAGAGTTAGCCCGAGATCCCGAAGCGCTTCTACAGATGCTTGGTCATGCCCAACTGTGGCAAATTATTGGCCGCGCATATGATCTTTCAAAATCTCAGCACCACCCGAGCTGTTTCGCCAGATTCTGGGAGCGTATCAAGGCGACCGGTTCTCAATCCCGGATTGCTCTTGCTCAAGACGGTACCACTCAGCCGCCTAGTGGAGTGCTCTTGCCGAGGTCGCAACTGAATGAGTTTCAGGTGAAGGCCTTGGGTGAAATGGGTGGCCGAGTTGTCATCGAGGATCTTCGACCTTACCAGAATGCTTTGAACCAATTGGGGGCGCCAATCCTTACCCTGGAACGCCTGATTAATCTGATGGCTACGGCATTTGCAAGCCATGAAGCTGGTGTCAGCGAGATTCCTGACCAGAAGGTCGAGGGGTTTTATCGTCCGCTGTGGAGCATTGTTAACGACCTGCTGCCAGAAAGCAGCACACAACCCAGCTCGCTCAACCCATCTGTTCACAAGCTGCTGGGTATTCCTTTTGTCGTTACCGAAGATTCTTTCTTGGTAACGATTAGCCAGTCCTATATTGCCCAGCACCCACTTCGCGCTGACCAAGTTGCTTCGTTGCTGCCCAGATTGGCGATTCTCTCTCGGCACCTGCTTGGTTTTCCAAAAATTGCGCGCTTGGTTACGTCGCTTGGGCTCGCCAATGTTGTGTCCCACTTGGAATCGGAGATCGAGAGTTCCGAATCTGCTGAAGATGTGATCGGCAGTGAAAAGGCGCACCTGCGGGATCTCTACAGCATCTTCGCAGACCTGGACCGCCAATCTTCGGTGGACCG
The DNA here is from genome assembly GCF_900089945.1 of Candidatus Propionivibrio aalborgensis. Classification (GTDB taxonomy): domain Bacteria; phylum Pseudomonadota; class Gammaproteobacteria; order Burkholderiales; family Rhodocyclaceae; genus Propionivibrio; species Propionivibrio aalborgensis. Next base: position 13,041 of record NZ_FLQY01000041.1, on the reverse strand, counting down.
TTCCGTTTACAAAACACTGCGATCCCTGCCGGTCTGGTTGTCCAGCAAAGGGCTGGTAAAGGCAGACCAGGCGTTACTGCCCGGGAATTTCAACGACCCAACTGGCCAGGCAGATCTTCTTGATCCGAGCGCTCTAACCGATTCGGCCAGAGAGTTCGTATCGAGCAAACTTGGCGTGCAAAGTCAGACGATTGAAGCCTTCGTCCAGACCGTTTTGCCAAGATTCTTTGATGAAGATGGGCCTATCGATGCGTCGAAGTATCAACGATTAGTAACTGAGCTGGCAGAACATCCATCGCTGATCAACGACGACAACATCAGGAGGTTACTCGCTTCCCTCCCGCTCATTCCAACACAGGACGGGAACTGGTCAAAGCCTGGCAATACCTATCGCCGAACCGATGAATTGGTAAAAGTCCTGGGCGACGCTACGCATTTATGGGTCGACCCCACACGCATTCCCAATGCACGATCGGTATTCAGCTTCCTGGACGAGCTTGGCATTCGGCGGTCTCCGATTGCCCGCCACCTTGTCGATCGAATCCTCTACATCGCTGAGAAATTTCTGCCCACGGAGGACACTAGACGAGCCAGCGGAGAAGCTTTTTATGTCTTGTGCGACAACTTTGAGGCATGGAAAGATAAATCAGTATTCCAGGACGCGATTGAGGACCTCAAGGAGGCTGACTGTTTTCCGGGCGACGGTGACGAGGAGAGTTGGTATTCGGCATCAAATCTGTATGCCCCGTATCGGTCGGAAGCATTCAGGTCGCAGGTTTATATCCTCGACTACACGTCAAACCGGCTTAAGAAGGAATTCCTCGTCGAACTTGGCGTTGAAACCGAGCCAGAGACTGATCTCGTCATTAAGCATCTTCTGTACTGCTCCGAACGCAATATTGATCCGCACATTTTTACGTACCAAATATTGAATGAGCGTGCGAAGGATTCGGACCCCGATATTCAGCGACTCAAGAACACGCGCTGCATTTACGTTGAGAGTCAGAAGTCGTTCGTTCGACCCAATCAGTTGTATTGGACAGCACAGCAACTCGGTCGTTTTGCGTTCTCGATCCCCGCGAACCTGGAGGGATTTAAGCCGCTGTTTTCGGCTATTGGCGTAAAGAATGCTCCCGACACCAAAGACTATGTGGATCTGCTGCTGGACGTCGTGGGTGAGTATTTTGAGCAGGGTAAGCCTATCGCCGGGGCTGATCGTGGAGTGTATGAGGCCTGTCTGAATGGCATTGCCACAGCTGACTCGGAAGAAGAGCTTGGTGATGAAGAACTCACCCGGTTACAGCAGTCCCCCGCGATCCTTAATCTACTTGGCCAAGCGACGCATCCTGATGAATTGTTGCTTCAAGACAGCGAATGGCACGCAGCCTTTTTCAACGGGGAGCTCAACAGGGCACTTTGCAAGCCGGCTCCGGAGCTCTGGCCTTTGCTGGAACGCGTTGGGGTCCGGCGGCTCAGCGAGTGCGCCGAGGTGGCGCTCGAATTTGTTGACGGGGAAAAGCGGACTGAAACTTCGTTCGCTGACAAGCTGCTTGAACGATCTGAAGTGCTCGCCAGATTGCTGCATAACAAACCGACATCAGCAAAACGTCGGATAACGAAAGCACTCAATGAGCTTTCGGCATTCAGTTACGACGTCGTTCGAATCCAGGCGACAGTAAATCTTGGTGATACGGCAGTGAACGCACCACCATCATCAACGCAGGCATTTTTTGATATCGACCAGGGGCATCTAATTCTTGCTCGGCCAGTCGGGGATCGTAGTTGGTCCCCTGTTCTGAAGGCAATGTTTCATCAACTAATGCCAGAGGAATCGGGAGCGGAGATCACAAATTTGGTCGTGATGACCCGTCAATTCATGACCAAGTCGGTAGAGGAGGCTCATAGGGAACTAACTGATGATGGCGTTCCACACCTGGAGGCGGATCTTGGAATATCGGATGAAGACTTAACGTCACCATCACTTGACGATATTGGTGGCAGTGGCGAGTCAGACTATGACCCTGAGGCTGTTTCACCATCGGATGCTCCAGAACCAGCAAAGCCAGCTGGGACTCAAGAGGAGCCCAGGACTGCAACGAACAAGCCCAACGGCTCTCCTCCTAGATCGAATAGCCCGGACGCCCCAGTTCAAAAACCATCGCAACCCGAACCGGGCACTTCAAAGAATACAGATTCCGGAGCCGGTGAAAAACACCCACATGGCGGTGGCCACCGTAGTTCGTCGCCCACCAGTGGTGGTTCGAAGAAGTCTCGCCCAAAGCACAAGGAGCAGTGGGATCGGCGGCTACTTTCCTATGTTCGCAAAAAATCGGAAAGCAAAACCGACTTGGATAGTGAAGACAACCCTTCCGAACATAACCTTGCCGTTGAGGTTGTATCCCGTGAGGCGGTATGCGCCTATGAGAAGGCCAGAGGTCGGGAGCCGGACCCAATGCCGCAGACTCACCCGGGCTACGACATCATCAGCCGTAACCCGATAACCGGAGAGGATCGAATTATCGAGGTAAAGGGTGTCAATGGTGAATGGAATCAGACAGGTGTTGGCCTGTCCCGGCTCCAGTTCAGCAATGCCCAGGACTATGGCGATCGCTACTGGTTATACGTTGTCGAGTTCGTTTCTGACCCTCAACATACTCGCGTGCATCCCATTCGCAGCCCGGCCACACAAGTGACATCGTTTATGTTCGACGGCAACTGGCGTGACGCTGTGGCTAATGAGCGCGCCGATCCTGCGCTCGCCTTTATCGCCGGTGCCAGGGTGAAGCACCAGCATTTTGGCTTTGGCCGTATCGAGTCAATGGAGTTGCGCGGCTCCACGCGTGTCATGTCGATCGAATTTGAAAACCTCGGGCGGCGAACAGTCACCCTGAATCTCCAAACGATGCAAGTAGTAGAGGAAGAAAATGGCGACGATGATTCCTGAGCTGTCTGAAGCTCAACTTGCGGATCTTCCGTCACAAGCAGAAGCCAAGGTCTATCGTGCATTCCGCGATGGCCTGCCAGCCGATTTCGTAGTGTTCTTTCAGGTCGGCTGGATTCTTCGACGCGAGGAAGAGCAAGCAAAGGACGGTGAAACAGATTTTCTAGTCTGCCACCCAGATCTCGGGTACCTTTGCGTTGAGGTTAAGGGTGGTGGTGTCGGATTCGATTCCCTCAGCGGTGACTGGTTTTCGGTTGATCGGCATCAGCATAAACATCCCATCAACAACCCGATCAATCAGGCACTGAAGGCGAAGTATTCCATTCGTTCCAAGCTGAATGAGCATCAACGATGGAAGGATCTGGCACTCCACAATGTTCTCCGGGGTCACGCAGTGTTCATCCCCGACGTTGGGAACGCCAGCGTATTGAGTCGCCCCGACATGCCCGCAACGCTCATTGGCTGCTCAAAAGATCTCCAGAGCCCCAAATCATGGATAGATGCGGCCTTTACCTACTGGGGCAACGATGCCTCTAGTTTCACTCCCATTGGCCGGCGTGGTCTGGCCGTGTTTCGAGATGTGTTCGCCAGGTCCTTTGTAGTTACTCCACTGGTTTCGTCTCAGTTGGCTGAGCAGGAAGCTCGACGACTCGTACTCACCAAGGATCAAATTCGCGTACTAGATTTCTTGCGATCCCACAGACGAGTCGCCGTGAGCGGCGGAGCTGGTACTGGTAAAACCGTTCTCGCTCTCGAAAAAGCACGGCGCCTCGCCGCCGAAGGCTTCAAGACACTTCTGACCTGCTACAACCGGCAACTGGCCGACCATCTGTCGAACGTCTGTGGGGCAACACCCAACCTTGATGTGGTGGGTTTCCATCAGCTGTGCCATCGTCAGGTAGAACGGGCCAATCGAGCGTCTGGTAGAGATTTGGTGGCGGAAGCCAAAGTCACGTACCCGGGCAAGGATCTGTACGAAGTCCAACTGCCGAATGCGCTGGGTTACTCCCTCGATGTATTACCTGACCGATACGACGCGATCGTCTGTGATGAGGGCCAAGATTTCCGCGAAGAATTCTGGGTACCTCTTGAGCTTCTGCTCACGGATTACGAAACAAGTCCTCTTTACGTCTTCTACGACGACAACCAGAACATTTACGCTCGTGCTGGAACCTTTCCGATACGCGACGAGCCATTCTCATTGACGACGAACTGCCGTAACACTGCGCCCATCCATGTGGCCGCATACAGGCACTACAAGGGGGTGCCGGTTAGCCCACCCAATAACAAGGGAGATGAACTTCACTTTGAAGAGTCGGGGAACAGGGATCCACAGGCCGCGAAGATCAATGCGCTAATAGTTGACCTTGTTGTAAAGCAGGGAGTTTCGCCCGGCGATATCACCGTGCTGATTGCTGATGCTCTGCACAAGGCTGAGTACTACACCGCATTGCGTCGACTTCCACTTCCAAGACTGGCTTCGTGGATTGAGGAGGGGGTTCGCAGCCCCAAAACTGTACTGATCGACACCATCCAGCGATTCAAAGGGCTTGAGTCCCCGATCGTGATCTTGTGGGGCCTGGACACCATTGATCTGCCCAGAAACCAGGAACTTCTTTATGTCGGCATGAGCCGCGCAAAGTCATTGCTGGTGATTGTCGGAAAGCCTGAAACCTGTGCAAAATTCAAGGATTGAATCGGCCTTGATCCGATTGCGGAACCATTCCATGGCGAGACATTCGTCCCGGAACTTGCCGTTGAAGCTTTCGTTAGTGCCGTTCTGCCAGGGCTTGCCAGGGTCGATGAACGTAACGGTTCGGGCATCGCCGTCTGGCATAGTTTTTTAAGATCGTAGAAGCTTGGTTAAGCGGACGCATGCTGGTGTCCGCTTAATTTTTGGCGGACACGATGGCAACCAGACGAACCCACCCTCTCGAATTCAAGCGCAGCGCAGTCGAAGCGAGCAACCAGGCTGGCGCCTCCATTGCGGGTGTAGCGATGGCTCACGGCATCAACGCCAACCAGTTGCACAAGTGGCGTCGGCAATTGCGGGGTTCCGAGTCGATCGTCGCCGAGTCGCGGATTCTCCCGGTCACCCTGATTCACGACACTGAGCCGGGTTCTACGCGGCAAGCGACGTCGGAAGGTATAGCCGCTGATGCTGACATCCAGTAAGCTACACGCATCGAACAGCGGATACGACTTACCTTGCTCGGCAATCCAGGCATAGGGTCAGGGAATCTGATTGGCAGCCTCACTAGATTCGCTACTCACCTCTTTCGTCGCACAACAGTTATGTGCTCGTACGGTGTGATCGTTGACTGGTCAAGAGCGGGCATAGGCCGGCGAAGAAAACTCTTGATGCGCCACCGAAACGCCCCATCAGTGTGATGTTGGGGCCGTGGTTATGGAAGGTTTTTGAGTTTCAGTCCATGTCAGCCAGCGCGTCTCATACCCAGCCTTTGGCGACATTTTGGATAATCCGGACAACCCCAGAAATTTGGTCGCCCCGCTTTGCCCGAAACGCTTCTCATCTTATTCCCACAGCCCGGGCATGTCGGCGTGGTGTAATCTCCTTCTGTGGCAAATGTCAGCAATTCATTTTGGCCGGCTGACGGTAAACGCTTGAGCATCATCAACAGCATCTGGCCATCGATCAGTGTTATCTGGTTGCCTTCCGCCACGTCCTTGGCGTCATCCGAGAAACGGCCGCTGGTCATGAAGAAAGCCTTTTCTATTTTCTCGTGTGTCATCACGCCGAGCAGTTCGCGAACGGGTTGGACTCCAACGTAACGGGCACCCCATGCTTTGCACTGAACGATCGACGTGGCATTTCCCGACTCGTCCTGATAAATCCGTATATCGATACCACCGTCCGGTCCAAGCGGTGTCGTCTCACAACGTATACCCTTGGCTTCATAGAACTTCTGACAGAGGTCCTCAAAGCGCTTCCACTCGATTTCGCGAATCAGCTCAAGCGACCACTCGGTCGGCTTTGCCTTGGCGTTGGTGCTCGGTTCAATCCGGATATCCGAATCAGGCCGTGGTTCGCTCAGAGGGCCACGCTTCCCCGTCTCCTTTGACGCCCATGCTGGAGGTCTCCATTCTGACTGGGAGACTCGATTGTTTGTTGCGAGCACCTTCGAACGCTTCATCCTTTGGCCAACAAACGCAAACGCACCAATCAGCAGAAGAAGCCCTCCAGGCAACCAGGCCATGGAGGACAAGCCGGTTGCCATGGAACTGAGGACCAGGTTGGTGGCCCAGATCGACGGGAGAACCCACTTGAATCCAACGAAGACGACGGCTCCAAGTATTACGCTGACCTGCCAGGGCAGGCTCATCAAGACTTCCACTCCGGATTCGGATTTTTTAGATCGGTATGCCATGTTCTATCCCTTTTCCTATTCATATAACATTGTTTCGATTCGCCCTGCGTGGGTAACGTCTAAAATAGCTTTTCCAAGTCAGCCACTAATGGAATTGGACGGCTTTTCTGGACCTGAGGCCAGGACTACGCTCGGCGTACGCGGGTTTCTCCCGTGACGGGTAATAAGCTGTCACGATAACGCCATTGGCCTCTACAAGCGTCCAGGCTTTCTTGAGCCGCCAATGAGTCGATGTCGTCAGGTGATGCACTTGATGGGCGACCTGAATGAGGACGGGCAGTTGAACAAGACGAAGTCCAGCGGCATTCTTGTGAAGCATCCGCAAACAACTGACCGGGGAACGGACATTGAACCGAGTCATCAAACGATCAATGACATGCCCGGTTATTGCGGCCTTGGTGCCATCAGGCAATGGCAAATGGGAAAGACTCTTTGGAAGCGCGCTGACAAAAGCGCGGAGTATCGTCGCCCGTTCGATTGGTCTGGCCACCGATTCCAGGACGGCAGCCAAGAGCAGCGAGATGGCCTTTTCGACCGTCGGCAATTCTTCCCGAAGCAAGGTCTCGAGGGCGCATTCGGTTTGGGCTGACACGAATTGACGGATCAAGCGGCAACGCTCGGTCACCGAAGCGGGCTTGCCTTGCAGGAAGTGTGAAACGACCGGGACGTCTTTCACACCTTTGTTTGGCTGAGATGCGGGTAATGATGCAGCGTTCGCTTGTCGTTCATCCACTGGGGTTGGGGTGCGATTTTCCATGGCGTCACCTTATTGTTCATTCTTTGACCTGAGGCGTGCCTGGCCGCAACCTAACATCGCACTGCCGCTTCCTTCTTCTATGGCTCGCCGATAATCAGCCCGGTCTTCGTACCTTGTCACGGTTCGATACGGCATCAGCGTCGTTGTTCGTAGCACTCGATGACTAAAGGGGTTGTCCAATCCGCCGGACGGAACAAATTGCTCTTTCACCCATCCGCCGGTGAATACAACACAGGAGCCGGTAACGGCCAATCTGGCCTGTTCGGCAAGGTACCGACAACACGAGTCGATCAATTCGAGCGGCCACCCGAGCCAGGCAAAGATGCTGTAGTGAATGATTTCCTGGGTTTTGTCGTCGTGCTTGGTGATTTCAATAATGATCATGTTTGACTCCTAGATTTGCATCGATCATGTTTCGTCTTGGGATAAGCCATGGTTTGGCCGCTGGGATTGCACAAAGCTGGGCCTATAATGTCGTGGTATTTCATTGATGGCCTCCGGGCTAAGTAGCGAAGACATGCTGACAAAAACGAGGCCGACAAACACGGCAGAGTTCGGGATGATGTCCGGTACAGATATGGAACTCATTGATTCGGAACTGCTTTCTGCAGCCGCACTGATTGCTTCGGAGGCAGCAGGCGATCTACATTCAAGTCGCGGAAGCGAAGACTGGATCATTCTTTTTCGCGCATTGGCTGAACTCACTCGTATCCAAGCCGAATCCGGTGACCCACATCCATGCTTTGCGGTAACCACGCTAAGAGAGAAGTGTGCGGAACTGGAGCCGGCGCAGAAGATCTACTGGCTGAGCGAAGAAGACACTGGGCGCAAGAAATTCAGCAAGGCTTGGGGCAAGCTTGAGGTGTGCTTCCCGGGTCTGGAACCCAATCTTCGGCAGCGCGCAGAAAAGAGGGGCATCTCCGCTCGCGTTTTCCCCTACAGCAAATTCGATGAACAGGACAAGCGGACGAAACATTTCGGATTCCGCCTGTTGGAGATTGCGTTGCCCAAGGGCAGCAAGACGGTTTTGGCCGCTCCAGTCGAAATCAGCCCTTTCGTCCAACCGACAGGAAACATCGAGTACATCGAGGAAATGGAGGTCTATCCAATCCCCGGTCTACGACGACCGCTTCGATTTAATGTTCAGGGGTGGCGGTCAGCATTTATGATCGCGCCACCCGTAATCTTCCTGGCCTTTCTTGGCTTCGGCTCTTGGGTCGTGCTTGATCTCTGGATGTCGGATATCACGGTCCGCAAGATGTTTCAGGGAACACTGACGGTCGGCATCTTTGTCGGCGCCGTGGCATGGTTAGTCTGGCCGCTCTTTCGATTGGTGGAAGACGGTATTGTTGCCGCCCCTGGTATTCTTCAGCTTAACTCGAGATTTGAACACGTATTGGTGATCAAGAAGGAGGATCGAACCAAGGTAATCCGGATGGTTCGCTTTACCGGGGTGTGTCCCCTATGTGGTGGATTGGTCGAGGTGCACAAGGGGCATGGGCTTTTTCGTGGCCGCTTCGTTGGCCAATGTGGCCGTAATCCCGTAGAACATATCTTCAGTTTCGATCATGTTTTGCGCCGTGGAACATGGCTTAGGGCTTAGTTTTCAGAGTCGGCGTTGGTAAGCTATTGCTTCGGCCCGATGAAGTATTGAGTGGACTTCTATGCCTGCTCAGTCCTGAACACCCAATAAACTTCATACTTCACAGTGCCGGAGCAATAACATTAGCCTTCACTCATGAGCATCTCCTTAGCGCTCGCGCTTTAGCGAAATCACCGGTCACGTTCCGCGAAATACCAAGAAAACCACTTACAGGCCAAGCTCGCTATGTGAACCGAGACGTACGAGTTGCAACACGTCGTCATCCGGCTTGCGGTAAATCAACACCAAGTCTGGCTTGACGTGACAATCGCGGTGGTCTTTCCAATCGCCGGTCAGCGCGTGGTCGCGGTGCTTTTCGGCCAGCGGCTGATCATTCGCCAAGGATGTGACGATGGTAACAAAATCGCTGGCCAGTGTCGGCCGATGCAGGCCTTTGGCTTCTTGCTTGTAGTCGCACTTGAATTGGCCGGTCTGTTCAATCGTCCGCATTCAGGTCTGCCATCAGATCCTCGACAGTAGCGAACGACTTCAAGCCGCCCCGACGTGCTTCTTTTATCGCCTCAATGGTAGTGGCATTCGGGACCAAAGGCTCGAACGGCAAAGCCTTCTCGCGGGCGACGCGGGTCAGCATGATGCGGAAGGCGTCGGAGACGGTCAGCCCCATCGCTGCCAGCACGGCAGTCGCCTCTTCCTTGATGTGCTCGTCGATCCGGGCACGGACTACAGCATTCGCGGACATGATCTGATCCTTCTGATTAATGAGCTACATTGTAGCCCAATCGGGCCAAGAATGCAGCCACCACAGTTCGGACGGGAGTGTCACTGCCTTCAGGGCTTGGCACAACGTAGTAACGAGCACGGACTGCCTTCCGCCTGAGTCAAAACCAACATGAGGTAGGAGGATGTAATTTCCTTCTATGCGAACAGCACCGGCCGCAAGTCTTGGGCAACCACGCACAACTCATCGGGCGCGTCGGAGTGGCCCATTCTGTCGCTTTGGAGCCTACGAGAAAAAGTGGGCAAACTCTTGCTTCGTGTACATAATTTGATACACTTGATGCAAGGGAGGTGTATGGCCGAAAAACAATTGGCGTGGGCGGGATCCTCTTACAAGGACTTGACGGATGACGACACTTTCCCGATGGAGGCACGAAAGGTCGCTGGCCAACAGCTTCGCAAGGTTCAACGCGGAGATGAACCGGACGACTGGAAGCCCTTTGAAGAGATTGGCGCGGGAACAAAGGAAATCCGCATCAAGCTTCCAGACGGCGCTTTTAGGGTGATGTACGTAGCCAAATTTCCTGAAGCAGTTTATGTCTTACATTGTTTCAAGAAGAAAACCCAAAGAACCAGTCAGCAGGACAAGGATTTGGCCAAGCAGCGGTACAAGCTGGTTATTCAAGAAAGGAGTAAACCGTGAGTTCTGAATCCATCATCACACACGTCACTCCTGTCGGCGGAAACATCTTTGCTGACTTGGGGTTTGAACTCGATGAAGCAGCTCGGCTTCTAGCTGAGACGGATGCAGTCATTTCTGAAAAGTTGGCCATCAAGAACTCCTTGATGACTGAACTGGCAGGATGGATTGAATCCAAGCATCTCAAGCAAGCCGAAGCAGCAATAATCCTCGGTGTAACACGTCCGCGTGTTTCCGACGTAATTAACAAGAAGGCCATTAAATTCACCATCGATGCCTTGGTGGACATGTTGGCAAGGACTGGCAAGCACGTTATCTTGTCTGTTCAGTAACTTTCTAACGCCCGCGCAGTTCTGCTGCCGGCGGTCTTTCACATCTGGAATCAGCAATGACGAGCAGTAGGCAGGACCTTGCTTACAAGGTGAAAGGACTCCGGCGAGTCTATTCTTGCGCCTGGATTAGTTGCGAGTATGAGCAAGTGCTCTGGAGAGGGGCATTGTCCCCGAAAGACATATCCAGAGAATCTTCAGGAAACTGTGAATAGTGCACGGCCCGTTTGCCGCAATATCGACATAACGTTTTTGTTTTGTTTCTCACTGCCTGGCGGGCTATTTTAAAAACACACCTCAAAAACAAAACATTTACAATTGCACAATATTTCACTAAAACAATTAGTTACGTACTTTGATAGGAAATGAGCTATTTAAAGCGCTTAATTACTATTGCTATCCTATAGCTTATTCGGTCTCTTAATCCGTAGTGTTCGAATCACTCACGCCCTACCACGAAATCAAAGGCTTGCGCTCAGGCGCAGGCCTTTCCCGTTTCTGGACGTGACAAACGGAAGCACGTCACTGCCCGCCTCACGCCTTGGTCAGAAAGCGGCTATGGCACCAACCCACTAGGTCCATCACGTCGTTGACCGTATCCAGCACATCGACCCGCCACCACAGGCCCTGTTGTTCGAGCACCGCTACCCTGGTCCCGGCAGGCAACGGGTTGCCAGGTAGCGTGATGAATTCGGTACCGGGACCGACGCGAACGTTCAGGACGGCGCTGGTTACATAATGCTCCATGGTGTCGTCGGCTCGGCCCAGCAGGCGGGCCCGGAAGCTGGCCATGGGGAAGGCGGGGCCGGGGTCGGTCTTGCGTCCCGGAGCGATGTCTTCATGTCCAAGCACGTCTTTGAGCGAATACTTCTCCATCAGCAACAGACCAACCTGGGCAGCGGCTTCAAGCTGTACCTCGCTGTACTCGTGCCAGCCGATCGGTGGTGTGCCGGAGCGGTCGTTCTTGTGATTGGCCACCATTACGTCGTCATCCGGGTAGGCCCGCTTGCTGACCGCCGAAATCCAGCGGTTACCGGACCGTTCCAGCTTGCCTGCATTGTCCAGTTCGATGCCGATGGAAAAGCCGTTCAGACCGCTGCGACCAGCCCATTCCGATTTTCCGGCGTGCCAGGCGACGCGGTTGAACGCGGCGAGCTGGGTGAGGCTGCCGTCGCGGCCGATCACCAGATGCGCAGCGGCCTTCGCGGCCGGGTTGCACATCCATGCAACCGAGCCCTCGGCGCTGCTGCCGGCTGTGTAGTGCATGATCAGGAATTCGGGAGTCATCACGCCGCTCTTGTTGGGCGTTTCAACATAGCTGACGGGCTTGCCGTCGTCGGCAATAAGGCGGTGGTTCTGGATTTTCACGGATAGCTCCTTCGGCCAGGTTCTTGTCGATCATGGGGGTGGTTAACGCGCTGTGTTTACCTCAGCGCAAGCTTGGGCCAGTGTATTGCGCTTCCAGTTCAGTTTCCAGTCCAGAAGTCCTCACAAGTCGCGACCAAACCCTCACCCAATCACGGGTTGCTGGGTCAAGGCGAACATTGACCGAGGTGCATCGGCCGAGGATACTCACGGTTGCGGGGTTGAAATTCCTGCCCTTGTCCTTCAGAACTCGGGGAAAAGTACGTCCAGCGATATATGTTTTTGCTACGGACTCCGTGTTCCGCAATATTCGAATAATTGCCAAAAAACGATCGAAGGAGATTCCAATGGGAGCCATCCAGAATTATGACGATCTGCCCATGAACTGGGTTGGGGATTGGGCGGGACGCCGTGCTGCCCTGACGCCGCATCGAACCGCCCTTTACGACTCGTTCACCCGGCAGTCCTACACCTTTCAGCAAATGAACGACCGGGCCTGCCGGGTGGGCGCTTACCTGACCGACGTGCTGGGCCTGCGCAAAGGCGATGTCATCACGCTGATTTGCCGCAACCGGATCGAACCGATCGACCTGTATTTGGCCTGCGGAAAACTCGGAATCATCCTGGCCCCGCTCAGCCAGCGTCTGAAAAAGCCGGAACTGGACGACCTGATGACACGTCTGCAACCTGGCGTCCTGGTTTACGAACAGCAATTCGCCGAACTGGTCTCGACCTTGTCGATACCCTCCTCGGTCAAATCAGTGATCAATATCGATGATGACCGGAACGTCTTTGAGAACGTGATCTTGAAGACCGATCCACGCGAGGTGAACATTCCGCTGGCGATGAATGATCGCTGCCTGTACGTCCATACGGGTGGAACGACCGCCGTGCCGAAGATCTGCATCGTGTCTCATCGGCAGATGGTCTGGAATTCGTTCGACATCCTGGCCACCGGCATCGTGGGCGCTTTCAGGACAGTGTTGATCACCTTTCCATTCTTTCACATCGGCGGGTGGAACACCTTTACGCCGCTTTATCATGCGGGCATCACCAGTGTTCTGATGCGCGATTTCAATCCCGGCCTGGTGCTCGATCTGATACATGAAGGGCGCGTCGAAAATTTTGGTGCGGTCGAAGCCATGCTGCAATTCCTGATCGCCCATCCGAAATTCGGCGAAACCGATTTTTCGCGATTGAAGGGGATCATCACCGCCGCCGCGCCGTGCTCGAAAGCGGT
>NZ_FLQY01000040.1 GCF_900089945.1 Candidatus Propionivibrio aalborgensis | reverse complement strand
GTCGGCACTGGCCAGCACCGGCGCCAGACGCTCCATGCGTTCCAGCGCCTTGACCCGGCTTTGAGCCTGCTTGGCTTTGGTGGCCTTGGCCTTGAAGCGCGTGATGAACTTCTGCAAGTGGGTGATCTTGTCCTGCTGCTTGACGTAGGCGTTCTGCTGTAACTCAAGCTGCTGCGCGCGCGTATCTTCAAAGGTACTGTAGTTGCCACCGTAGCGAGTGAGTTTTCCGTTCTCGACATGCAGCGTCACCGAGGTGACGGAATCAAGAAATTCGCGGTCGTGGCTGATGACGACCATGGTTCCCTCGTAGCGCTTGAGCCAGGCTTCGAGCCAGACCAGTGCGTCGAGATCGAGGTGGTTGGTCGGTTCGTCGAGCAGCAGCAAATCGGAAGGACACATCAGCGCACGCGCCAATTGCAAACGCATGCGCCAGCCGCCGGAGAAGCTGTCGACCGGATTGTTCAGCTCGGTGGTCTTGAAGCCGAGCCCGAGAATCAGCGCCTGAGCCCGCGCCTGCGCGTCATGTGCGCCGGCGTCGTGCAGCGCCATGTAGGCATGCGCCATGCGTTCGCCATCGTCTGCGGCTTCGGCGGCATGCACCTCGCTCTGCGCGGCGAGCAAGGCCGAATCGCCTTCGATGACGAAATCGGTGGCCGACTGCGTGGTTTCAGGCATCTCCTGCGCCACCTGCGCCATACGCCATTGTGACGGCATGCTGAAGTCGCCGGCATCTTCATGCAAATTGCCGTTGATCAAGGCAAACAGCGTCGACTTGCCGGCGCCATTGCGCCCGACCAGGCCGACTTTTTCACCGGGGTTGAGCGTCACGGACGCGCTATCGAGTACCACCTTGGCGCTACGGCGCAGAGTGATGTTTTTGAGAGTGATCATGAGAGTGAATGAAAAGAAAGCGAACGGCGAACCACCAAGTCACCAAGTTCACCAAGAGGCACCAAGAAACTCAGTGAAATGCCTTGGTGAAACTTTGTGCTCTTTGTGCCTTGGTGGTTCGCTTCTTCAATCAACGAAAGACCACCGTCTTGTTGCCGTGCACCAGCACACGGTCTTCCAGGTGGTAGCGCAGGCCGCGGGCGAGTACGGCTTTTTCGATGTCCTTGCCGTAGCGCACCATGTCATCGACCGAATCGGAGTGGTCGATGCGGATGACGTCCTGCTCGATGATCGGCCCCTGATCGAGCTCGCTGGTCACATAGTGGCAGGTTGCGCCGATCAGCTTGACGCCGCGCTGATACGCCTGATGGTAGGGCCGGGCGCCGACGAAGCTGGGCAGGAAGGAGTGGTGGATGTTGATGATCTGTCCGGCATATTTTGCACACAGTTCCGGCGAGATGATTTGCATGTAGCGCGCCAGCACCATCGTCTCGCCTTTGACTTCCTCGAACAATCGCTGCACTTCGGCGTAGGCCGCCTGCTTGTTGTCCGGATTCACGGGCACGTGAAGAAAGGGAATGCCGTGCCATTCGACGAAACCCTTGAAGGTATCGTGGTTCGAGATGATGCACGGAATCTCGATGTCCAACTCCTTTGATTGCCAGCGGGCGAGCAGGTCGTAGAGGCAGTGTTCCTGCTTGCTGACCATAATCACGACACGCTTCCTGACCGCCGAATCGCTGATCTTCCAGTTCATCGACAGCTCCTCGGCGATCGGGCGAAAGCGCTCGCGGAATTCGGCGAGATGGAATGGCAGCGAATCCGCCCGTACCTCGATACGCATGAAGTAGCGTCCGGAATCGTCACCCGTGCCGTTGCCTTCGTCGGCGTGATAGCGCGATTCGAGAATCCAGCCCTTGTGCTCGGCGATGAAGCCGGAAACGCGGGCGATAATGCCGATGCGGTCCGGGCAGGAGGCGGACAGCGTATAGAAGCGTTTGGAATGCATGCTGTCTGCCTACCCGGCCGCGCGGGCGAAAGCCTTGTCGATCTCCGCACGCAGCTCGTTATAGTTCTGCGTCACCGGATATTGCGGGAATTCACGGATCACGTTTTCCGGCGGGTGGAAGAGAATCCCGGCGTGGGCTTCGCCAAGCATCGCCGTGTCGTTGTACGAATCGCCCGCGGCAACCACGGTGAAATTCATTTCCTTGAAACGCTTGACGGCTTCGCGCTTCTGTTCGGGCATGCGCAGATGGTAGTCGACCACCATGCCGTTGGCGTCGGTTTCAAGGCTGTGGCAAAACAGCGTCGGCCAGGCCAGTTGGCGCATCAGCGGATGGGCAAATTCGTAGAAGGTGTCCGAAAGAATGATGACTTCGTATTCCTCGCGCAGCTTGTCCAGAAACTCGCGTGCGCCCTGCATCGGGCCCATCTCACAGACCACCTTCTGGATATCCGGCAAACCCAGTTTGTTCCTGGCCAGAAGGTCGAGCCGGTAACGCATCAGCGTGTCGTAGTTCGGCTCATCGCGCGTCGTGCGGCGAAACTCCGGAATTCCGGTACGCTCGGCAAAGCCTATCCAGATTTCCGGGACAAGAACTCCCTCAAGGTCGAGGCAGACAATGTTCACGACAGGCTCCCTGTGATTTGGTGTGAAATGAAGCCCGCCATTCTACCAAACTGTGGCCCGTCGATG
The DNA here is from genome assembly GCF_900089945.1 of Candidatus Propionivibrio aalborgensis. Classification (GTDB taxonomy): domain Bacteria; phylum Pseudomonadota; class Gammaproteobacteria; order Burkholderiales; family Rhodocyclaceae; genus Propionivibrio; species Propionivibrio aalborgensis. The sequence continues at coordinate 19,650 of NZ_FLQY01000040.1, read as the reverse complement.
CGGTAGATTTCCTGTATTGGCACAGCATCGCACTGCCCTGCACAGGGCCATGATCGATCCATTTCGCATGATTCATGCGTCGCTGTGCGTGCGAACTGTTAGCGCGTAACATGTCTATTCCAGACTGATTGGAGCCGTCGCCATGAAACGCCGCTTTCCTCTTCATGTTCACATCTCGACGCTATTTCTGGCGCTGTTGCTGATTGTCGGCGGCGTGATTGGTGGCATCGGTTATACGATCAGTCGGGACATTCTCAAATCGACGGCCGACGCAATGAGCACGCGCATCGGACGCGAGACTTTGCGCGAATTCACCAACCTCATCGGTCCGGCCGAAATGGCAACCCGGCTGATGAGCATGGACGAAATCACCCGGGCCGAATCGCTGGATCAACGGCTTGAGAATCTCGGCTTCATCCGCGAAGCCTTGAGCAATTCCCCCGAACTCTCGTCCCTGTATGTCGGATACGGCAATGGCGACTTTTTTCTGGTCCGACGGATCTGGAATGGCGACGAGCGCAAGCACTACGACGCGCCGGAGCAAACCGCCTATGTCGTGCAAAGCATCGATCATGAACGGACTGCGCCGCGCGGCCGCTTCATCTTCCTGGATTCGTCCCTGGCCACCCTGCGCAGCGACGAGCGCCCGGATTATGCGACCAGCTACGATCCACGGACGCGGGACTGGTACAAGACGGCAATGACGACCTCCGGGCAGATCAAGACCCCGCCCTATCTCTTTTACACCAACAAGCAGGTCGGAACGACGCTCGCCAACCGGGCCGGTGCGACGAGCGCCGTAGTCGGCGCGGACATCCTTCTGGCAACGCTCGACCAGACCATGGCGAAACAAAAAGTGACGCCGGGAACGCACACGGTACTGGTCAACCGCACGGGCCAGATCCTGGCTCATGAGGACAATGCAAAGGTGATCCGCCTGCCGCCCACTGCCGATGGCCGGCCGGTTCTGGCAACGCTCTCCGATTTTGGCGCTCCCGTCCTTGCACAACTGTCTCCGCTGATTCAAGGCGCGAATGACGAAATGATGCAAACCCGGACGCTGGAGGTCGACGGCGAGACATGGTACGTGACGGTCAGCCCGCTCAAGCTGGAAGGCGCCGCCCCGCTCTTCCTGATCAGCGCGATTCCCGAAGTCGAATTGATGGCCGCCGCCCATACGCTGATGCGCCAGTTGTTCGTCGCCATGGCACTCGTCATTGCTCTGGCGATACCGATCACCTGGAGCCTGGCGCGCGCCATATCCGGGCCCTTGCGAAAACTGGCGGGCGAAGCCGACGCGATCCGCCATTTTGAATTCTCTAAGCCGGTCACCGTCGACTCACCGGTTCTTGAAGTCAGCGAACTGGCGCTGACCATGGACAGCATGAAACGCACGATTCGCCGATTCCTGGACATCAGCATGGCCGTCGCGGCGGAAAACAATTTCGACCGACTGTTGCCGCGACTCCTGACCGAAACCATTTCTGCCGCCGATGCCGATGCGGGAGTGCTCTACCTGACCGACAACGATGTTTTATTGCCCGCGACGGGACTCCTGTCGGATGGAAGCGAATTGCCGCCCAGCGCGCCGCGACCCGATTCGATCACCGGCAGCCCACTGTTGCACGCCGCCATTCAGACCCGAACGGCCCGGTCGGCGCGTATCGCTGAAGCGGACATCGACGCCCTGGGTTTGGTCGATGCGGTAAAAGCCAGCGGCGCAAGCCACGCCATTGCGGTGCCACTGCTCAATCGCCAGCAACATCTGGTCGGCGCCATGGTGCTGTTGCGCAACGGTGAAACGGATGATGCACGACTCAGTTTCATCGGTGCCCTCTCCGGTTCCGCCGCCGTCTCGCTGGAAGCCAAGGCGCTGATTCGTGCCCAGAAGCTGCTTTTTGAGGCCCTGATCCAACTGATCGCTGGCGCCATCGACGCCAAGAGCGCTTATACCGGAGGACACTGCGCCCGCGTTCCGGAGCTCACCAAGATGCTGGCACGCGCCGCTTGCGACCAAACCAGCGGTCTGTTCAAGGATTTCAGTCTGAACGAGGACGAGTGGGAAGCGGTCCACGTCGCCGCATGGCTGCACGATTGCGGCAAGGTGACGACCCCGGAATACGTTGTCGACAAGGCGACCAAACTCGAAACACTTTACGATCGCGTTCATGAAATTCGCATGCGCTTTGAAGTGCTCAAACGTGACGCCGAAATCGCCTGCCTCAAGGCAATTGCCGCCGGCAAATCTGAAGCGTCGGCCCGCGAAAAGCTTTCAGCCGAACTGGCGCGACTCGACGATGACTTCGCCTTTGTCGCAAGCTGCAACGAGGGCGGCGAGTTCATGGCCCCCGACAAGCAAGAGCGTCTCAGATCAATCGCTGAACGCACATGGCTGCGCACCCTCGATGACCGGATCGGCATTTCCCATGAGGAGAAGGAACGCAAGGAACGCTCCCCGGCGCCTGATCTTCCGGTTCTGGAGCCGCTACTGGCCGACAAGCCCGAACATCGCCTGGAACGGCAAGCGCAGGACAGGATGCCGGAAAACAACAGGTGGGGATTCAAAATGCCCGTTCCCGAGCTGCTCTACAACAAGGGCGAGCTGTATAACCTCAGCGTCGCCCGCGGCACACTGTCCGAGGAGGAGCGCTACAAGATCAACGAGCATATCGTCCAGACCTTGATCATGCTCTCCGAACTTCCATTCCCCAAACACCTGCGAGAGGTTCCGGAAATTGCCGCAGGCCACCACGAAAAGATGGACGGCACCGGCTATCCAAAACGACTGCACCGCGAGGAAATGAGCCCGCTGGCGCGCATGATGGCGATTGCGGACATCTTCGAGGCGCTGACTGCTGTTGACCGCCCTTACAAGAAGGGAAAGACGCTGTCGGAAGCGATAAAGATCATGTCGTTCATGAAGAAGGATCAGCACATCGACCCCGACCTGTTCGATCTGTTCCTGCGCTCCGGTATCTATCGCGACTATGCCGCGCGTTTCATGCGACCCGAACAGATCGACGAGGTGGACATTTCTGCCTACGTTAGCCCACCCGCCGAACCTGCGAGCCCTTTGGCATAAGTTGGCCCACAACTCAGATCTTCCGACATTCGCACCCAATGCTGAGCGACCCTTTCAACCTCATCCTGTTGCTCACCGCCGCCTTCGCTGCCGGCGCATTGAATGCGGTCGCCGGCGGCGGCAGTTTTCTGACGCTCCCGGCGCTGGTCTTTACCGGCATGCCAACGGTTACGGCGAATGCCACCGGCACCGTGGCCCTGTTGCCCGGCTATGCGTCCGGAGCCTGGGGGTTTCGTGAAGACCTGGAAGCACCGCCCGGATTGTCGCTACGCGCACTGACCGCCCTGAGTCTGATCGGCGGCGCGACTGGCGCCACCCTGCTGCTGCTGACCGACGACCGCACCTTCAGTAGGATCGTGCCCTGGCTGTTGCTCGCGGCAACGATACTCTTCGCCGTCGGCCCGATGCTGCTGAGCAAACTGAAGAATCATCAAACCGGCCACGCCTCCGCCAAGAAATCGGCTGCAGGCTTGCTGGCCGTATCCATCTATGGCGGCTACTTCAATGGTGGACTCGGCATCCTGCTGCTGGCGCTGTTCGGCCTGCTCGGCCAAACCAGTCTGAACGCGATGAATGGCATCAAGAACGTCGTTTCGGCATTGCTGACCGCGATTGCCGTCGGGATTTACGCCTGGGGCGGTGTCGTTGCCTGGCCGCAAGCATTGGTGATGATGATTGCAGCCACTGCGGGAGGTTATTTCGGTGCGCGGATTGCGCGGCGGATACCCGCGCCTGTGTTGCGTGCCAGTATCGTCGCTACCGGGTTGATCATGACAGCGCTGTTCTTTCTTCGCGGTTGAGCATGGATACTTCTGGATGCGAGTCGCGGCACGCGCTTGACGTGCTTTATTTTTCGTATTCCAAAACAACCTGCGGGCTTAAAGAATCGTTACGGATTATTATGAGCTACTGATGGTGCGGGAGGGGGAATCGAATAGTTTCCGCTATCCATTGCAGCTACAGAAGTCGAGTTTTGAAAAAGCCAAAATATACCCCCAATTGCACCCCCAGGAGCAGGTGGTACGGGAGGGGTTCAAGATTGATCACAGCCTGCTGAAGAACAAGGGCAAGTAATGGGAATTCAATTCAACCCCGAGCAAGGGACAATCCTGATCTGTGACTTCAAAGGGTTCTTACAGCCGGAAATGATCAAGCGTCGACCGGTTGTTGTTGTATCTCCACGACTGCGTAAGCGTCACGGTCTCTGTACAGTTGTGCCGTTGAGCACCACGCCACCGAAAGAGGTTGCTGCCTATCACTTCAAACTGCACGTAGTTCCTGTGCTTCCAGCACCCTACAACGCGGCTTTTCACTGGGTTAAGGCCGATATGGTCTACACCGTATCGTTCGACAGGCTGTTCCTTCCATTCGGGACCAAGGATGGAAGCGGGAAACGCATTTACGATACACGCGTGATCGACAAAGCCGACTTGCTAAAAATCCAGCACTGCATGCTGCATGGCCTTGGCCTGTCCGCCTTGACTGATTACCTCTAGGTAACCTATAGTTTGCCTGTACCCGCTCTGTTTCGGCATCGGGCACAAGTCCTCTTCGGAGGCCGCTACGCACCGGAGATTGCAATCCAGCGTAGTGTCTGGGCCCTGCCGTAAGGTGGGGCCTTTGCTTTTGTGGAGGCTACAAGCTGGTGCCCTGATTAAAAAGCCCCAGCACGAATGGATAACTTCGGAACATTTTGGACTGCTTTGAATCGTTATATGGTGCCGGGAGGGGGAATCGAACCCCCACAGTGTTACCACCGGCGGATTTTGAGTCCGCTGCGTCTACCAATTCCGCCATCCCGGCCCGGGTTCGCTTGAGACGAACCGAAGGAGGCGGAATTATCCTTGATTCATCACTGACCGACAAGCCGCCCTGCAGACAATTTTACGCATGCTGACACTCGACGACTTCGACTTTTCCCTGCCGCCCGAACTGATTGCCCAGCATCCGACGCCGGAGCGCTCGGCGAGCCGCTTGCTACATATGGCGGGTGATGCGCAACATGACCGGCAGTTTGCGGAGCTGCCTCAACTCGTAGAACCCGGCGACCTGCTGGTTTTCAACGATACCAAGGTCATCAGGGCTCGGCTCCTCGGTCAAAAGGAAAGTGGCGGCCGGATCGAGGTAATGATCGAGCGAATTGTCGATCGCGACCGTGCCGTCGCACAGATTCGCGCCAGTAAATCGCCAAAGTCGGGAAGCCGAATCGTTCTCGAAAACGCGATTGTCCTTACGGTTACCGGCCGCACCGGAGAGCAATCCGAATTTTTCGCCCTCGAATTGGTGGGCGATGGCGACCTTTTCGAATTGGTAGAGCAGTATGGCCATCTGCCGCTGCCACCCTACATCACCCACGCAGCCGGGCCTGAAGACGAAACGCGCTACCAGACCTTGTTTGCCCGCCATGCGGGCGCCGTGGCGGCACCGACGGCCGGCCTGCACTTCGATCACGCGACGCTGGCACAACTCGGCGAACGCGGTGCGGAACTCGCCTGGCTGACCCTGCACGTGGGTGCCGGCACCTTTCAGCCGGTACGAGTCAACAACCTCGCCGAGCACCACATGCATACAGAACGTTTTGAAATTCCGCAAGCTACGGTCGACGCCATCGCCCGCACCCGCGCACGTGGCGGCCGCGTCATCGCCGTCGGCACCACCAGCCTGCGCGCGCTTGAAGCCGCAGCTCAGAACGGGAAACAAGGCGGCGAACTGCAGGCCGGAGCGGCCGAAACCGATATTTTCATCACGCCGGGTTACCGCTTCCGGGTTGTAGACCGGCTGATCACCAACTTCCATTTGCCAAAATCGACGCTGCTCATGCTCGTCTCGGCGTTCGCGGGTACTGATATCATCCGCGCCGCCTACCGTCATGCCATAGCCGAACGGTATCGTTTCTTCAGTTATGGTGACGCCATGCTTCTCGAAAAATTGGACGAAAATTCGCACGAAAATGCAAACAATGCAATTTGAACTTCTCGCCGCGGATGGTGACGCCCGGCGCGGTCGCCTGATGCTGACGCACGGCGTCGTCGACACGCCCGTGTTCATGCCAGTGGGCACTTACGGCACAGTCAAGGCCATGACACCGCGAGACCTGAACGAGGTCGGCGCACAAATCTGTCTCGGCAACACCTTCCACTTGTGGTTGCGACCCGGCCTGGAGGTCATCGCCGCGCACGGCGGCCTGCACCGGTTCATGGGTTGGGACAAGCCGATCCTCACCGACTCGGGGGGGTTTCAGGTTTTCTCGCTGGGCGCACTGCGCAAGATCGGCGAGGAAGGGGTCAGGTTTTCGTCGCCGATCAACGGCGACAAGCTGTTCCTGACGCCTGAGGAGTCGATACGGATTCAGCACGTACTCAATTCCGACATCGTCATGATCTTCGACGAATGCACACCCTACCCCGCCAGCATCGACGAAGCGGCCGATTCGATGCGCCTCTCGCTGCGCTGGGCGCAACGCTCACGCGATGCACACGACCACCTCGCCAATGGCAACGCCCTGTTCGGCATTGTGCAGGGCGGCATGTACGAGGAGCTGCGCGACGAATCCCTGAGCGGACTTGAGAATATCGGCTTTGACGGCTTTGCCATCGGCGGACTCTCGGTTGGCGAACCGAAAGACGAAATGGCCCGCATCCTCGCACACACTGCACCACGCCTGCCGCAGAACAAGCCGCGATATCTGATGGGCGTCGGCACGCCGGAAGACCTGGTGGCTGCCGTACTCACCGGAATCGACATGTTCGATTGCGTGATGCCGACGCGAAACGCCCGCAACGGCCATCTGTTCACCCGCTGCGGCGACATCAAGATCAAGAATGCCCAGCACAAGAATGACCCGCGCCCACTTGACGAGGGCTGCGAATGCACCACCTGCATCGCGTTGGCGAAATCCTCGGCGCACAGCTCAACACCCTGCACAACCTGCATTACTACCAGACCTTGATGGGCGAGCTGCGCAAGGCCATTGGCACCGGGGAACTTGCCGGAACTGTCGCCCGTTTCCATGCCGGGCGCAGCGATCGGGGCGGAGTGATACAATAGCGCGCTAATTTTCTGACGCTTTCACGTTTTCGTCTTCCAAGGAGATTCATGTGCTGATCAGCAACGCTTACGCTCAAACGGCTGCCGCCGCCGGCCCGTTGGACAATGTCATGCAGTTCCTGCCGATCATTCTGATGTTCGGCGTGCTCTACTTCCTGATGATCCGGCCGCAAATGAAGAAAGCCAAGGAGCACAAAGCCCTGCTTGATGCGCTGGGCAAGGGTGATGAAGTCGTTACTCAGGGCGGTATCGCTGGCCGCATCACAAAAGTTGGCGAGGACTTCGTCACGATGGCAATTTCCGACAACGTTGAAATCCAGATGCAGAAGCCGGCCATTACCCTGGTTCTGCCCAAAGGCACGCTGAAAAGCCTGTGAGGCGTGAGGTGTGAATAGTGCGGAGAAAACCCTCCGCTCCGCAATCCAACTCCCAACTCCTGACTCCTCTCCGCCCCTATGAACCGCTATCCGCTGTGGAAATACATCATCGTCGGCTTCGCGCTGGTGTTCGGCTTTATCTATACCTTGCCGAACTTCTTTGGCGAGTCGCCGGCGGTGCAGGTGTCCAGCGCCAAAGCCACGATCAAGGTCGATATCAAGACACTGGAACGCGTCGAGAGCACACTCAAGGAAGCGAGTGTCGAAAACTTTGGCATCTTCCTCGACACCAACGGCGTCAAGGTTCGCCTGAAAGACACGGATACCCAGCTCAAGGCCAGGGATCTGCTCGAAAAGCAGTTCAACCCCGACCCCACTGACCCGCAGTACGTCGTTGCACTGAATCTGCTTTCGAGTTCGCCGCAGTGGCTGACCCGTATGGGTGCATTGCCGATGTACCTGGGCCTCGACCTGCGCGGTGGCGTGCACTTCCTCCTCCAGGTCGACATGAAAGGGGCGCTGACCAAGCGTCTCGATTCGCTTAGCGCCGACCTGCGCAGCCAGTTGCGCGACAAAACCATTCGTCACGGCGGCATCAACCGAGAAGGCGAACGTCTGGTCATCCGCTTCCGCGACGAGGAAACCCGCAACAAGGGGCGCCTGGCAGTGGAAGACAGTCAGCCCGATCTGTTGCTTGCCGATCAGGGTGAGGGCACGGACCTCAAGCTGGTCGCCACGCTTTCGCCGGCTGCGATGAAGCGCATCCAGGAATTCGCCATCAAGCAGAACATGGGCACCCTGCACAACCGGATCAATGAGCTCGGCGTCGCCGAGCCGGTGATCGCGCAACAGGGCGCCGACCGCATCGTGGTCCAGTTGCCTGGGGTACAGGACACGGCCAAGGCCAAGGATATTCTGGGGCGCACTGCGACGCTGGAAATCCGCATGGTCGACGACACCCCCGGTGCGCTGGAAGCCGCGATGGCCGGGCAGGTGCCTTTCGGCACCGAACTTTACGTAGAACGCGGCGGCAGGCCGTTGCTGGTCAAGAAACAAGTGGTATTGACCGGCGACCGTCTGACGGACGCCCAGCCAGGCTTCGACAGCCAAACCCAGGAAGCGGCGGTGCACCTGAACCTGGACTCGGCCGGATCGCGCATTTTCAGGGATATCACACGCGAAAACGTGGGCAAGCGCATGGCCATCCTGCTCATTGAAAAAGGCAAGGGTGAAGTCGTTACGGCACCCGTCATCCGTACGGAAATCGGCGGCGGACGCGTACAGATTTCCGGCAGCATGAGCACCATGGAAGCCAACGATACAGCGCTGCTGTTGCGTTCCGGTTCGCTCGCGGCACCAATGGAGATCATCGAAGAACGCACCATCGGTCCCAGCCTGGGCGCTGAAAACATTGAAAAGGGTTTCAATTCGACGATGTGGGGCTTCGCCGGCATCGCGGTCTTCATGATTGCCTACTACCTGCTGTTCGGTCTGGTTTCGGTGATTGCCCTGGCCTCCAACCTGCTTTTCCTGGTTGCCTTGCTCTCGCTGCTACAGGCCACGTTGACCCTGCCGGGCATTGCCGCCATCGCTCTGGCTCTGGGCATGGCCATCGACGCCAACGTACTGATCAACGAGCGCATTCGCGAAGAACTGCGCAATGGCTCGACCCCGCAGCACGCCATCCATACCGGCTACGAACGCGCCTTCGACACGATTCTCGACTCGAACATCACGACACTGATCGCCGGCATTGCGCTGCTGATTTTCGGTTCCGGCCCGGTACGCGGCTTTGCCGTTGTGCACTGTCTGGGCATCCTGACATCCCTGTTCTCCGCAGTGGTCGTTTCACGAGCCTTGATCAATCTGATCTACGGGCGCCGCCGGAAGCTTGAGTCGCTAGCCATCGGCCAGATCTGGAAACCGGGTTCAAATTCGTGAGGAAAGAGGCGTGAGGGGTGAGGAGTAGCCATGGCAACACGCAAGCATCAGGATTTGCTGGCGTGGCAAGAAGCCATGTCGCTGGCGAAATGCGTTTATGCCCTCACCGCCGAATTCCCGCGCATAGAGCAATATGGCTTGACGGCACAGATGCGGCGAGCGGCCGTATCCGTGCCTTCCAACATCGCGGAAGGTGCAGCTCGAGCAACGACCAAGGAGCTGATGCATTTCCTTCACGTCGCACGCGGCTCGCTCTCGGAACTCGACACGCAACAAATTCTTGCCCGGGAACTCGGTTTTCCAGGCGATTGGGACAGACTCAAAATTCAAATCGATACCGTCTTCAAGCTGCTGGGCGGACTGATCAACGCAACAAGGAAGAAGTTGTGACGGTTTTCTCCTCACCCCTCTCTCCTAACCCCTCACGGTGAACTCATGGAATTTTTCCGCATCAAAAAAGACATTCCGTTCATGCGTTATGCGCTGGTGTTCAACGTCATTTCGCTGCTCACCTTCCTGTTTTCGGTTTTCTTCCTGTTCTACAACGGCCTGCATCTGTCCGTCGAATTTACGGGCGGCACGCTGATCGAGGTTAACTACGCACAAGCCGCCAATCTGGAACAGATTCGCGCAGGGCTCGGCAAGGCGGGCTATAACGATACTACCGTGCAGAATTTTGGCTCCAGCCGGGATGTCATGATTCGCCTTCCGCTCAAGGCCGATCAGAACACGGCCAAGATCGGCGAGGCGGTAATGTCTGCGCTTGACGCGGAGGCCCCTGGCGCCACCTTGCGCCGCGTCGAATTTGTCGGACCGCAGGTCGGCAAGGAACTCGCCGAAAACGGTGCGCTAGCGTTGCTGCTGGTTATTATCGGGATCGTGATCTATTTGGCTCTGCGCTTCGAGTGGCGCTTTTCGGTGTCGGCAATCATCGCCAACCTGCACGATGTCGTCATCATCCTCGGCTTCTTCGCCTTCTTCCAGTGGGAGTTTTCACTTTCCGTGCTGGCGGCTGTTCTCGCGGTGCTCGGCTACTCGGTCAACGAATCGGTCGTTGTCTTTGACCGGGTTCGCGAAACTTTTAAGAAAGTGCGTGGCCTGACCACTCCCCAGGTGCTTGACCACGCCATCACCAGTACCATCTCGCGCACCATCATCACCCATGGCAGCACCCAACTGATGGTGCTGTCGATGTTGCTCTTCGGCGGCGAGACGCTGTACTACTTCGCACTGGCGCTGACGATCGGCATTTGCTTCGGCATCTACTCGTCGGTACTCGTCGCCAGCCCGCTGGTCATGTGGCTGGGCGTGTCGCGCGGAAATTTCGTCAAACCGAAGAAGCAGATCGAGGGCGCCAACGACGACGGTGCGGTCGTCTGAATCCCACAGCAAGGTCTCGTTCAAACCGCAAAAACGTGCTTGATGCGTAAGGTTTCCTTGCTCTCGATCAGACCGAGCAACCGGTCGATATTGGGATGCTTACCCGGATTGATGCGGGCATCCTCGGTATGTTCGGCAAAAAGTTCGAGTCCCTTTCTAGCCGCGTCCGGTGTAATCGCGCCAAAAGTCTGCGCCAGATGGTTGTAGACCGCCAGCGACCCCTGGCTACCGGCCTTGTTCTCGATGGCAACGAGCACACGGCCCTCGGCATCGAGCAGGTTGAGCGCCGCCAGGTGCGAAATTCCCGGCAGTTTCTTTAGATTTGCAGCAAATTGAGACACCTATCCAGCTCCTTGGGTTTGTTGGGCACAAATGAGAGTGTTGGACGAGCAAGCGCATTCACCCCTCTCCCCTTGCGGGAGAGGGGTTGGGGCGATGTGCTGCTGATCCGTTTCTCCGGCGCATTCACCCCTCTCCCCTTGCGGGAGAGGGGTTGGGGAGAGGGGTAATGCAGCGACCTCGGCCATAACAGTCGCCAAAACGCCGTCCAGATTGCTCATGATTTCGTTATTCCAAAAGCGCATCACTTTGAATCCTTGCGCATGCAGCCAGGCATCCCGACGTTCATCGCGTGGCGCTCCGCCATGCTGGCCACCATCAGCCTCTATGATCAGCCGTGCGCCAAAATGCACAAAATCCACCACATAAGGACCAATGGGTTGCTGGCGTCTGAATTTCTCACCACCCAGCCGATGCGCCCGCAAGTGCCGCCACAACCTGGTTTCGCTCTCGGTCATGTGGTGTCGCAAGTGTCTGGCAAATGCGCGCTGTTCCATCACCCCTCTCCCCAACCCCTCTCCCGCAAGGGGAGAGGGGCTTCGAGCCTATCTTTTCCGTTGATGAATCAGTCCCAGAACCAGCCCGGCAATCACGCCGCCAAATACCATGCCGAGCGTCGCATTCCAGGTCGCATGCTCGGGACCGATGAACGCAAACCACACGGAGGCGGCAAGACCGCCCGCCATCAGTCCGAAAATCCCGCCGATGAAGCCGCCGCGCTTGAGCGCACCCTCCCGGCCGTCCTCTCCGCAACAGTAAGGACAATAGGGCGCGCCAGAAGGCACCTCTCGCGCGCAGCCCGGGCAGACCATGACCTTATGCGGAATATCGACCATCAGATCCTCCTCGCCAGTTCGGCCGCCTTCCCCGTGTAGTCCCATGGCGTCAACCTGAGCAGTTCGTCTCGCGCCGTCTGTGGGATGTCCAGCGCTTGCACAAAGGCCTGAATGCCCTCGCGGGAAATGCGGTTGCCGCGAGTCAGTTCCTTGAGTCGTTCATAGGGATTGGCGACGCCGTAACGACGCATCACGGTCTGGATCGGTTCGGCGAGAAGCTCCCAGTTGGCATCGAGATCGTCACGCAGACAGTCGGGATTGACTTCGAGCTTGTTCAGTCCGCGCAGCAGCGAATCATACGCCAGCAAGGTATAACCCAGGGCCACACCCATATTGCGCAACACCGTGGAATCGGTCAGATCGCGTTGCCAGCGCGAAACAGGCAGCTTTTCGGAAAGGTGTCCAAGCAGCGCGTTGGCCAGCCCAAGGTTGCCTTCGGAATTTTCGAAGTCGATCGGATTGACCTTGTGCGGCATGGTCGAAGAACCGACCTCACCAGCCTTTAGCTTCTGCTTGAAGAAACCCAGCGAGATATAGCCCCAGAGATCCCGATCCAGATCGAGCATGACGGCGTTGACGCGAGCAAAGGCATCGAACAGTTCGGCCATGGCGTCGTGCGGCTCGATCTGAATCGTGTAGGGATTGAATTCAAGCCCCAGGCTTTCGACAAAACGCCTGCCGAAACTCTCCCAGTCGTAGCCTGGATAGGCCGCAAGGTGGGCGTTGTAGTTGCCGACCGCGCCATTGATCTTGCCGAGCAGACTGACTCCGGCGATGCGCGAGCGGCCACGTTCGAGGCGATGCACGACGTTGGCCATTTCCTTGCCGAGCGTGGTTGGCGTCGCGGGCTGCCCATGCGTCCGCGCCATCATCGCCACATCCGCATGTTCGTGCGCGAGTTTCCGAAGGAACGCCACCACCCTGTCGAGCATCGGCAGCATCGTCTGGTCGCGTGCCGCCTTGAGCATCAGGGCGTGCGAGAGATTGTTGATATCCTCGGAAGTGCAGGCAAAGTGGATGAACTCCGAAACCTGCATGACCTCGGAGTTGTTCGCCAACTGCTGCTTGATCCAGTATTCGAGCGCCTTGACGTCGTGGTTGGTGACCGCCTCGATCGCCTTGATCTCGGCGGCCTGTTGCGGTTCGAAGCGCGCAACCAGCTGATCGAGCATCGCCACGGTTTCCGGAGAAAAAGCCGGAATCTCGGCAAAATGCGGCTCCGCAGCCAATGCCTTGAGCCAGCCGATTTCGACTTGCAGACGACGATGTATCAGGCCAAATTCCGAGAACTGTGCGCGCAATGCATCGACCTTGCCGGCATAGCGGCCATCGAGTGGTGAAAGCGACGTGAGGGCATTGAAAGTCATTGAACGCATCCTTTACGGTAAGCGCGCTATTTTACCCGCCCGGTAAAACTCCGGTAAATTGATCGAAGTGGAGATGCTATAATCCGGTCAAATTATTCACCCGCGGGAAGCCAATGAAGCTTATCGGATCACTGACCAGCCCCTTTGTTCGCAAGGTGCGCATCGTTCTGGCCGAAAAGAAAATCGAATACGATTTCGCGCTGGACTCCCCGTGGACGCCCGAAACGAATGTTCCCAATATCAACCCCCTGGGAAAAATTCCGGTGCTGGTGCTGGACGATGAGACGGTTCTCTTCGATTCACGGGTCATCGCCGAATACCTTGACAACGTCGCTCCGAACAACAAATTGATGCCCGCACAGAATCGTGAACGTACGGAAGTCAAGCGCTGGGAAGCGCTCGCCGACGGCTTGTGCGATGCCGCAGCGCTGATATTTCTGGAAAAGAAGCGCCCTGCCAAAGAGCAAGGAGCCGACTGGATCGCCCGACAGGAAAGCAAAATCAACCGCAGCATCGATTACATGTCTGAACATCTGGGCGAAAATGGCTGGTGTACAAACACGCACTTCACGTTGGCCGACATCGCCACCGGGTGCGCGCTTGGCTACCTCGCTTTCCGCTTCCCGGAGATCACCTGGGGCGAAAAGCATCCCAACCTTGCCCGCCTGTACGCCAAACTGATGCTGCGCCCGGCATTTGCCGAAACCGTTCCCCAAGGCTGACCACAAGAAACACTGCACTCCGAACTGCTTTCCCCAGGCAGTCAACAATCAACAACCCTCCGGCATCAATACGATGCGATGCCGTGATGCCACACCCCGCAATCTTTGGCGTACGCTGAGTACCCAACTCCACCACATCTAGAGCGTGTAGATCACGACGGCAGCTTATCGCTCGATCGACCGTCGCGCCTTGCGCCGCACGGTAGCCCCTCCTTCCGCCCTACCCCCGACTTCGTTCGCCCGCGATACCCCTCAAGCCCTCGCGAGAATAGCCGTTACAGGCTTACGCGGCCTGCTGGAAGAAACTTCTAAAGTATTCCTCAAACCGGTCGTAAATGAAGTCGTAAGTTATCAATTCACAACGAAGGATGGGCCGGCAGAACGCTGCGAGGCAAGTAAACGGGAACCCAGAGACAATTTAGATCAGGAGATACAAAATGGCCCAATACATCAACACCAACATCGCATCACTCAATGCACAGCGCAACCTGAACACGTCGCAAAACTCGTTAACGACTGCGCTGCAACGCCTTTCTTCCGGTTTGCGCATCAACAGCGCCAAGGACGACGCTGCCGGTCTGGCGATCGCCGCTCGCTTCACCTCGCAGATAAACGGTGTAAATCAGGCGGCGCGAAATGCGAATGACGCGATCTCTTTGGCACAGACGGCCGAAGGGGACCTCGGACAAGTAACCGTTAACCTGCAACGCATTCGTGAGCTGAGTGTTCAGGCCGCCAACGCCTCTAATAGCGCTTCGGATCGTGCTGCGCTGAATAACGAAGCGAGCCAGTTGATCGCCGAAATTGATCGCGTCGCAGGTACTTCAGCGTTCAATGGCGTCAAACTGCTCGACGGAACGTTTACAGCACAGACTTTCCAGGTCGGCGCCAACGCCGGCGAGACAATCGCGATCACGTCAATCTCGAGTGCCCGCTCCAATTCGCTGGGAGTTGGCTCTGGATCGAGCTATTCGACAACCCTTAACGCGCTCACGGCAACAACGAGTACTGCATTGACCACCGGTGGTCTGGTAATCAACGGAATCAACGTTGGCGCGTCGAGTTCCGACGGTGTCTCGTCGAGTGAAGCGACTTCGAGTGCAATTGCCAAAGCGGCAGCCATCAACGCGGTACAAGGCTCGACCAACGTCACGGCAACCGTTGACGCCACCTCGCTGGCCGTTACGGCTACGGCGGTAGGAGCAGATACAGTCGGTGCGGCGATCAATGGTGTCTTGCTCGGCACCGCTGGCGCCGTGGCCCTCTCGGCCAACGCAACTGTAGCCGCGTCGGAAATGGCCGCAGCCATCAACGCGGTAAGCGCACAGACCGGGGTCACGGCAACCGCCTCGGGAGCAGTCTATACGCTCGCCGCTGCCGACGGCCGCAACATCCAGGTTGCGGTCACCACGACCGGCGACAGCGGCCTTAGCGCTGCGGTAACCCATTCGTCGATCAACTTGTCGTCCAGCTCTTCCGCAGGCATCACCCTTGGCGGCACGCAGACAGCCGCTATCGGCGGCGCCATTGGGTTAACTGCGGCAACGGCTACGGTCGGTGCTGGCGTGTCCTCGCTGGATTTGACGACCGCCGCTGGCGCCACCGCAGCCCTGTCGATCATCGATGCCGCCCTAAGCACCGTTAACACCTCGCGTGCTAGCCTTGGCGCCTACCAGAATCGCTTCGCCTCTGCGGTCACGAGCTTGCAGACAACTGGGGAGAACCTCTCGGCATCACGCAGCCGTATTGAGGACGCCGACTTTGCTCAGGAAACTGCGGCTCTGACTCGGGGTCAAATTCTGCAACAGGCCGGTACGGCAATTCTGGCACAAGCCAACTCACTGCCGGCCGGCGTACTCGCGCTGCTCCGCGGCTAAGCGGGCATCCATAGCAAGCGGCAATACTGGGGCGTGGTAGCGGCGATGCTATCGCGCCCCGACGCCGTATGAAGGAGGAGTGTCACATGAGCATCCAGTCAATCAGTGCTTCACCAACGCTTCAAAATAACCCTGAAGCCAGCGTCGTACCGCGTGCCGCCGCGTCTGTTGTGCCCACGCCGCCTGCGCAACCCATCAGTCAAGAACAAGTGCAAGCAGCGGTTAACAGCGTTCGGGAATACATACAACCCTTTAACGGCAAACTTGAATTCAGCGTCAATAAGGATATCCACCGAGTGGTGGTCAAAGTCGTCGACAGCGAAAGCGGGGAAGTGATCCGTCAAATCCCTTCCGAAGAAATGATTGCTATTGCCAAGGCGCTTGATAGTATTAAGGGCTTATTGTTCAATCAAAAAGCCTGAACGCCTCGCATTGACAAATTGGCGTGAGGGTTGGTCTATCTGCTCCTCACGCAGAGGTATGTAGGAGAACATCATGGCAATTTCTTCGCCCGGCCTAGGCTCGAACCTTGATGTGAACAGCATCGTGTCTCAGCTCATGTCGATTGAGCAGCGCCCGCTGACGTTGTTGAAAGCAAAGGAAGCCGCGTATCAGACAAAAATCACCGCGCTCGGATCGTTAAAAGGTGCGATCTCGGCCCTGCAAACCACCGCTACTGCACTGGTACCCACCACAGGGACTACAGCATTACAAAAATTCAGCGCATTCAATGCGACACTGGCCGACACGTCGATTGCAACGGCCACAACGTCTTCTGGCGCGGTTGCCGGTTCGTACAGCTTGAGCAACATCGTGCTGGCCAGCGCGCAACAGATTCGTAAGTCGGGCATCACCGTTCCGGCCGACGCGGGCACGCTCAGCATCCAGGTAGGCACAGAGGCGGCCGTCAATGTAAACATTGCCGCCGGTTCCACTTTGGCCGACGTGAGCACGGCGATCAATAACGCCGCATCGGGCATCAGCGCCAGCATCATCAATGACGGCACGACGGAACATCTGGTGCTGACGGCAAACGATACGGGCAGCGCCAATACCATCACCATCACTGGTAGCGACGTCGGCAGCGGCACAGGTTGGGCTGGCGGTCCATTCGACTATACGGGCACGGGGCCAAATAATGGCTGGACGGAATCCGTGGTGGCAGGCAGCGCCACGCTGGACATCAACGGCATCCCGGTTACCAGCGCCAGCAACACGCTTTCCTCGACGATCAGCGGCGTCACGCTGAATCTGCTGAAGGCCGGTTCGACCACGCTCACCGTGACACGCGACACGTCCAGCCTCTCCACGGCAGTCAATGCCTTTGTCAAGGCGTATAACGACTTCAACGCCACAGCCACCACGTTGGGTAGCTACAACGCGGCCACCAAGGTGGCCGGCACGCTCAATGGCGACAGCACCCTGCGCTCGGCACAAAACCAGTTGCGCACGCTGATTGGGACCATACCTTCTGAAGTTGATGGTGAAGCCTTGCAAAGGCTTTCGGACATTGGCGTCAGCCTGAAGAAAGACGGCACACTGGCTGTCGATTCGAGCAAACTTTCATCGCTGATCAGCAGCGATATTAACGGCGTGGCCAATCTGGTCGCCGCCTATGGCAGCGCATTTAAAACGACCACCGACGGTTTGATCGGCACTGGCGGAACCCTCAGCGCCCGCACCGACGGCCTCAATGCGTCGATCAAGAGCATTACCCAACAGGAAGAAGTCGTTGCAAAACGGCTTACGCAGATTGAAGCCCGTTATCGCAGACAGTTCACCGCACTGGACACACTGATATCGGGCTTATCCCAGACCAGCAGTTTCCTGACGCAACAGCTCGCCAACCTACCGACTATCAGCAGCACGTAATGTTTAGGGGCTTTGGATGCTAGGCAATCAACGTAACGCAATTTCAGCGTATCGAAAAGTCGGCTTGGATGTAGCCGTCGAGGCTTCTGACCCGCACGGGTTGATACTCCTGTTGTTTTCTGGAGCGCAGGCGGCAATTGGCACCGCTCGACTTGCCATGCAACAACATCAGATCGCCACCAAGGGTGAGTCAATTTCCAAGGTCATCGACATCATCAGCAACGGCCTCAAGGCAAGCCTGGATCTAGAAAAAGGGGGCGAATTGGCCATCCGTCTCGAAGCCCTCTACGACTACATGGTGCTGCGACTGCTCAATGCCAATACAAAAAACGACTTGAAGGCACTGGAAGAAGTCTCCGGCTTGCTCGAAGAGATTCATTCCGCCTGGAGGGGCATCGCCCCCGAACAACAAGCGGTGGCATGAGCCGGACACTAGATACGCTGGAGAATTTTCTTAAGCTTTCCGAAGCCATGGCCGGCGCGGCAGTAGCGCAAGAATGGGAAACGCTGGTAGAGATCGGCGAAGAACGCGGCGTACTCGTGGGCCAGTTGCCTGCTGACCTGGGTGCAACGCTGCCTCCCGATGAACAAGCACACGCGCGGACGATCATTGAACGCTGCCAGCAACTGGACGCAAAAACCCTGCCTCTCATGGAAGCGCAGCACAAGGCTCTGGGTGTTCTGCTGCGCGAACCCACATCCTAGGGACATGAAATGATCCCCGCCGACGTCACCAGCCGCATGCAGGTTTCCGCCGACCCGGCACTGCGTCCGGTCGCTCCGTCGCAGGAGATTGCCGACAAGCTTCCCGGACTTGTCGCCGGTCAGAAGATCATGGCCGAGATTCAGTCCCTGCTGCCCAATGGAACGTATCGCGCCCTGATCAACCAGCGCAGCATTACGCTGGCCTTGCCCTTTTCTGCCAAAGGCGGCGATGCACTCGAACTCCAGGTCACCGAGTCCGACGGCAAACTGACGCTGGCCGTTGCCTCACGACGGGAAGGCGAAGGTGGCAAGCCAACGACCGAATCGGCTTCAGCCACGCTGAGTCGAACCGGCCAGTTGATCGGCACGCTTTTTTCCGCAGCCCGCGACGCCAAAGGCAGCCAGCAGGCGCTGCCTCTTAACGCAAATCAGCCGATCAGCAACGCACCCACCAATGCACAGAACTTGCTGCCATTGCTCAAACAAGCCATCGTACAAAGTGGCATGTTCTACGAATCGCATCAGGCGGAATGGGTCGAAGGCCGTTTTACGAAAGCGGCACTGCTCCAGGAACCGCAGGGCAAGCTGTCTTCACCCGCAGCGTTCGCCTCAGCCTCTGTTGAAGAGCAGGCCAGCACGGCACAGCCGAAAGCCGCGGTGCCGAACGCTGGTATGCCACCGGCAGCATCACGCCTTGCCGCCGACCTTGCGCAAACACAGGGCAGCACCGTCGATGGCGGCAAGACGAGCGCAACCCTATCGCCAGCCCAAGCGCCAGCACAACTGGTCGCCCCGCAAGCACATCTCCTCGTGCAGCAGCAACTGGAAGCTTTGGCGACACAAAACTTTTCCTGGCAGGGGCAGGTCTGGCCGGGTCAGGATATGCGCTGGGAAATCGATGAGGATGCCGCTCGTCCGGACCTGGAGAACGAAGAGACAGCCCCAAAGTGGACGACGCGGGTACACCTGACTCTGCCCAATCTTGGCGAGATCGACGCACAGATCAGGCTCCAGGGCCAGCAGATCGCCTTGACGATGAGTTCCGGAGACGCCCAGACACGCGAACTTATGCGCGCTTCAAGCCTGGCGCTGCGCAGTCAGCTTG